>NZ_BORE01000004.1:0-394392 GCF_018333015.1 Bacillus sp. J14TS2 | reverse complement strand
AACCTCCTATTTTTAGTGAGTGGGTGATGAGATTGAGTTCCCTGTTAGGTACTTTAATCTTACATGAAGTCGCTGGGGATTTTTTATGTTTCTTTTTGGTAATTACATTATTTCATACACCAGGAAACTATAAAATTCTTGGCTTGTGGATAAGTTGTAATTTTGAGTTTTGTCATCCAGCTCCAGCGCCTAGCCCCGAGAGGCTCGCTGGATGCGAGTCCATCGGCGTTGCCACAGGACGTGGCAACCTTAGCCGATGTTCTGCTTAATAACCCTGAACCTATGAAGGGAAAAAGCCCTTTCCTAGGTTCAGGAACATTTGCTTGTCGGAGGCCAACAGGAAGTTGGTCAGAAAGGCGTTGCGCCAGGACGGCGCGAATTTAGCCTTTCTTCCTAAGATCAAGGCGCTTGCGTTTTTGTTCTTGGAAAGAAAAGTCTGATTTATGAAACCAAATGGTCGTTGATCCGTATAGAGAGTGGAAGCTAAAGAGAAGGGAAAGGGTATGATGAGTTTAAAGAGGGGTTTTACTTTAATAGGGATGATTTTGGCTGTTATCATATTAGCACTTGTTATTTTAACATCCTGGTATACAGTGGATGAATCTGACCAAGCCGTAATCGTTACTTTTGGAAAGGCGGACCAAACCAATACAGAGCCAGGTTTACATTTTAAACTTCCATGGCCGATACAAAATGTAGAAAAGTTGGCTCGGGAAACGAAAAAACTGGATTTTGGCTATAAAGATGCTGATGGAGACAAGAATGAAACGAAGATGATTACAGGGGATGAAAATATTGTCCTGGCTGATCTTGTTGTACAGTGGAAAATTACAGAGCCAGAGAAATATTTATTTAACGCGGCAAATCCAGAGGAAATTCTCTATGACGCTACGTCTGCTGCTTTACGAAGTATTATTGGAAGTTCAAAAATTGATGATGCGCTTACGACTGGAAAAGCGGAAATCGAAGGGGATGTCCGTGATTTACTTACAAACTTGCTGGATAAATACGATATTGGTATTTCCATTTTAGCAGTAAATTTAAAAGATGTTGAATTACCGAATGAAGAGGTTCGGAGCGCCTTTACCGCTGTTACAGATGCAAGGGAAACAATGAATACGAAAATAAATGAAGCCAATAAATATGAAAATAAGCGAACAAATGAGGCGAACGGTGAAAAAGCGGCAATTAAATCCAAAGCAGAAGGAGAGAAGGCTGCTAGGATTGAAGCAGCTAAAGGAAGTGTAGCTGTGTTTGATTCCCTCTATGAACAGTATAAATCCAATCCAGATATCACGCGTGAGAGGCTAACAATTGAAACGCTTGAACAAGTTTTACCTGAAGCGGAAATATACATTATGAATGATGATGGAAATACGCTAAAGTATTTGCCACTTCGTTCTATGGAAAAAGAAGAGGAAAAGCCAGTAAAAACGGATGAGAATCAGCAAGAAGAAAAGCAATCAGATGAATCAAATGACGAAGATAAAGGAGGAGAATCTTCACAATGAGTAAAAATGTTGTCGATATGGATGAGCGTCGCTCTGTTGAGCAAGAATGGCGTAAGTATACAAAAATAGGAATGTTTTTCATTGGATTGATTATTCTCCTTGTTTTGTTATTTACAAGTGTTTTTATCGTGCGTGAAGGTGAATACAAGGTTATCAGGCAATTTCAAGAAGTTGTTCGTGTTGAAACAGAACCAGGATTGGCTTTTAAAATCCCATTCTTACAAACTGTTTCCACTTTACCTAAATATCAGATGACTTATGATGTTTCACAGGCAGAAATTAATACAAAAGATAAAAAACGGATCATTATTGATAATTATGCCGTATGGAAAATTGATGATCCCCAAAAAATGATTTCCAATGCACGTACCGTTGAAAATGCGGAATCGCGGATGGAGGAGTTTATTTATTCAGTAGTTCGGACTGAATTGGGGCAATTAGATTATGATGAGATTATTAATGATGAGAAATCCTCTCGTGGAAGTTTAAATGATCGGATTACGGAACGAGTAAATGAACTTTTGTCCCGTGATGAGTATGGGGTCAATGTTGTAGATGTTCGTACAAAAAGAACAGATCTTCCAGCAGAAAATGAAAATTCTGTGTATACCCGGATGGTCTCGGAAAGAGAATCAACCGCTCAGGAGTATTTATCTAGAGGAGATGCTCAGAAAAACGAAATTATGGCAGAGACAGACCGGAAAGTAAGAGAATTGCTTTCAAAAGCTGAAGCCGAGGCTGAAGTCGTACGAGCAGAAGGTGAAGGAGAAGCTGCCCAAATTTTTAATAAATCTTTCTCAAAAGATCCTGAATTTTATAATCTTTATCGCACATTGGAATCTTATAAGAAAACGATTGGGGAAGATACCGTTATTATCCTACCATCTGATTCACCATACGCCCGTTTGTTAATGGGTTATACGGATAAAGACTAATAGATAAAGAAAAGACTAATCCAGCTTGTTGACCATGACTATGGTCTCCTGCTTGGCGTTCAAAGTGAACCTCGTATGATTCATCATATGAGGTTTCTTTTTTGATCACAGAAATGGAAAGAATCTACTATAGCACTTCTTTTTCTTTTTTATCTCGCTTCATGTAGAATAGAATTAAAATTGGACGAACCTGCTCCAACGGAGGTTACCGAAATGAAGAAAAAATTGATGTTAATTGACGGAAACAGTATTGCTTATCGAGCTTTTTTTGCTTTACCGCTGTTAAACAATGACAAAGGCGTTCACACAAATGCGATCTATGGATTTACAACGATGTTAATGAAAGTATTGGCAGAACAAAAGCCTACCCATATACTAGTCGCTTTTGATGCTGGTAAAACGACATTCCGACACTCAACTTTTACAGAGTATAAGGGAGGAAGACAAAAAACTCCACCAGAATTATCGGAGCAGTTCCCTTTTTTGCGTAATTTGCTTGATGCTTATGGGATAAAACGTTATGAATTAGAAAACTATGAAGCAGATGATATTATTGGCACTTTAGCAACGAAAGCGGAACAGGAGAATTTCGACGTACTTGTCATTTCAGGCGATAAAGATCTCACGCAACTAAGTACTGATAAGACGACCGTTGCCATCACTAAAAAAGGCATTACGGATATTGAAGCTTACACACCTGAGCATATAAATGAAAAATACGGTCTCCAGCCAGATCAAATTATCGACATGAAAGGATTAATGGGCGATCAGTCCGATAATATTCCTGGTGTACCAGGTGTGGGCGAGAAAACAGCCATTAAACTTTTAAAGGAATTCCATACGCTGGAAAACCTTCTGGAACATATTGATCAAGTTAGTGGGAAAAAATTAAAAGAAAAGCTAACAGAACATAGGAACCAAGCAGTTATGAGTAAGGAACTCGCAACTATTATGACGGAAGCCCCGATTGAGGTTGTGATTGATGAGTTACTTTATGAAGGCTATGAGCCGGAAAAACTGATCGCGCTTTTTAAAGAATTAGGTTTTCATTCATTGCTTGATAAGGTAGAAGGCGGGGAAGCGATCGAGGAGGAGGAACTAGAAGATATTCCCTATGAGATGGTTGATTCAATTACAGAAGATCTATTCACGGATGAAAGTTCGCTATATGTAGAAATTTTGGATGATAATTATCATACTGGAAAGATTATTGGTTTTGGCCTTGCCCATCAAAATGGTCATTATTTTATTCCTACTGAGCTTGCCCTACAATCAGAGGATTTTAAGAAGTGGGCAAGCGATGAGTCTAAGAAAAAAAGAGTATACGATGGAAAACGTTCGGTTGTATCATTAAAATGGCATGGTATTGATTTAAACGGAATTGATTTTGATTTAATGCTTGTCTCGTATTTATTGAATCCTTCCGAATCATCCGTTGATTTTGCGGGTGTAGCCAGACGTCATCATTATACAGATGTTCAAACAGATGAGGCAGTTTATGGAAAAGGTGCAAAAAGGAAAATTCCGGATGAGCAAATATTAGCTGAGCATCTTGCTCGTAAAGCGGCAGCGATTGATGCTTTATACACACAATGCTTAAAGGAGCTGGAGGAAAACCAGCAAACTGATCTGTTTTATGATTTGGAATTACCTCTTTCCATTATTTTAGCGGAGATGGAATATACAGGCGTAAAGGTGGATACAGCTCGAATACAAGAAATGCAATTAGAGCTTGCAGAACGGTTAAAAGAAATAGAAACGCGCATTTATACCCTTGCTGGGAGTGAATTTAATATTAATTCACCTAAACAATTAGGGGTGGTGTTATTCGAGAAACTAGGTCTTCCTATTTTAAAGAAAACTAAAACCGGATACTCCACTTCAGCAGATGTATTAGAAAAGCTTGAACAATCGCATGAAATTATTCCAGAGATCCTTCATTATCGCCAACTTGGAAAATTGCAGTCTACTTATATCGAGGGATTATTAAAGGTGATTCATAAAGACACGCATAGGGTGCATACGAGATTTAATCAAGCTCTAACATCTACGGGTAGATTAAGTTCAACAGATCCGAACCTGCAAAACATCCCGATTCGTTTAGAAGAAGGGAGAAAAATTAGACAAGCTTTTATTCCTTCGGAGAAAGATTGGGTAATTTTTGCTGCTGATTATTCCCAAATTGAATTACGAGTTCTGGCAGATATTGCTCAAGATCAAGGCCTTCAAGAAGCCTTCCAACATGATATGGATATTCATACAAAGACAGCCATGGACGTTTTCCATGTAACAGCAGATGAAGTGGATGGGAATATGAGAAGACAGGCGAAAGCTGTGAATTTTGGCATCGTCTATGGAATTAGTGATTATGGTCTGTCACAAAATCTGGGTATAACAAGGAAAGAAGCCGGAAAATTTATTGATCGTTATTTAGAGAGCTTTTCCGGCGTAAAACAATATATGGAAGATATTGTGCAAGAAGCGCGAGAAAACGGCTTTGTTTCTACCCTTCTTCACCGTAGGCGCTATATTCCAGAGATCACTAGTCGTAATTTTAACATCAGAAGCTTCGCTGAAAGAACAGCGATGAACACCCCGATTCAGGGAAGTGCCGCTGACATCATTAAAAAAGCGATGATCGAAATGGCAGCTCGTTTGAAAAAAGAACAATTACAAACAAGATTATTGTTACAAGTCCATGATGAATTAATCTTTGAAGCACCAAAAGATGAAATTAATAAGTTAAAAGAAATTGTACCAGAAGTAATGGAAGAGGCATTAGCCTTATCCGTTCCTTTAAAAGTGGAATATGCTTATGGCCCCACATGGTTTGATGCAAAATAAAAAGAAAAGCAGAAGGCGTTTGCCTAGGGGCGACAAGCAAATGTTCTGAAACGGAAGAAGGGTGTTTTTCCCTTCAGCCGTTTCAGGTTATTGGATGGAACATCGGCTAAAATCGCAACATCCTGTTGCAACGCCGATGGACTCGCATCCTGCGAGCCTCTCGCCTTAACGCCTGTAGCTAGACAAAAAGAAAAGCGGAAGGCGTTTGGGAAAAGGAAGAACGGCTAACTTCGCCACGTCCTGTGGCGACGCCGTCCTGACCCGCATCCTGCGGGCCTGCGACAAGCAAAAGTTCTGTAATGGAAGAAGGGTTTCCGCTTCAGCGAATGCCTGTAGCTACTAGTTAGAGAAAAAGAGGGAGAGAGTACTATGCCCGAATTGCCAGAGGTTGAATCTGTACGAAGGTCATTAAACGAATTGGTGGCAGGGAAAAAAATAAAAAATGTCACCATTCGTTGGCCTAAAATCATTAAACATCCATTAGAAGTCGAACAATTTCAAGATGCTTTAGGGGGACAGCTTATACACAATGTAGAGAGGAAAGGAAAGTTTTTAATCTTTCAATTGGATGATTATTCGCTTGTCTCACATTTGCGAATGGAAGGGAATTATAGCTTGCATCAACATGAGGAGGAACCTGATAAACATACACACATCCTCTTTTATTTTATGGATGGATCTTGCCTTTTTTATAGAGATGTCCGTAAATTTGGCACCATGCACTTATTCTCAAAAGGAACGGAAAATGATCAATTACCACTTTCAAAATTGGGGCCAGAACCCTTTGCAAATGAATGCACATTAGAATATTTATTGCAGAAATTAAGCAAAACAGATCGTTCCATTAAAGCTGTTTTACTTGATCAAACCATTGTCTCAGGTTTGGGCAATATTTATGTAGATGAAGTCCTTATTCGTTCGCAAATTCATCCTGAGCGCATCTCAAAAACGATATCGGAGCAAGAGGCTTTGATGCTTTTAAAAGAAATGAATGCTACTTTATTAGAGTCTATTGAGGCTGGCGGAAGCTCTGTTCATTCATATATGAACTCTCATGGGCTCAGTGGTTTGTATCAAGAAAAATTAAAGGTGTATGGAAAAAATGGTAAACCATGTCCTTTTTGTGGAACCGAAATTGAGAAAATGAAGGTAGCAGGACGAGGAACGCATTTTTGTCCGCAATGTCAGCAGATAGGATAATCAGTGACAGACAAAATTTGATTAGCCCAAGGGATCAAATCCAGGTAAGTTCTTGAGCGATAAGAAATAGGTAACTATTTAAAATCGTTTAACCACCCACGCATTCTTCTCATATACTGATGTAGTCACTGCTGATATGGGAAGGTGTGAAGTTATGGGCTTTTCATTATCACTCCTGCTACTTGCGATTGCTATTAGTCTTGATAGTTTTAGTACAGGAGTAGCCTATGGATTACGCAAAATGCGTATTCCGTATAAATCACTATTGATCATCGCTCTTTGTACGGCAATATCACTGCTTATTGCCATGTTTGCGGGAAGTATCATTGTGCAAGTCCTATCACCAACAGCCGCAAACCGGATTGGTGGAATTATTTTAATTATGATTGGTGCCTGGGTGATATTCCAATTTTTTCGAACAGAGAAAGGTCCACATGAACAAGCAGAAAAGCTAGTAGTGAACTGGGAAATCAAATCATTAGGCATCGTCATCCATATCCTGAAGAAACCAACCAGGGCAGATTTTGATTTATCTGGGACGATCACCGGTATTGAGGCCTTGCTTTTGGGCGCTGCCTTATCTTTGGATGCGTTTGGAGCGGGGATTGGAGCTGCTATGCTAGGATATTCTCCTTGGATGCTTGCTGGTTCTGCAGCGCTTATGAGTGCTATTTTTCTTAAAACAGGCCTGCAAATTGGCAATATCTTCTCTAAAACCAACTGGATCCAGCATTTTGCTTTTATGCCAGGTGTTTTATTGATTTTGATCGGTATATTAAAAATCTAGAGTGTAACTTGAAAGAGGCGAGTATTTTCATGATGGTCGGTTTAACCGGTGGAATTGCAAGTGGAAAAAGTACAGTTTCACAAATGTTCAAAGAAAAAGGTTTTGTAATTATTGATGCAGATATTGCTTCAAGGAAGGTCGTCGAACCAGAACAACCTGCATATCGAGAAATTGTGCAGGTTTTTGGAGAGTCGATTCTTTTACCAAATCAATGGTTGGATCGGGCGAAACTAGGTTCAATCATCTTTTCTGATGAGGCAAAACGGCAAACATTAAATTCAATTGTCCACCCGGCAGTCCGAGAACAAATGGAAAGTTGGAAAAATAAAGCATTGGCAGCCGGAAAACAGACGATTATTCATGATATTCCGTTACTATTTGAAAACAAATTAACCCATCTCGTGGAAAAAACTGTTGTTGTGTTTGTTGAAGAACAAGTACAATTAGCAAGATTGATGGAGAGAAATAAGTTATCTGAATCTGAAGCAAATGCACGAATTTCCTCGCAAATGTCACTTCGTGAAAAAGCAAAATTAGCTGATGCTGTGATTGATAACAATGGAGAAATGGCTGAAACAAAATCACAAATAGAGGAACTTATCAAGAAATGGGATCTTCATCCATAGGAACTCAGATCCTTTTCGGAATCAATAGCGCGTCAAAAAAAGAAGCATCCAAAAGTTCATTGACCTTTAGATGCTTCTTCTTTTTGCAAGATAAGAAAGTATAAAGTTTTTCTTAAGATTGCTTTAAGGCTGAGCAGTTGTTGGCCAGCTCCAGGCGCCATCGGCTCGAGGCTCGCAGGAGCGAGTCCATCGGCGTTGCGACGTACAGGATGTACTGTGCAGACGAAGCGACACGACGCGCGTTTGAGTCTGCCGCTAGGACGGCGCGAACTTAGCCGATGTTCTGCATAATAACCTGAGCCAATGAAAGGCAAAAAACGCCTTTCTTTGTCTCAGAACATTTGCTTGTCGAAGGTAGCGGGCGCCTTGCGCTTTTCTGATAAGAGAACTCACATTTTGTTATTTAGGCTCGAATTAAGGTATAATGATAAAATAGAATATATTGATTTGAACGGAGCTGGTATCATGAAATGCCCGTCCTGCAAGCATAATGGAACTCGAGTGGTCGATTCAAGGCCGGTTGATGATGTAAGGGCAATTAGAAGAAGAAGAGAATGTGAGAAATGTTCTTTTCGTTTTACAACATTTGAAAGGGTAGAAGAAACACCGCTGATTGTTGTAAAGAAAGAGGGAATTCGAGAAGAATTTAGTCGGGAAAAAATTTTAAGAGGGTTGATTCGTGCCTGCGAAAAAAGACCAGTTTCACTAGATCAGCTTGAACAAATCACGCATGAAATTGAGAGAGAAATTCGTGCACTTGGACAAGCAGAAGTGAACTCAGAGCTCATTGGGGAAAGAGTCATGGATAAATTATCGAAAACAGATGAGGTCGCCTACGTACGATTTGCCTCTGTTTATCGACAATTTAAAGATATCAATGTTTTCTTAGATGAACTGAAGGATTTAATAAAAAAAGATTGATGAGAGTGTGTTTGTTTTGAAGTCATATTGGAGTGAAATTCAGCCAATCGATGCTTTTGTTGTGAAAATGAACGGTATGTTGCATCCCCAAGATCAAAAGATAATTGAATCTTTATATCAACCGCTTATTGGTCCGGTTAGCACTTCCTTATACTTTACTTTATGGAATAGAGTGCAAGAAAATCGACTTTGGTCTGAACAGTTCAATCATTATCATCTGATGAATTTCCTTGACTTAAATTTGGACGAAATTTTTCAAGCTCGTCTAAAGCTGGAAGGAATTGGTTTAGTAAAAACATATGTAAAAACAGAAGCTGATACCCGTTCTTATTTATATGATTTACAACCACCCTTATCTGCCGAAGGTTTCTTTACAGATGGAATGCTAAATATATACTTATATCAAAAAATAGGGAAATCACAATTTTTGAAACTAAAACGGTTATTTATTGATGAAAAAGTAGACTTAAGTGGGTATCAAGAATGGACTCGTTCTTTTCAGGATGTTTTTTCATCTTTAGGCTCTGAAGCTCTAACGGATCAGGAGGCCCATTCAGCTAGCCAACCAGGAGAACAGCAAGCGTTTTTTAATCGTCAAGAACCCCCACTTATTAAAATTGCTGGGGAACAGTTTAACTTTGAGGTGCTGTTTTCCGGTTTATCAGAAATTATGGTTCCTAGACGAGTCTTTACTCAAGAAGCAAAAGAGGCCATTTCTAAATTAGCCTTTCTATACGCCATAGATGCCGTTAATATGAAAAATATTGTGTTAGCAAGTTTGGATGGCGACCAAACGATTGATTTAGAGGAGTTACGCAAAGCGGCACGAGATTGGTATCAATTAGAACATGATCATCAATTGCCACAAATGGTGGATCGTGTGCAACCTGTATATGCTAGGAATATGGCGGAACCAAAAACAAAAGAAGAACAATTGATCTCCTATTTAGAGACAATTTCACCACGGCAATTTTTAATTGATTTAGCGGATGGGGGGGAGCCATCCTTATCGGATTTACAAGCTGTAGAGGATGTTTTATTTCATCAGAAGCTTCCACCTGGCGTTATCAATGTTTTAATTCATTATGTGATGTTAAAAACGGATATGAAGCTGTCCAAAAGTTATTTAACGAAAATAGCCTCACACTGGTCTCGTAAGAAAATTAAAACGGTTAAGGAAGCCATGGATCTAGCAAAAAATGAACATCGTCAATACCAAGAGTGGGCGAATGATCGTAAAACAACAACGCAAAAGAGAAATAAGCCAATACGAACAGAAAGATTACCGGATTGGTTTGTAGAACCACAAGAAGCTGAAAATGTTGTTTTTGATGAGGAACAGGAAGAGAAACGGAAACGTTTAGAGGCCATTCAACAGAAATACCGCCAGCATGGAGGTGATCAAAATGGAACGAATTAATAGAACATTAGGGAAGCTGTCTCGGTCTCCTAATTTTCAAGAAAGATATGATCAATTAAAAATGGAGGTCTTATCGGATTCGGATGTGCAAGCTTTTTTGCAGAAGCATCAAGAGGAGATGAATGACCAGATCATTGAACAAGGATTAATGAAACTTCATGAATATGTGTCACAGACAAAAAAATGTGCGAACTGTTCCGGACTGAATCACTGCCAAAATATTATGCCAGGCTATGAACCTGTACTCATATGCGAAAATAAAAAAATTGATCTTTTTTATCGACCATGTCCAACAAAAGTATTGGAGGATGAGCGACGAAAAACAGAGAGATTGATTAAGAGTATTTACGTTCCCAAGGAAATATTACAGGCAAACTTTGCTGATTTTGCCCTAGATGACCCTAGCAGAATTGATGCATTTGAATTTGCGGAACAATTTGCTTCTGCCTATCAACCAGGCATAAAAATGCAGGGCTTATATTTATATGGGAGTTTCGGGGTCGGAAAATCCTTCTTATTAGGCGCAATTGCCAATCAACTTGCACAAAAGGAAATTTCTTCTCTGATTGTCTACGTTCCTGAGTTTTTCAGAGAAATGAAACAATCATTAGGTGACCATTCTATGAATGAAAAATTAGAAGTGGTAAAAAAAGCTCCAATTTTGATGTTGGATGATATTGGGGCTGAGTCGATGACAAGCTGGACAAGGGATGAAATATTAGGATCCATTCTCCAATTTCGCATGCATGAACAATTGCCCACTTTTTTTAGTTCTAATTTTAACTTCCTTGATTTGCAACATCATTTAACATATTCTCAGCGTGGAGAAGAGGAAAAGATCAAAGCGGCACGAATAATGGAAAGAATTAAATACCTAGCCTCACCGATTAAATTAACGGGTTCTAATCGGAGGCATCATTAAACACCTGCTTTTAACAGGTGTTTTCTAATTAGATGATGCTAGCTCCAGCGCCTAGAAATTTACATCTTCTGATTGTGTAAGTCAATATCAGATCGTCTTTCGTCCTCACCTTGTTGCCTTGATATAGACGGCAGGAGCTCGAGGCTAAATGAAAGGACAAGTTCATCCTTATTCGGTTCCGGGACATTTGCTTGACGCTCCTAATCAGCCGTCTTTCGTTTCACTATTCCTTTATCTTGACAGAGGATTTTAGCTCACAGGACATGAGTCAGAATGGCGTGCACTTAGCCGTTCTTCTTTTGATTCGCTGAACAGATGCCTCCACTTTTCTAATTTTTATGGTCTAGTCCTACCGAAACTTCATATATATGTACCAATGCGGAGTAAAGGGGGAGCAGGCTTGGAATTAATGTTCAAATCCATTAAAGAGGCAATCCGCTTAAAGTCTTTTTTAGCAACAAATGGCTTGCAGGATTCCTTTCAGGAAAAACGAGGCCGTTTTATATATTCATTTCAATCAATTGACACAAACAAGGATCAATACGTATCTGCTCTTATTCAATATATCCAAACTGTGAAAAGAAATGAATGGCTAGATCAAGTTCTTCAGAAGAAGTACAAGTACGAGAGCGAGAATGAACGGCACGATATGATTGAAATTGTGTCCGAAATGTTCGAGGGGAAGAGAAAAGAACTAACAGCATTAATAGGAGTAGTCAAGGAAGAAGCATTGCTTCGTGAAGCTGTGATCGATTTATTGGACTTTAAGGGAGCTGTCGCATTCGATTCTTTTTTGAGATTTCGATTAAGGGAATATTTTAAGCAGGTCACAGCGTATTTAGGGATTGCTATTGATGAATATAAAATGGAACAGGATTATCAAGTTTTTGTACAAACCTTAAGGGATTATTTACATGGTCGCCATACAAGACAATCCATTATCCACCTAATTTTAGACCGACCTGAAACTTTTTATGATCAGCATTTGAAAAAAATGAAGCAAGAGGAGATCCAAGGATTACTGGATCCTAGACTTTTATCAAACCACCCTGTTTATGTGGATTCTGCTGTGATTGCACCACTTCTTTCGATGGCGCCAAATAAAGTATTCTTAT
The DNA here is from genome assembly GCF_018333015.1 of Bacillus sp. J14TS2. Taxonomy (NCBI): domain Bacteria; kingdom Bacillati; phylum Bacillota; class Bacilli; order Caryophanales; family Bacillaceae; genus Bacillus; species Bacillus sp. J14TS2. The sequence goes on along the minus strand of NZ_BORE01000004.1, from coordinate 382,111 downwards.
ATACAAAGGATGAGGATCAGCCATTAGTTCGAACTTTAAAAAATATCTTTGAAGAAAGAATGACGATATTCTCTACGAATTATTTCTATCATTTATCCGAAGCATATACTGAGCACTCTTGATTTTCTTGCAAATTGTAGCTATAATAGCTACATAATTAAATGAGGACATGTAATGAGAAGGACATGAGCGTTTCGTCACGGTATTCAGAGAGGAAAGATAAAGCTGAGAGCTTTCCAACACGAGCGAAATCCTTACCACCTTTGAACTCCAATCATGAAAAATTGTTAGTATTGATTGGCGGAAAAATTCCGTTAAATAGAATCCAAAGTCATAAGCGATCATGCTTTATGAAAACTAGGGTGGAACCACGTGTATGAAACTCGTCCCTTTGCCAGGGGCGGGTTTTTTGTTTTTTCGTAAGATAGCAGTATTTTGACTAGTGTTTGGATCTTGCTCCAGCGCCTAGTCCTTTTCTTCACCTTTATTTAAATGTCCTCAATGAAAGATAAAAAAGGAGTGCAGTCAAATGTCGGATCAATTGAAAATTACGTTTCCTGATGGTTCTGTGAAGGAGTTTCCGAAGCTCACAACAACCGAAGATATTGCCGCATCCATCAGTCCAAGCCTAAAAAAGAAGGCCCTTGCCGGCAAATGGAACGGAGCATTAATCGATTTCAGAACACCGATTGAACAGGATGGTTCAATCGAAATTATTACACCTGAAAGTCCAGAGGCATTAGAAATATTACGCCATAGTACTGCACATCTTATGGCTCAAGCAGTAAAACGCCTGTACCCAGATGCAAAATTTGGTGTAGGACCAGTCATTGAAGATGGCTTTTACTATGATATGGATTTGGACCATGCGATTACCCCTGATGATCTTCCAGTTATCGAAAAAGAAATGAAGAAGATTATTAGTGAAAATATTGAAGTTGTTCGTAAGGAGGTTTCTCGTGCAGAGGCGAAAGAGATTTTTGCGAACGATGAATACAAGCAAGAGTTAATTGACGCCATTCCTGAAGATGAAAAAGTCACAGTCTATGAGCAAGGGGATTTTATTGATCTTTGCCGTGGAGTTCATGTTCCATCTACAGGTAAAATCAAGGAATTTCAATTGCTAAGTATTGCGGGAGCGTATTGGCGTGGAAATAGCGACAATAAAATGCTTCAGCGTGTGTATGGAACAGCCTTTTTCAAAAAGGATGATTTAAAGCAATACTTAAAATTCCGCGAAGAGGCAAAAGAACGCGATCATCGTAAAATCGGAAAAGAACTAAGTCTCTTTACGAATTCACAAAAAGTTGGACAAGGTCTTCCACTTTGGTTACCAAAAGGGGCAACCATTCGTCGTATTATTGAGCGATATATTGTCGATAAAGAAGTTTCCTTAGGCTATGATCATGTGTACACACCTATATTGGGAAGTGTGGACCTTTATAAAACAAGTGGTCACTTAGATCATTATCATGATGATATGTTCCCGATTATGGATATGGATAATGAACAGCTTGTTCTTCGTCCAATGAACTGTCCACATCATATGATGGTGTATAAAAATGATATTCACAGTTACCGAGAATTACCGATTCGCATTGCTGAACTTGGAACAATGCATCGTTATGAAATGTCTGGAGCTTTATCTGGCTTGCAGCGTGTTCGAGGAATGACTTTGAATGATGCTCATATCTTTGTTCGTCCTGATCAGATTAAAGAGGAATTTATCCGTGTTGTCCAACTGATTGAAGAGGTTTATGAGGATTTCGATTTAACAGATTATAGTTTCCGTTTGTCTTATCGGGATCCTGAAGATAAGGAAAAATATTTTGATGATGATGAAATGTGGACAAAGGCGCAGACCATGCTGAAAGAAGCGATGGACGAGCTAGGTGTTGACTATTATGAAGCCGATGGAGAAGCTGCTTTCTATGGTCCGAAACTAGATGTTCAAGTAAAAACCGCACTTGGAAAAGAAGAGACACTTTCAACCGTACAATTGGATTTCTTATTACCTGAGAAATTTGATCTAACCTATGTTGGAGAAGATGGAAGGCAACATCGTCCTGTTGTCATCCACCGTGGGGTCGTGTCGACCATGGAACGTTTTGTAGCTTTCTTAATTGAAGAATATAAAGGTGCTTTCCCTACGTGGCTTGCTCCCGTTCAGGTGACTGTAATTCCTGTTTCACCTGAGGCACATTTTGATTATGCGAAACAAGTGGTAGATGAACTAAAGAAATCTGGTTTGCGTGTGGAAATGGATGAACGTGATGAAAAAATGGGATATAAGATCCGTGAAGCGCAAATGAAGAAAATCCCTTATATGCTCGTTGTCGGGGAAAACGAAATTAAAGAACAGGCTGTGAATGTAAGAAAATATGGTGAAAAGAAATCTGAAACCATTCCATTCGAAACTTTCTTAGCTGCATTGAAGGAAGAAGTCGATAGCATTTAAGAAAAGTGTGGGTGCATAGCGCCCATGCTTTTTATTTGTTCATTTTGTTGTTAAATGAAATCTCCAGCTCAGGAAAGGTTTACAAATGTTTATTAAAATCTGTCACACTGTTTATGCTATAGTTATTTCAAGAAGTGAGTGCTCGTAAGAAGGAAATATACTAGCGGTTTGTTATCCTGGAAAATCTACATAATTGGACTATTTTGATCAATAATTTTGGCGGTTATGCTACAAAGTAATTAATTTGATGTACAAAAACACAAGTTAAGTAAAAAATCTGGTCGTACTTAAGCGACGTTATGAAGAATAGGGGTGTTGGCAATGGCACGTGTGTTATTTATCAATGCCGGATCGGAAGGGCATATCAATCCTACTATTGGTGTTGTACAAGAGCTCATATCATGCGGTGAAGAGGTAGTGTATTTTTGTATAGAAGCTTTTCGAGAACGTATGGAAAATATCGGGGCTTCTGTTCGAACCTTTGATGATCAAGAATTTATTAAAGCTTTTATTTCAGGAGGCAGAAATTATGAGCTGGAAAGAATCAATGGTCTGCTGTTGACAGCAGATATAGTCATACCCTCTGTTCTTGATCAGATCAAAGGTGAACATTTTGATTATATCATCCATGATTCTATGTTTGGCTGTGGGCGTTTGCTGGCTCAGATTTTAAAGCTTCCTGCAATCTGTTCATGTTCTTCCTTCGCGGAGACAGAGCCATCTTTTTATAAAATGTTGGAGCAAGCCTCTAGATCGCTTCCTTCAGAAGTCATTCATGCAGCTAACGAACGTTTTCAAAGCCTGAAAGCAGAAGTCGAGAAAAAATATGGGATAGAAATCAATTCACCTTATGAGGTATTCTGTAACCCTGCATCGTTAACCATTGTGTATACGGCAAAGGAGCTTCAGCCTGATTTTCAGCAATTTGATCAAACGTATCAATTCGTTGGACCGTCCATCTCCAAACGTGCGACTCAAGAAAACTTTAGTATTGGTGGAGTTGAGGCTGAGAGCTTGATTTACATATCTCTCGGTACTGTATTTAATCAAACGGTCGATTTCTACAAGCTCTGTATTGAATCTCTTGGAGATACTGACTATACTGTCATCATGTCAATTGGCGATAAAACCTTGATCTCGGATTTAGGTAAAATTCCTGCAAACTTTATTGTAAAAGACTATGTTCCTCAAAATGAGGTACTACAGCACAGTAAATTGTTTATAACCCATGGTGGAATGAACAGCACTAATGAAGCTCTTTACTATGGTGTGCCGCTCCTTGTTATTCCACAAAGCGCGGATCAACCGGCCATTGCCCGGCAAGTCATGCAAATTGGTGCAGGAATCCAATTGTCAATGCAAGGCTTGACTGCCACACAGCTATGTGAAGCAGTTGATCAGGTGTTGAACTCCGTATCTATTCGGAATGCAACTGTGAAGATTTCAGAGTCCTTCCGGCGGTCAGGCGGATATTCTCGTGCGGTTGATGAGATTTTTAAATTTGTGGAAAGGTAAGTTACAACCAGAATCCTAAACCAAACCCTTCCGACAAGCAGAAATAAATTTCTAACTGTATAGAAAGTTGGAGGTCTTTTGAAAGAGCTAAGATCCGTGGGAAATCGGTAAACTTAGAAAGAATATCCATTGAAAATCGTCCATAACATGCTATAATAGCATTATTCGACAACATTATAGTACACTCATATAAATCACAGGGATATGGCCTGGAAGTTTCTACCGATTTACCATAAATAAATCGACTATGGGTGCAAAGTTTGAAAGAAAACGTAAGCCGCTAGGCATGTTTTCTTTTTCCTTTTGAGATGTGAAAACTCGAAGACTTTGCTCCCATTTATCATCGGGATGCTAGGTCATCGAGTTTTTTTGTTTGATCTATTTGTTGTAAATGACGAAAGGGGCCATCATAGTGCAGGCATTAAAACATAAAATTAAATCAGAAGGAAAAGTACTATCAGATACCGTGTTAAAAGTAGATTCTTTTTTAAATCATCAAATTGATCCACAGCTTATGAAAGAAATTGGACAGGAATTTGCAGACCTTTTTCATGATGAAGGGATTACCAAAATTATCACGATTGAGTCTTCTGGTATTGCTCCTGCGACGATGGCTGGTTTGATTATGGATATACCAGTTGTGTTTGCTCGTAAACGGAAATCTTTAACCCTATCTAAAAATCTTTATTCGGCGAGTGTGTATTCTTTTACAAAAAAAGAATCAACTGAAATTTCCGTTTCACGGGATTTTATTCAACCACATGATGTTGTTCTAATTATTGATGATTTTCTAGCAAATGGACAGGCTGTTCTTGGCTTGATTGACATCATTGGACAAGCAGGGGCACGTCTTTCCGGTGTTGGAATTGTGATTGAAAAAGGTTTTCAAACAGGTGGAGAGCTTCTTCGTAAACAAGGCATTCGTGTTGAATCACTCGCGATTGTATCTTCTTTAGAAAATGGAAAAGTCGACTTTACGAAGGAGGCGCAGGCCTAAATGAAGGATGCATTAAAGTCGACAACCCTAGGTATTCAGCATTTGTTAGCTATGTATGCAGGAGCAATTATTGTTCCTTTAACGATTGGGAAGGCTTTGCAATTTACTCCTTCGCAACTAACGTATTTAGTATCCATTGATATTTTAATGTGCGGAATCGCCACGATCTTGCAACTATTTAGCAATCGATTTACAGGGATTGGGCTTCCCGTTGTGCTTGGCTGTACATTTACAGCGGTTGGTCCGATTATTGCGATTGGTGGAGAATATGGTGTATCAGCAATTTATGGATCTATTATTGCTTCAGGTGTCATTATCGTTATTATTGGCGGGTTCTTTGGGAAACTTGTCAAATTCTTCCCACCTGTGGTGACAGGTTCAGTCGTCACAATCATTGGAATTACGCTCATCCCCGTAGCTATTCAAAATATGGGAGGGGGACAAGGGGCAGCTGATTTTGGCTCACCTGCTAATCTCTCCCTTGCTTTTGGTACCTTGCTTTTCATTATCCTGCTCTATCGTTTTTCTACTGGTTTTATCCGAGCAATTTCGATCTTGTTAGGACTAGGGATAGGAACGATTGCAGCGATCATTATGGGAAAAGTGAGCTTTGCACCTGTTGGCGATGCATCTGTCTTTCACATGGTTGAGCCCTTTTACTTCGGGTATCCTACTTTTGAATGGTCGGCCATTTTGACGATGACATTAGTGGCGATGGTGTCTCTTGTGGAATCATCAGGTGTTTACTTTGCCCTAAGTGATATTTGCGATCGGAAGCTAACAGAAAAAGACTTAGCAAAAGGATATCGAGCTGAGGGATTAGCTTCAGTGATTGGCGGGCTCTTTAATGCATTTCCTTATACAACTTTCTCGCAAAATGTCGGTTTAATTCAAATGTCAGGGGTTCGCTCCAAAAAAGTCATCGTCATTACGGCTGCTATGCTAATTGGACTAGGATTTTTACCTAAGCTTGCTGCCGTGACCACGGTTATTCCTGATTCAGTTTTAGGTGGAGCGATGATTGCGATGTTTGGGATGGTCGTATCACAAGGAATTAAAATGCTTAGCAAAATTATTTCCGATTCCCAAGAAAACTCGATGATTATTGCTTGTTCAGTTGGAATTGGACTTGGCGTTACAGTTGCTCCTGATCTATTCGAAGCTTTACCGACCGGTTTACAAATCATAACAAGTAATGGCATTGTAGCGGGGAGTTTAACAGCTATTATTTTAAATATTCTCTTTAATATGTTACCAGCAAGAAAGAAATCAGTAGGTGTTACATCGAAACAAAGTGCATAAGGATAAAAACCGACAGTTTTCATTTACACTGTCGGTTTTTTTGTCTAGAGATTTTTTTAGTATGGATCAGCGTCATGGCTATCTTCCATGGTTTCCTTCGATACTTTTTCAGCATCATTGGCGCCAAGTGGATTCGGGTCGTGATCTTTCATCGTAGTATTCAAACCTTCCCTTAATCTACGACCATATTCCTCGTCTGCTTCCTCAGCCAAGGCAATCATTTTGTCTTGAATACGCTGATCACAGCCTGAAAGATCATTCACAAGATTATGGATTAATTCATCTTTCTCCCAATCTTCAAACATCCGGTAAGTTTCTCCAGCTTGTTTGGTGTTATTAGGACGATCAATTGGCTCCCTCACAAGTTTGCCATTTACCTCAGGAGTGTGTTCTTTGCCCAGTTGTTTTGCTTCTTCTAATCCTCCTAGAATAGATGGCTCATAATTAATATGCGGATTTTTTCCTGGTGCGCGTTCTGCTTCATAACGCATCTGTCCACCTTCTTGGTTTGTAGCCACCCGTTTTTTGGCTGCATTAATTGGTAACTGCAAATAATTGGCCCCCACACGATATCGTTGCGTATCTGAATAAGAGAACGTCCGCCCTTGCAGCATTTTATCGTCGGAAAAATCGAGACCATCAACAAGGACACCCGTCCCAAACGCAGCTTGTTCAACTTCTGTAAAGTAATCTTCAGGATTTTTGTTTAAAACCATTTTTCCAACTGGAATCCAAGGAAATTGATCATTAGGCCACAATTTTGTATCATCCAATGGATCAAAGTCTAATTCCGGATGTGCATCATCACTCATAATTTGTACAAACAATTCCCATTCCGGATAATCACCTTGTTCAATCGCATCGTATAAGTCCTGTGTGGCATGATTAAAATTCTTCGCTTGAATTTCTTCTGCTTCTTTTTGCGTGAGGTTTTTAATGCCTTGTTTAGGTTCCCAGTGGTATTTGACTAGTACGGCCTCTCCTTCACTGTTGATCCACCTGTACGTGTTGACTCCAGAGCCTTGCATTTGCCGATAATTTGCTGGAATACCCCATGGCGAGTAAATAAATGTGACCATGTGAAAAGATTCCGGTGAATTTGAGCAAAAGTCAAAGAAACGCTGACTATCTTGAATATTGGTAATAGGATCAGGTTTAAAGGCATGAATCATATCAGGGAACTTGATTGCATCCCGAATAAAGAAAATTTTAATATTGTTTCCAACTAGATCCCAATTTCCATCCTCTGTATAAAACTTAACAGCAAAACCGCGTGGATCACGTAATGTTTCAGGAGAATGTCCTCCATGAATCACGGTTGAAAAGCGCACAAAAACAGGAGTTTGTTTCCCTTTTTCTTGAAAGAGCTTAGCACGGGTATATTTTGAGATCGGTTCATCACCCGCCGTTCCGTATGCTTCAAAATAGCCATGTGCTCCAGCCCCGCGGCCGTGAACAACACGCTCAGGGATTCGCTCGCGATCAAAGTGACTAATTTTTTCAATAAAATCATAGTTCTCTAATGTAGCTGGGCCACGATTTCCAACCGTTCGAATATCTTGGTTATTCGTGACAGGGTGTCCTTGGCGATTGGTTAGTGTTTTTTTATTTTCAATATTGGTTTCATGATTGTTTCGTCCCTTATCCATCTAATCCCCATCCTTTTCTAGTTATAATATAAGTTCTATGGATAATGTTCCCGAAAGGAATGAAAATAGCCTTGTTTTTTTATGTAGTTAAAAAAGAGGCTTATAATATAACGGACCTATGATGAGGCAAATGTTTCTTTTATTGGTGAGTACTATATTAGAGGATGGCATTAGTGGTGATTGAAAAACCGACAGAGTATATGAAAACTTTTGATTTTTTAGCCATAAGAGATATCCAGCCCTGTAAAACCCTCATAACGGAAAAATCTCTTTATCTAATATAGAAAACATCCGAATAAGATTTCAGTCGACAGTAAAAATCAATGCTTGACAAGCAATGACCTTGATGTTATTTTAAATTACCGATAACAATTGTAAACCCTTACAAATTAAAAATAATAAGGGTGTATAGACCTTTGTGCTACGATATCGGTAAAAATTGTATACAAAACTCACAGAATTATAGAGAGGATGAGGACAGGGGATAAGGAGACAAAAAGAAGATCGATCTTCAGTTATTTCAGTTAATCATGTTCAGTAAAGTCATTAAATATGTTTGTATTTCTATTTTAGTTTTTTGTAACGCTGACTAATTGTTTGAATGGCTTAATAGACCAAAAGGGGAGAGATATAAATGAAACATAGGAGCTTAATATTTTCAATATTCTGTATAATATTTCTTTTAACAGCTTGTTCCGATAAAAATTCTTCTACTTTAGATCATGGAGATGATCCCGGAGGTTCGAAAGAAAAAGATGAGACTGTCGAAATGCAGTTCTCAGATGAAGAAGTTACGGTGCGTGTGGCTACACCTTGGGGAGAGGACTATTTTATGAATAGGATTGGAGAATATGCTGAAAAACAGTTACCACATATTACATTAGAGCATATAGATTGGGATGGAAGTGTTGAAAATTTAGAGGAGCTTTATGCTGGAGGCACAACTCCTGATGTGTTTTTGGCGTTTACAGGGCAACAACCTTTAGAGAAGCTAGATTCAGTTTTCCCACTGGATGATATGCTGGAGTCTTATGGCATCGATTTATCTCATCTTCAACCACTAGTTTTAGAAGAAATTCGCTCAAGGGATAAGGAACGGCGTCTTATTGGTATCCCACAGGAAACTGGAGTTCTTGGACTTTACTACAATAAAGAAGTATTCGATCTGTTTGGAAAAGAATATCCAAATCCGGACGAAAGTATGAGTTGGGATGAAGTGATGGATCTTGCAGCTAGTTTAACCGGAGAACGAAATGGGAACGTTTATTGTGGATTAGAAATGGATTTATTAGAAATGGCTCCATTATGGGAGTTATCAGCAAATATGACAGATCCTGAAACAGGTGACGTCTTGTTAACAAGTGACCCCAAATTTACTAAATATATGAAATTAATGGAAAGATTTTATAATATTCAAGGAAATCAAGCGGAAGAATGTAGCTTTGGAGGAAAAACAACAGCGATGAAAATTGATTGGCATGGATTACTAGCCCAATGGGGAGGAGGAAATGTAGAAGACGTAGAAAAAGAGGTTGAATACCTGGAACCCATTGATATTGCACCAATTCCAACATGGGCTGATGCACCGGAAATTGGCCCTTCTCCAAGAGGAATTCATCCTTGGGTTATAAACAATCATAGTGATCAAAAGGAAGCAGCCTTACAATTTATTTTAGCTGGAGCAACAGAAGATTATCAATTACAGCTTTCACGTATAGGGACACCTTCCGCTTTGAACACGGCAGAGTCTATTGAAGAATTTGGGGCTGAAAATGATTTTCTCCCAGGAAAAAATATTGAAGCTTTATTCCATACTACACCAGCAGAGCCACCTGAGTTTAAAAGCATTTGGGATCAGTTTGTCACATTTGACTTTGAAAAGTACCAAGAATCTGGTGTAGATATAAACGAATTTCTAAGGGTTACGGAGGAAGAGTCTGTGATAAAAATAAAAGAGGAGATGGCCAGTCAGGAGAATTAATATTTCGCATGTAGATGAATACCATCAAGAAGGTTGTTGTAATTAACAAAAAAACAGATCCAATTCAAACGGGCGAGTAGGAAATATAGAAAAAAGGTAGGCACTACAAATAGTAGATGCCTACCTTTCAAATTTTTAATGGATTTCTTCTGTGACTTCCTCAATTATTCCTGCCATTTGGCAATTGTTGCATTTGCACTTTGAAAGAGATAATCGTATGCATGATCTGAGATATTTTTCTTCTGATGATCTAGCAATTTTTTAAAGTTTTCCATATGTTTAATGATCTTTTTATTGTCTTGCTTCTTTTCAAATTGGGAAACAGCAGTCAAGTGAAGAGATAAAGCGTGTGCTGTATGCTCATTTGTAATTTCTCCTTCTATCCAATATTCTTCTACAAGGGCAACTAAATTTTGTATCACTGGATCATAATTCGTCTTCAACCAATCTGTTGTCCCCATTGTCACTTTGTCAACACCAGCATATTTGGTAACTATCGACTCCACGCTATTTAATGGAAGAACATTGTAGGTATAAGGTAACGTTTCTTCATAATTATATTCGAACATGAATGGATCGGTTGGTGGATTCTCTTTATCCATATTTTCAACTCCAACAATATGAGAAGACCACGCCCAATTTCCCAGTGTTGCTTTATCATACCAATTAAACCCTTTTGTAAAAAGGTTCTCACCATTATTATCCCAACTGCTGCCTATATATGTTCCATCTTTATTGGTTATTCTCGAGTTCACAATTAGATTATGATTATATGCATCCCGAAATAATGTATTCCAGGGCGCATTCATGTTTTCCGTATCCATCCCTTGAACTTCAGCTCCTGTGATTGGCTCATAAATATCATTAAATACTGATGTATCTGCCGCAATAGAGGCACCATTGCGTGCATTGAGCGCTCGGGAGAGATTATCTGTTCCATACTTTGCAATTGCCTCGACATGATCTAGTACATTATGATGAGTGGAGTTATCGAGATATATATTGTATAGATGACCCGAGCCTTGACGAATCATTGGTACCCGCTGACCGATATTATGATAACGAGAATAGGCGATTGTCAAACGAATTCTTTGATTCCCATCTTTAATTTCAACCCCATTACTTCCAACATAATTCATATAATCTTTATCCCCTGAGCCATTCAAATGACTTTTACTATGATAAGCTGCGTAAGCCATAATCTGTTCTTTGGTTGCTCCAGCGTTTCGCATATTATAATAAACACTATCTGAATCAAGTTGATTGGAAATAAACTTTTCCTCCATAAAATGAATAGATTGGTAAATCCCACTATCCTCAGGTAGATTTTCACTAGCTTCCAAGCCAAATTCATTCCATGAAAGTGTTACATTAGTTGAACCATTCTTAAGATCAATCAAACCATCTGCTGCAATAGAAAAACGACAATGGTCGATCCAGACATTATTAGCCCCATTTATTTTGAAGAAGGACCAGCCAGCTTCTTTATGCTCTCCAGTATCATCCCATTGCCACATTCCATCAAAATTCAGGTTTCTAAAAACAAGATCACTGCTAGATCTTTGTAATTTAATCTCAACATGACTAATTGTTCTTCCGCTATTTGAAAATATTGTTAACCCATTGACGTTATCGATATTTAACTGGGAAACACCAGAAGCATCTAATAACGGATTTGTATATCCATTCATTGGTTCTGAATACTTGCTGATAAAACTATACTTCTTTTGCTCCGCAGAATTTAGATTTAATGCTTTCCATCCTAAGTTCAGATCTTCCATGACTTTAATCACTTTTACATCTCCGCTACTCGCATCCGCCACAGCCTGTAGGAAATCCTTCCCTGTTCTTACCTCGCGATAGTAAGAGGTTCCTAAGTAATGACTTCGGTCGCTCACTCCTAATGAGGCAAACCCAGTTACAGACAGAAAATGATTGTTATAATTCATCACCGTTCTTGTAGTATTTGGGATGGTATCAATCATAGCCGCTTTTATTTTTAGATTCCCATCCAAAATAATCGATGAAGTAACGAGCGACAAAGAAAATATTAAAATAATCATTGTTTTAAGCTTCATCATCTTTTCTCCTTTGTTTTATTTGATATTTGGAAAACAAATTACGTGTGTTTAACCATAATGACTATTCAAAAATAAATCCCTCCTTTTGCTTATTTAAATAAGGAAAACGTTTACATTGATATTTTTACAGATCATTCTCAAAATATAAATTAAAAAACTAGACAAAATTGTTTAAAAAATAGTTCTCTTTCAATTAATGTAATTAAAAAATTTAAATCTAAAGAAAGGAGTACCTTCAATAATGTCGAATAAAGTAAATATAAAAGGCTATGTAAGATTTGGGACTACCCACATACTAAATTATGATCAAGGGGGGGGATGTAAGTGAACTTCTAACTCCTTGAATACCAACAGATATGACAGGATCTGGCAATTTGATGAAAGGTTAAAATAAGGAGGCATGTTAAAAATCAGCCGTATTTTTAATTATTTTAATACGATTAAAAATAAAATCTTCTCGATCACTTTATTATTACTTTTTCTCTTTACGATAACAACTTTCCTATTATTTCATTATTTTTCTAAAATGTATGAGGAACGCATCTATGCAGAGTCAGCTGAAAGCCTTCTTTTATGGTCCACAGTATTGGATAAAGAGTTTGAAAAAGTTGAAAAGCTCTCCTTTCAAATTAGTACTGATAATTCTATTCAAACGTATTTGCAAACGATTAAGTCAGATCAACTTGATTATCAAATCTATAAAACAAGAATGTTACTAACGGAACGTTTAGTTGCTTTTGCTAATATGGAACGGTATATTACCTCGGTTCAAATAACTGATCTTGTTTCCGAGCATTATATTGGTGGCTATGATCCCGAGTTTAATGGGGATTTTGAAAAATATAAGGATATTTATCAATCCAAAGGGGCTAGTGTTTGGGCAAGTCTAGAGCAGAATAAATTGTTGTCAGCTAGACAAATTCGGAGAATGAAGAATGTGAGTCTTGATCATCTCGGTTATCTTGGTATCACTATTGATATGAATAGTTTACTTAAGCAAGTTTTGAAGGAACCTAGTGATAGAAGCATTATGATAGCAATGGAAAATGATATCCTTTATATGGATGAAAATTTTGAAAGCGCTATATTAGATGTCGTTAATTACGAAGCTGGTTTAGAGTGGGGCTATCAAATTAGTGAAATAGAAGGAAAAAAGTATTTTATCACTTTTCAAACATCCGATTACTCCCATCTTACCTATTATAATATTCTTCCCTATGACAATATTGCTGAAAAGACGAAAGTTATGACTCATTTAATGATTATTTTTATTATATTGATGATTTTATTGACCATATATGTGAGTAGAAGGTCAGCAAAGGCTATCTCAAAACCAATAGAGGCATTGACGGAAAAAATGAAACAAGTTCAGAATGGTCGATTTGAAGATGTATCTTTTGAGAATGAAGATTTTCAAAAAGATGAAATCGGACAAATGCAAAAAAATTTCAAGTTGATGCTTGAGAAGATTAATGAGCTTATAAAGGAAAATTATCAAAAGCAATTAATCATAAAAGAGACACAATACAAAGCACTACAAGCGCAGATTAACCCACATTTTTTATATAACACATTAGATTCTATTAATTGGCTTGCAAGAGTGAACAAAATGGAAAAGATATCAAACCTAGCTGAGTCATTAGGTAATATGATGCGCAATATTATTAGTAAAAAGGCTCCTCTCATTACAATTGAGGAAGAATTTGAGATTATCCATCATTATATTACGATACAGAAATATCGTTATGAAAATAGGCTGCATTTTTCTGTTCAGAACATAGAGGGGATAAAAAAAACTAGTATTCCTAAACTAACGATTCAGCCGATTGTGGAGAATGCCATTCAACATGGATTAGAAGAGATCGTTTCCACTTGTGAGATTGAAATTTTTCATGAAATCAGAGAGAGGCAACTGTGTATTATTGTATCTGATAATGGCCCTGGAATGGAAAAGAAAACGATTCAAGCTATTTTCGAAGGGAGGAATAAGTCAAAAAGCACAGGGATTGGCCTGCATAATATTAATGAACGAATTAAATTAATGTTTGGTGATGAATATGGTATCCATATTGAAAGTAAAAAAGAAGCAGGAACGAGAGTCATCGTCAAGTTACCTTTTCAAACGAGGTGAAAGATTTGTATAAAGTTTTATTAGTGGATGATGAAATAAATATATTAAAGGGGATTGCTCTGCTAGTTAATTGGGAAAAATGCAGGACTAAGCTTGTGGCAGAGGCACACCATGGGAAAATGGCACTTAACTATGTGGAAAGAGAAGTTCCCGATATCGTTATTACAGATATTAAAATGCCTGGAATGAATGGGATTGAGTTGATTGAGAAAATACATACCTCTTATCCTCAAGTAAAATTTATTATTTTATCTGGCTATGATGAATTCGAATTTGCAAAGACAGCGATGGCATACGGGGTAAAGCATTATTTATTAAAGCCTAGTAATGAATTGAAAATAGAGCAAGCTTTACTTAAAGTAGTCGAAGAAGTAGATGAACAAAACCGTACACAGCAATTCATCTTTTCAATGGATCAGAAACTAAAAAAGATGATTCCGGGAGCAAAAGAGCAATTCTTAAATGAATATATTACCAATAAGGATTATGGTGTACAGGATTGGGCACAACTCGAAAAGGTTTTTGAGATTGATTTTTCTTCTCCACTAAGATTGTTTGTTTTTATGATTGAACATGAAAGTAATTATGAATATATATATGCCTTAAAGAAAATGATCTTAACGGAAATGAAAAAGGATCGAAGTGTAGTATTGGATACCTTGATTGATGAGAGAATTGTTATTTTAGCAAGAGATAATAATGTTGATTATTTTATAGAGATGATTAAAAGAGTACAAAAAATATTTTATCAAACTTTTCAATTGTCGTTTCTAGTAGCGATAAGTGGTTCAGGAAATCAACATGAAATACGAGATTTATATGAGGAAGCTTTAGAGAGTTTATCCGAACGATTTTATTTAGATAATGGAAGTATCATTACAAAAAAGTGCTGGAATTTTCAAGGGACTAATGAAAGGATTGTTCCTTATGATCATCAACATTTAGTTCATGTCATTCGTAATGGAGATTTAAAGGGAATTCACAAGTACTTAGAGAATTTTTTTTCATATTTAAAAAAGAACGGTTATAGCGAGAAGGAGGTAAAAACTCATAGTTTGGATTTGTTAATGTCGACTATTAGGCAAGCAAGTAAAGATCATAAAAAAGTATTACTGAAACAGATGATACAATTTGTAGAATTACCAACATTTGAACAGGTAAAAGGATTTATTGTGACTGTTGCAGAAGATGTAGCTAAGCTTCATTATACAGATACGAAGAAGATTCAAAGTCATGTTATAAGGCAGGTAATTGAATATGTGGACAAATATGTAGGTGATGAAGAACTTTCTATAACGAAAATTGCAACTACTATTGTATATATGAACCCAGATTATCTTGGAAAGTTATTTAAAAAGGAAGTAGGGGAGAGTTTTTCTAATTTCTTAATCGAACAGCGTATTAAAAAAGCGATTGAATTACTGGAGCAACCAAAGGAAATGAAGATGTTTGAGATAGCAGAATTTGTTGGCTTTGGTAGTAATCCTCGTTATTTTAGTCAAGTATTTAAAAAGCACACAGGGTTTACGCCAACTGAATATAAAATGCACTATGGACTTATCAATCAGGAGTAAGGGCAAAAACCCAACTTTCTTCTTTTGATAAGTCTATTTTTTATACATCAAAGTCTGTTTATTTTATTTTTTTAAATGGCGAACTATTCTATAGTATCAATATAGTAAACGCTTTCAAAAGGACATTTTAGAGGGGGAAAAGTATGAAAAAGTATTGGCTATTCTTATTAACAATTGTGTTTATCGCAATGATGGCAGCATGTTCAGGAGGGACAGAGAAAGGTTCATCAAATGCGAGCGATGGTGGTGATAATAAAGAAGAACAGGAACAGACAGGTGATGACGAGCAAGTGACATTACGAATGTCTTGGTGGGGTTCCCAAGGTCGCCATGACATGACATTAAAAATTATAGAGCTATATGAGGAGCAGAATCCTAATGTGAAAATTGAACCGGAATTTACCGGATTTGATGGATATTTTGAAAGAATGGCTGCACAGGCAGCAGGAAATAATCTTCCGGATATAATGCAACAAAACTTTGGAGAATATTTAAATCTTTATGCTGAGCAGGGATTATTAACAGATATTAATCCATTTCTGGAGGATGGCACGATTAATTTAGATGGGGTAAGTGACGTTGTCTTAGATTCAGGAATGAAGGAAGGCAAACTTTTAGGAATACCAACAGGCACGAACGCTTTTACCGCTCTTTATGATCCTGCAATGATGGAAGAGGCTGGAGTAGAAATGAGCGATGATTGGACATGGGAGGACTTTGAAAATATTGTGAAAACAGTGAAAGATAAAACGGGTCAGTATGGCGCGAAACTGCCCGAAGTAAAAAATGTTTTTGAATTCTATGTTAGAGAGCAAGGGTATAAACTGTTCAATGATGATGGGACTGGATTGGGGTATGAGGATGATCAGATTTTAGTTGATTATTTTAATCGGAACTTAAAGCTTTATGAAGAAGGAGCTCTACCAGGCTATGATGAAACACAGCAAGTGCAAGGACCAGAAGATGAACTTATTGTTCACGGGAAGGCTGCAATCGACTGGAGATGGTCAAACCAAGTTGGAGTTGTAACAGATGCAGCAGGTAGAGAGCTAAAATTAAACTTGATGCCTGGAGAGAATAATAGAAAAGGGATGTTTTTGAAACCAGCAATGTTATGGTCGATCGCCGAAAACTCCGATAAAAAAGAAGAAGCTGCGAAATTTATCGATTTTTTTACTAATACAATAGAAGTCTTTGATATTGGCGGGACAGACCGTGGGATTCCGATTAAAGAAGAGATTCGAAATGAGATGGTTTCTGATTTAGAAGAAGTAGATAAAAAAGTTTTTGATTATATTGAATTTGTCACAGAGAACAGTTCACCAATTGATTCGAATTTTCCAGCCGAAGCCTCTGAAGTTATTAACGAACTACAAAACATTGACGAGATGGTGATGTATAAAAAACTAGCACCTGAAGAAGGAGCAGCAGAATTTAGAAAAGAGGCTGAGGCGATATTGAATCGTTAGTTAATAAAACTTGTAGATGAACAGGTCTTCTTTATATAGCAAGGCTGCAATAAGTGGGGGGGTATCCTCCACTTATAGATTGGAAGTGACAACGGACGGCCGCGGAGGAAAAGATGGCTGCTTTATCTCAATATTGAAAGATCGCTAAGGGGGAGGATGGCAGATGCCAATAAAAAATGCAGATATAACTTCCAATATGTCTTTAAAAATATCAAACAGAAGAAAGTTAAAAACAGATTATGAAGAAGGTATGGGATATCTATTTATTTCTCCTTTTGTTATCGGATTAATTGGTTTAACACTTTTTCCTATTTTATATTCCTTGTACTTGTCATTTACTGATTATACGATGGGTGGCCAAGCAAATTGGATTGGCATCCAAAATTATGAGCGAATGCTTACTGGTGACAAAACATGGAAAGAGTCTATAAAAGTAACCTTTCTATATGCGGGTGCGGCTGTACCGATACGACTTGTTTTTGCCCTATTTGTAGCAGTTGTATTAAATAAGGTAGTAGAAGCTGTTGGCCTATATCGTACTCTTCTTTACTTACCATCAGTCGTCGGAGGAAGTATTGGAATATCCATTATGTGGAGACAATTATTTGGTAATGATGGAGCACTTAACTCGATTTTAGCTATGATTGGTCTTCCAACACATTCATGGTTAGGTGACCCTGATACGGCCATTTGGACACTTGTTGCTTTGTATGGTTGGCAGTTTGGTTCATCTATGCTTATTTTCCTTGCTGGACTGAGGAATATTCCACAAACCTATTATGAAGCATCAAGTGTAGATGGCGCCAGACCTTGGCAGCAGTTTATCAAAATTACAATTCCGTTATTAACGCCAGTTATTTTGTTTAACACAGTGATGCAAACGATTCAAGGGTTTATGGCTTTTACGCCAAGTTTTATTGTGACAAACGGTGGACCTATGAACAGCACGCTGTTATATGTTTTGTACATGTATCGCAGAGCTTTTGAATTTTTTGATATGGGCTACGCCTCCGCTATGGCTTGGTTCATGCTGATTATAATTGCTTTCTTTACTGCACTTATATTCAAAAGTTCAGATAAATGGGTACATTATGGTGATTAAAGAGAAAGGAGTTTAAGAATGGAGATCAGAACAAAAAAGAGGAATAATAAAATACTTCTACATGTAGGGCTTATTATTTTTACTGCGGTAATGCTGTATCCACTTGCGTGGATGGCTATGAGTTCTTTTAAAGAAAGCTCGACTGTCTTCATTAATGCCCATAAGCTTATTCCAACAGAATGGGATTTCAGCAATTTTAAAGAAGGATGGAAAGGTTTTGGAGGGATTACCTTTACGACTTTCTTTAAAAACTCATTAATTATTACGTTTGTGGCCACAATTGGTAGTATCATTTCCTCTACGTTTATTGCATATGGCTTTGCGAGAATTAAGTTTACGGGTAAAAAGTTCTGGTTTGTATTAATGATGCTTACCTTAATGCTTCCTTATGAAATGGTTATGATCCCTCAATATATTATGTTTAATAGTTTTGGTTGGGTAGATACATACCTGCCACTAATTTTACCAACTTTTTTAGGAGTTCCTTTCTTTATCTTTTTAATCATGCAATTTATTAGGACAATTCCAACGGAGTTAGATCAAGCGGCTAGAATTGATGGATGTAATACAATTTCCATTTTCTTTAGGATCATCGTTCCGTTGGTTGTACCGGCAATGATGACAGCAGCGATCTTTTCATTCTATTGGCGTTGGGATGATTTTATGGGACCGTTACTCTATCTGGTGACTCCGGAAAAGTATCCTGTTTCCTTGGCGTTAAAACTCTTTTCTGATCCAAATGCTGTTACGAATTGGGGGGCAATGTTTGCAATGACAACAGTTAGCCTGTTACCAGTCTTTATTATCTTTTTCATATTTCAAAAATACATTGTAGAAGGGATTAGTACAAGTGGGTTGAAATCATAATGAAATTTCTTCTAAACTTGAAAATTCTAAGAAAAATGATCTAAGAACAAGTGGAATAAACTGCTGTTGCGAAAAACGACTTTTCAAAGATAGCAAGGGTATCTAAATGCTAAATCAAGCTTCTTTTCATTTTAGTAAAGTTATCTGTAAGAAGGAGATAGAGAAAATGCAAATGAATCGGTTATTATTCGGTATTAATAATGTTTGCAAATGGATCACTTATTTTTTCTATTTAAATTTGTTATGGTTAGGGTTTTGCCTTTTAGGTGGTATTATACTAGGAATTTTCCCAAGCACAGTTTCTCTCTACATAATTGCTAGAAAGACAGCCTTAGGGGAGGAAGATATTCCACTCGCCAAAACATTTTGGCATGCCTATCGTAGGGAATTCTTACGTGCCAATGGTTTGGGCTATTCATTACTGTTCATCGGTGGTCTAATCACATTTAATTTATTCTTTTTCAGAAATGTTGAGGGTAGCAGTAATCTTTTTATGAGTTTCTTGATGCTGATCATAATGATTGTTTTTATTATGCTTTTTCTTTATATTTTCCCGGTTTATGTACATTACAAATTGAATATACTTCAATACTTGCGTCAGGCTGTGCTCATTGCCTTTTTACAACCCTTAAATCTGATCATCATGTTGATTACTTGTGTAGCAACTTATTATTTCTTTGTATACCTGCCAGGCTTTATTCCACTTTTCGGAATAAGTATATTTTGCCATTCAAATATGTGGCTTGCCTATCAAGGTTTTCAAGCTATTGAGCGTGTCGCTGAAAAGAGGAAAATCGTCCAAACAGCCTTGTAGTTAGATCTAATTACCTTACACTTAAACAAAGTACATGAAGAGGAATAATAATGCGTATAAATCGCAAGCATCAGGGCTGAACAATGATTTAGCGTTATTTAAGCCAGAATTGCGTAACTATATTCATTATAAATCTATGGTTAGCGCATTTCTTTTCAAAGAATAAGTGATGATCATTTCTAATATACTGTTCATATAGATAATTGCTCAAGGGGAAAATCATTTACTTCTTTATGGTATAATAAGACTTGTATTTATATTGCTCCTTTTTTGTATTCTACGTTTGTCCTATCATTACTCTTTGTTTAGTTTTCAGAAAAAGGGGAATTGAACAACTTAATAAAATCTATATCCCTCTAATGAATCTCTTGTCCTATAAAAAAGATAAGAGATTCATTAGAATTTTAACAGCGTTGTTATTGGATAGTGGATATCATAGAAAGGAAGCTGGAAAATCCCCTTTCCATAATCGAAAAATAGAAGGTGTTACTATTAGTACTTCGAAGAAAAATAAGCTTACATATAATCATTTAAGTGCGTTTTTTATTCCCTTGGCACTTTCATCCAGCTTAACCTCTCTTACTCATATTATTATTAATGGGACATTGAGTAGAGGAGAAAATGCGACTTTTATTATTGCATGTTATGCTGTTGCATTTTCATTATTTGGAATTATAGAACGTCCGATTATTAGTCTACGGCAAACGAGCTCAGCGCTTGTGAAAAATCCAAATTCCTTTAGAACGATTACGATTCTTTTCTTACAGGTTACGGGGATTATTGTGGCAATCAGTTTATTGATTAGCTATACAAGACTAGGAGATTGGTTATTTATATACTTTTTTAATGCAAGTGAGGATATGGTTTACACAATCTCACAAACATTTAAAGTAATTACTTTGGTCGTGATTTTCTCGGGAATACGTGGGATTTATCAGGGATTTATGATCAATCAGCTAGAAACAAAATGGATCACAATTGGTGTCGTACTGCGCTTGATCGGCATGTTCGCTGTTGCATATCTATTTATAGCAACAGACCGTGTTACGAGCATGGTGGGAGCACTGATCTTTTTAGTTGGGATGCTCATAGAAATGGTCATTAGTGTCTGGAGAGGGCAACGGATCCTTAACAGACAAAAAGATAATAAAGAACCCTCTGTTGGGAAGAAGGAAATGCTGGGATTTTACACACCACTTGTTTTCTTTTTTGTCATACAGACGCTACTCATTCCCGTTGTGTACGCCTTTTTAGCGAAAACAAATAATATTGAGGCGGGAATTGCTTCATTTGCGTTGGCTTATAGTATCTGTCAATTGGTTTTAAGTTTTTTTATGTTTACGCATCAAATTGTTTTACAATTTTACGATGAAAATAAAGAAAAAGTGCTTCGTTTTATGATTATCATTAGCCTGATTCCCACTGTATTATTGGGAATATTATGTGTAACCAAAGCAGGGCCATGGTTTATGAAAGTAATAATGGGAGCAGATCCCTCCCTATCCAACATGACGATTATTGTGCTTACTTTTTTTCTTTTCCGTGCGTTGTTATTTCCCTGGGTTGATTTTTTAAATGGTTATTTAATGCTTAAAAAGAGGACGAAGAAGATGTTGATTGGACAGATCGCCAATTTGATTACAGTTGTTCTTTGCCTGATTATTTTTGTAGTCTTTTTTCCACAATGGAATGGCATTATCGGCGCAGCCTCCATCTCTATTGGTGAACTGACTGGTTTGGCGGTAGTTCTATTCAATGTTATACGGGTAAGTAAGGAACCTGCCCTTTTTAAAACAAAGGAAAATGAGATTTCGGAATATACCTAATGCGAGTATACGATCTGTAGAAAAAGCTCGTCTTAAGTAAATTCTGGGATATCAATTTCCCTTTTTCGGGTATGAGAACGCTAACAATAATGATAAAATAGTAATTTAAGAGACGAGTAGGATTTTACCTATTGCTGAAAGGAGTATAGAAAAGAGGGATGGATGATTGACAAAACTATTTAATCAATTCAACGCTATACGGAACCCAATCAAGGCTTTTTTGGATGTTTTCAATTATTTTAAGGCTGTTCTATGGCAAGCTTCGAAGCCATGGACCATGCTTTTATTTATTTTAAATCTTTGTGGAGGATTAACACTTGCGGCTGAATTATGGGCGATGACGACATTGATTAATCAGTTAATTGAACAATCCCCTTTTCGGTCAGATTTTCGGCAGGTGATTCTGTCCTTGTTCCCATGGGTATTACTTTTGATTGGGGCAATGTTCATCAAAAATACTGTGAACGCTATTCAACCTTATATTTCGAAACAATTACAGGAAAAGACATCAAGTATCTTAAATAATCATATTTTTGAAAAGTCGACCGCATTGGATTTACGTTCATTTGAAACAGAGCAATATTATAATCAATTAGAAAATGCGAAAAGGGCGACAACTAATCAATTAACCCATGCAATCGAAAGTATTGGCTCTTTATTAGGACATCTTGTGGAACTCGTCGTTATTATTTTTGCTATTTCCAAAGCTGGCATAATTCCTGCCATCTTATTAGTAATCGGCTCGATCCCGTTAATTATCACCAATATTTTAGCAAATCGAGAATTTACTAGGGTGAATTATCGACAATCTCCATTAAAAAGGAAATTTCAATATTGGCTTAATCTGTCAACGTCCCGTTCAACTGCTGCTGAATTACGTTTATTTGGTCTTGGTCCTTTCTTTCTAAAAAAATGGAAAGGGATTAGTGACCAACTGATTGGGGAATTGCTTCAAGCGCGAAAACAAACAGCTTTCACAAGCATAAAAGGCACCATCCTTTTACTGATAATCTTATCGCTGATGATTATCAGCACTGTCTATTCAACTATAAATGGAACCATTACTGTTGGTGTTTTTGTCGCTTTTTTATACATGTTGAATCGCTATCAGCAAGCGATTCAGCTAATCTCTCATTATGGAGAAATGCTGTCCGATTTTTTCTTCCAATTTCAGTATGTTCCTAAATTTTTACAGATTGGAACAGAAGAGGCAACTACAGGAAGTAAGGCCCCAGAAAATATCCAAGAGGGTGTTGTTTTTGAGAATGTTTATTTTTCTTATCCGGGCAGCTCAAAACCCGTCCTACAGAATATACATTTGCATATACCAGTTGGGCAGAAGGTAGCAATTGTCGGAGAGAATGGTGCTGGAAAAAGTACATTAGCTTTACTGCTTCTCGGGCTATATAAACCAACAAAAGGCAGAATCCTTGTTGACGGGATGGATTTAAATGACATTCATCCAGTTACATGGAGAAAGAAAGGGGCGGCGGTATTTCAAAATTTTGTTAAGTATCAATTGAGTGCTCAGGAAAATATTGTCTTTGGCGATATCGCTCATTTTGCTGATATAGATAAATTACGTTATTCTGCCCAACAAAGTGGGATTGATGAGGTGCTCACTCAACTTCCTTATAGTTATCAAACACTGCTGGGAAGGGAATATGAAAATTCTAAAGACTTATCTGGTGGTGAATGGCAGAAGGTAGCGATTGCTAGAGCATATTTTAAGGATGCAGATATTTTAGTGTTGGATGAACCAACAGCATCATTGGATGCTCAATCCGAATATGAAGTGTACAAGCAATTCAGTCGAGTAGCTGGTGGGAAAACAACGATGTTGATATCCCATCGTTTAGGATCAGCGAAATTAGCTGACAACATTATCTATTTACAAGCAGGAAAGCTAGTGGAAACAGGAACTCATGAGGAACTAATTGCTCGAGAAGGCCCATATGCTTATCTATATCGTGAACAGGCGGAATGGTACCAGGATCGAGAGGAGGAAAAGGATGTCACATTCGAGCGATAAAGGTTGGAAAAATTCGTGGGAGCGATGGAAATATTTGCTTAAGTTGTTTAAGCTTTTGACATCAACCGCACCGAAGGAAGTATTCTTTATAATGTTCATGACCATTTTCCAGGGGTTGATCCCACTTCTCTTGATTTATGCTCTACAACAATTGGTTAATGTGATAACACAGATAAGAGGACGTACCTCCTCTGAAATTCCTTTTGATATTTCCTTTTGGGTGGCGCTTTTTATATTTGCACTTATCTTGCAATTCGCCGGCAATATTTTTGTTTCCATGGTGAGGGATCATATGCAAGAGCGTATAAAGGTTGATATTCAAAGATTTATCATCGAGAAAACGCATCGTCTTTCATTAACACAATTTGAAAATCCGGAACTCTATGATCAATTACAGCGTGCGAACAAGGGGTTGGAGACAAGATTGTTTTCGACGATGGCTTTTATATTTAGAAGTATAAGTGATTTTATCACGCTTGTTTCCTTATTGCTATATTTAGGCTTTATCCATTGGAGCATCCCTTTGGTTCTATTGATTGGTAGTACCATTTTTTCCCTTGTTCGAGTACGATTATTTACAGAAAAGTATATTCTCGATCGAAAGCAAACAGCGGATTCTCGGAAGCTACACTATCTCGAAAGCTTATTGACAGCAAGAGAAGCGGCACGAGAAATACGCTTATTCGGCTTGGGAAACTATATAAGAGAAAATTGGAAAACGCTTAATAAGAAATTGATTGCTGACCGAATTCATTTGGCGAGAAGGGAGAGTCGTCTAGAATTAGTTAGTTCTAGTGGGAATACGATCACCTTTGCAATTGTCTTAACAGGAGTTGTCTATATAGCGACATTGGGTTTACTTTCTATTGGACAATATGCCGCTTTTATTCAAGCAGTCATCCAATTCCAAGACAAGTTGACAAATTTCTTCTGGTCGATGGCATTGGTTCACAATGATTTAAAATATATGAAAGATTTTTTTGATTATCTAGAATTGCCAGAGGAACAGAATAAAGGGGAGTGTCTAACAGCAGAACGATTAACGGTAGGTGTTGAATGCAAGGAAGTGAGCTTTAGTTTTCCAAATTCGCAGGAACCTGTTTTTCAAAATGTTGATTTGTGTATTAAACCTGGTGAAAAAATTGCATTGGTTGGAAATAATGGCTCAGGGAAAACAACATTGATCAAATTACTATTAGGCTTATATCAACCAACGAATGGAAGAATTGTAGTAGATGGAAGTGATTTAAGAAAAATAGATTTAGGTTCCTGGAGAAAGAAATGTACTGCCATTTTTCAAGACTTCTATAAATATCATATGACTGTGAAGGATAATATTGCGATTGGTCAGATTGGAAAAATGGATGATGATAAAGAAATAATTAGAGCGGCTTTTGCCTCTGGAGCCGATGAAATAATCAAGGATTTACCTAAAGGGTATGAAACCTTTCTAGGAAAAGAATTTGATGGGGAGGAGCTTTCGCAGGGACAATGGCAAAAAGTAGCCATTGCTCGCGCCTATATTCGGGACGCGGAATTACTCATTTTAGATGAACCAACAGCTTCCCTTGATCCGCAGGCAGAGGTGGAGATTTATAAACAATTTAAGGATATTTCTCAAGACAAAACAACGATTTTTATTTCGCATCGCTTAGGAATTTGTAAGCTAGTCGATCGAATTATTGTATTACATGATGGCGGCATTGCTGAACAAGGAACCCATGAACAGCTCATACAAGCAAATGGGCATTATGCCAATATGTATCGTCTTCAGGCACAGTGGTATGCGTAGGATCAAGGAGGAGAAGGGAATGCTCGATTTTCATAGATTGGATGAAGTCCATCTAGAGGTTTTGGAAGAATGGTTCAAGGATGAAGAAATATTGCACCGATTAGGTGGTACCTTGCCGTTAAACAATTGGTTTCAGTATGTACAAAAAAGCCCCTATTATTGGGCATGGCTTGTCCAGGAACAAGGTAGGCCTGTCGGGGCAATATGGATGGAAAGGGACACCAATCTACAGCCTCAATAGCTTTATTAACCCATCCTCAATTGAGAAATAAGGGATATGGTACGAAAATGCTGCAAACATTCCTTCAAAGACCGGAGCTATTACGCACACAAAAAATTGAAGTCGGAATTGAACCAGATAATTTCGCAAGCCTTAGCTGTTTTAAACATGCTGGCTTTAAAGAAGAAGGTGTTGATGCAAATGGTTTTATGATTTTGACCTTAGAATTTTAAATTCATATTGAGGATAGTGAGGTTATGAAGGAGCTTACAATCAATCAACTTGAGGGAATTTTAAATAAAAAGATCATCAAACGTAAATCCATTTATCTTTCTGAGCATGTCAGGGTCATTGAAAAACTAACAACTGAAGATAGCATGATTCTAATAAAATATGGCGATGACAAAGGTTTAAAGAATGAAATAACTATGTATAACAAAGTATTGAGTGGGAGCCAAGATCCTGTACCTAAATCTTTCGTATGCAAGAAAATTGATAATGATATCTGCTTGTTAGCACTAGAGTGGGTAGACGGTGTTCATCCGAATTTTAGAGATACCAATCATATTAAAAAAGTATTCCCATCATTGGGGATATGGGTGGCAGAATGGTCTGTTAAAATAGAAAAACTTCAGGAAGTTTCTAAGGTAGAGTTATCAGCCTTTTCCATATTAAATCAATTATTGGAAGAACATCAATTAAGATTGTCGAATATGTTGGGGAGCACATTGATTGATCTGCTTTATCAATGTATTTCCTATCAAGAAGTGGTTATTCAGAACCTTCAAAGCTTCCCTTTAACATTAGATCCCGGGGATATATCACTACACAACATAATTTTGAATGCTGAAGGAAAAGTTATTTTTATTGATTTTGAATCTTGTTCGGTAAGACCGATGATTATGGTGGTTGAACATTTAGGAGAGGACTATGAATCAATTCCTTATAAAAAGACTGACATAGAAGAGGCTTTAATGTCATATTTAGACGCTTGGAATAGTTTGGCTCAAACAGTTATTACAAAGAAGAAATTCAACCAAGGTCATCTTTGCGCTAGGATCTATTATAAAATTGGAGACTTTAATTATTGGATTACTAGCATTATTGAGGAGCATCATATTAAAGAAACCAAGGAATGGATCGATAGAGGGGAACAACAATTATATGAGTTATTAAAAAAACTAGAAAATGAAACTACGCATCCTGGGGGATTAGCCTGATTGGTGAGACCAAATAGTGAGTTTTATCAAAAAGAATTATGAATTTGATTCATAAACAATAAATTTTTTCGTTACTTTATTATTAATGGCATAGTTAGCTGAAAGGGGGCATGTCCGATATGTATAAAGCGATTATTTTTGATTTAGACAATACTCTCCTTAATTATTCTACGAGTGAATGGGAATCCATGCAAAATACTGTAAATGGACACGAGGTTAGCCAAAGTGAGACATTTGCCTGGGAGCAATTTTGGAGCAGATTTCAAAAGATCAATATGCGTTATTGGAGCGAGCGGAATAAAGCGGGTCATCATATATTAGAAGTACTTGAATATTCTTTTAGAGACACTCTAAAGGAATTAGAACTAGACTATTCAGGATCACGAATATTAGCAAATCGGTATTGGGAGTTGTTTTGTCACACTTGTCATTTTGAGGAGTATGCACAAGATCTTTTAGCCAATTTACATGAGAAGTATAGGCTTGCAATAATCTCGAATGGAATCGGAGAAGCGCAAAGAAGTCGACTTAAAGTAGGCGGAATCGATCATTATTTTGATAAATTGATTATCTCGGATGAGGTTGGCTATTGGAAACCAGATAAGAAAATTTTTGAAACAGCTCTTAATCAGCTAAATATCGATCACAAGGAAGCATTATTCATCGGCGACTCTTT
Organism: Bacillus sp. J14TS2; assembly: GCF_018333015.1. Classification (NCBI taxonomy): domain Bacteria; kingdom Bacillati; phylum Bacillota; class Bacilli; order Caryophanales; family Bacillaceae; genus Bacillus; species Bacillus sp. J14TS2. Next base: position 354,405 of record NZ_BORE01000004.1, on the reverse strand, counting down.
GGCTGATGATTATAATGGTTCAGTAAATGCTGAGATTGATTTTTGCTTTTATAACCCTAAAAAACTCTCGTTGGAAAAGGAAATGCGTCCATCCTTTACGATCAAACATTTGCAAGAGGTGAAAGATATTTTAGTAAGAAGATAATTATGAGGAGAGTGACCGGAATGAATTATGAAAGAGGCGGTGTTGTTTTCATTGGATGTATCATCCTAGGTGTTGGCTTAGGACTATTATTTGACAAAACAGGTGCCGGTTCAATGATTGGTCTGGGCGTTGGTTTTATCGCTATGGGCTTTTTTCGGAGTAAAAAATAGGAGGGATAGAGATGACTTATGTACCACCGAAACAAACGATTTCGACGTCAGCGTATGTTACAAATGAAAAGGGTGAGCTTTTACTTGTACGTACTCACTGGCGTTCAGATACATGGGAAATGCCAGGGGGTAATGTTGAAGTCGGAGAGCCATTAGATGAAGCTGTTTGTCGAGAGTTTTATGAAGAGACGGGGGTTATGATTCGCCCAATTGGTATTACTGGAGTTTATTTTAATCAAACAAAAGCTACATTGGGTATAGTCTTTAAAGCTGAGTATGTGAGTGGAGAGATCAAGATTCAGCCGGAAGAGATTCTTGAAGCTCGTTACATAGCAATCAACGAAGAAAATATTGATCAATATATTACGCGTCCGCAACAAAGATCTCGAACCCTTGATGCAATGGAGGCAACAAGTTTTGTACCATATGAGACATGGGAATTGAAGCCAGATTATCAATTGAAGATAAGATTGACTAGGAAGGAAGAGAAATAAGATGACGAATGATTTTTATTGTGATGAAGTGTTAAGTGGGAATACACAAGTGGAGAAAGTCTATGAAACAGAGAATGTCTTAGCCTATTATCATACAAGGCCTTTTTATCAGGTCCATATTGTTGCGATTCCTAAAAAGCATATTCCTTCACTTACGAAGCTAGATGATGATAATTTATTAGTGGAATTATTAAATATTGTAAAAAAGGTTGCGAGGAAACTGGAAATGGAGCATGGAGCTTGCCGCGTCATTACTAATCTTGGTGCTTATCAAGAATCGAAACACTTGCATTGGCATATTGTGTCGGGAGAAAAGATCCAAGGATAGCAGAGGAGGAGAAGGATGGCAGGCTATGATGCATTTGCAAAGACGTATGATGATATCATTCGTAAGCGTTCGCCTATCAATGAGCTGAGCTTTCAATTCATCTTAAAGCATACTGAGGAAATCAAGGGTCAAAAAATTTGTGATCTGGGATGTGGACAAGGAGAATTGAGCTATCGATTGTTGAAAAATGGCGGGCATGTCACTGGTATTGATATTAGCCAAGAATTGTTGGAAATTGCGCAACTTTATCCAAATGCGGATGCGATCGACTGGGTTGAGGATGATGCACAGGAGTTAAGGGAGATTTCAGAAAATGATTATGATTTGGTTGTGTCGAGTTTAATGCTGATGGATCTACCAGATTTTCAAAAAGCGTTTCGATCGGCTTATCGAATTCTAAAAACGCGAGGCAAGATGATTTGGGTCATTACACATCCATGCTTTCAGTCTCCCAATAGTGAAACTACAGAAAATGGCATAAGGGTTATAAAAAGTTATTCAGAACAGTGGTGGAAATCAAATGGGGTAGGAACGATCAGGGGGACATTAGGTGCCTACCATCGTCCATTAGAAAACTATATCAACTCTTTTATCTCATCAGGATTTCGTTTGCTTTCTATCAAGGAATTAACGATTGCAAAAGAGGTTCGTTCCTTTAGAAGGGCGGCAACAATCACATTATGAGATACCTCCTTTAATTGGAGTAATAGGGGAGAAGGAGTAAGAGTGGAAAATATTCAATTACTGAAAAATATTGCGGCTGATGTAAAATACGTCTTATTAAGCATGTGGATCAGTAAATAATCTTGTCTTGGTAATTTTCGTTAACTTTTCTTGCTCATTGTCCCTATCCGTAAAATTTTGCTACAATATACATATAGAATACGGATAAAGACAGGAGTGTCAGCTTGCCGAAATTACGAAATATTCTTCTATTAGCAATTATTGTTTTAGGGTTTTGGCATTTTTATGGAGAAACCCTAAAAGTATCTGGTGTGCCAGGTGTCTTCGGAAAAATGCAAGCAGATTTTTATTCGATAAAGGAACATCCGAAAGTAAATAAAACAATTGAGTCCCTTCAGTCTCAGGTTCAAGATTTATTCAAAACGTCCTCGCCAGAGGAACGAGAGGAATCGGAACAGCAGTCGGTCGAAAAACCAAAATTGGAAGAGCCCCTGGATCAAACATTTTCCATTCATAATATTGAAATCGGACATGAACGGTCAGAAGTGGAAAAGCAAATTGGTTCCCCGCAACGTTCTACTAGAAATGAATATGGTGTTGATTGGGTGGCGTATCATGAACAGTATCAAAACTTTTTGATGGTGGCTTATGATGAGAATGATCGAGTAGCTGGGTTATATACAAATCAAGACTTAATTTCCTCATCTATCGGAGTACAATATGGAACGGCTAGGGAGACGGTTTTAGCTAGTCAGCACGATCCATTAGAATATATTCGAAAAGGCTGGGTTTCCTATCAAATCAATGCAAATGATGAATATGACCTTTTCTTAATCGGAGACCAATATGCTACAATTTTTTATGATCAGCTAGAGGAAGATACAGTTACAGCTGTTTTGGTTCTGAATGAAAAGCTTGAAGGGAAGAAAGAACAGATCTATGGCGAACCAACTAATGAACTCAAAGAAGGATTTGAATATCAGTTATTTGATTTAACCAATGCTGCCAGAGTGAAAAATGATCTTCCTATTCTTGATTGGGATGAAGAAGTGATGAAAACAGCACGCGGACATAGTACAGATATGGCTGAAAACAGTTATTTTAATCACACGAATCTTGAAGGGGAATCACCATTTGATCGGATGACAGCAGATGATATTGCCTATCAAATGGCTGGAGAAAATATTGCAATGGGACAATTTAGCAGCATTTTCGCCCACGAAGGATTAATGAATTCACCTGGTCATCGAAAGAATATTCTGCAAAAGGATTTTAGAGCATTAGGAGTTGGAGTCGATTTTAGTGAAGAGGGACAACCTTATTTTACTGAGAACTTTTTAACTCCGTAGAATAGAGATAAGACCGCTTGTGGACTTTTATTTGCTTGCGGTCTTATTTAAAAGAGCAGCGTCTATGTGAGACTGATACAACACAGCCGTTTTCTCTTAGTAATCAATCCCATGTATACAGTGATCATAAGTCCATTGGATTATGCTTTCATCGTTATTCGTTTCGTAGAACTCTGTTAATAATTGATTCCAATTTTCCAGTTGTTCTTCGCTAATATTGACTATTCCGACTCCACTCAACATCATGATTGTATTAGCGGATACAATGGCCGTACGTTTATTTCCATCCCAAAACAGCTGAGCTCTCATAGCATAATACATATATTTTAATGCTTTGTAGGTCCACGACATTTCACTATCTAAGATGTTATGGATTGTAGATACGACCATAGATTCAATAGGAATGGCAGGAATATAGTCTACTCCATGTATTCCTACCTGACCCGTGCGCAAAACACCCCATTCAAGTGACTCGTTATAAGAAATAAAACTGTTTATTTTACAAGCGATTGACAAATCAAACTTTTCGTCATTAGACACTTTTAATACATATTGATAGGCATTTTTCAGGTTGAGGATGACTTGTATGTCATCCATACTAATGCCACTTACACTCATACCTTCAACAATAGTCTTTGTTTGCGGAAATGTAGTGTTAACTTTTTCTAACCGTGAAGCGGAATGGATTAAAGCAACAATGCTTTTTTTTAATAAAAATCTTGATTCCCGATTGTTGAGATTGTACTTATCTTTAAAAATCATTCAACCTGCCCCTTTCAATAAGATGCAATTATTAACCAATTATCAACTTTTACATGTGCTCTTTACAATTATACCTTATTTCTTTTTCTATTATCTCTTTTACCCTTTATAATAGGTAGAGACAGAAAAAGATTTTTTAATCTACCTAATGGACGATTTCCTTATTTCTTTTTCAACGATCAAAAAATAACCTTTATATTTTGTTCTCTACCATGCTGTTGTTATAATCTTCTCAAAAGAATTCATTATAGGTGATTTTATGAAAAATAGATACGAGAACTTAAATAATGTAACGAATACGAAGTCGTTTAGAGATATGATGAAGTGGACAAAAGAACGACGCAGCAAGCAAAAGGATTTATCTGTAAATATTGAGCAATGTCCACATAAACAAGTTGAAAAAATCCAGAAAAATAGAAGCAGGACATCCTATACATGGATAGGCCATTCTACGTTTCTCATTCAGTTAAGTGGACTGAATATTTTAACAGATCCTGTCTGGGCAAAACGGATGGGGTTACAAAAAAGATTGACGGAGCCAGGAATTCCGCTTGCGGATCTACCTGAAATTGATGTAGTCGTGATTTCTCATGGGCATTATGATCACTTGGATTTTCCTACACTGAAAAAGTTGAAGGGGGATCCACAATATATCGTACCAGTAGGGTTAAAATCAATATTTTTACGAAAAGGATACCGGCATGTTACGGAGATGAGCTGGTGGGAAAGTATAGAATGTAATGGGCTTACGATTGATTTTGTTCCGGCCCAGCACTGGACTCGCAGAACGCTCACAGATATAAATACGTCCCATTGGGGTGGGTTTATCTTTCAATGTGATGAGGAAACGATGTATTTTGTTGGAGATACCGGCTATTTCTCCGGCTTTAAAGAGATTGGAGAACGATTTAAGATTGATACCGTATTTATGCCTATTGGGGCTTATGAGCCGGAGTGGTTTATGAAAGATTCCCATATTAATCCGGAAGATAGTGTTAAAGCATTTCTTGAGCTACAAGCAAAAACGTTTGTGCCGATGCACTATGGCGCGTATCGACTGGCGGATGACACTGGCCCAGAGGCATTGGAGCGCTTATACCGGGAATGGGAAAAACGGCAGTTGCCTAAGGAGAAATTACGAGTCTTAATGTTAGGTGAAACAGTTATATAAAATAGCTTTATAGATTAATGGTATTAGCTTGCTGAGCAATAAAAGAAGGGAGCACAAGAGTGGCTGAAAATTATTTGTATCATGTCGTTACCGAAAAACCTATGAAGCTTGGCCAAACCATAATTTTTGATCATAACCATCATAATGGCGTTTATCATCGGGTTATGGCTTGCAAAAATATATTAGATGGGAACAAGCCTAGTGATAAAGACTCGAAATTAATAACTTCCAATTTGGAATACTGGACTGTTAGAACATACAGAGAATTAGCACTAGAGAAGGTTAGAGGGGAAAACTATCCAAACTATCCTTCTAGAATGTCGTGTTTATACACCTCAAAAACTTTTGTAGATGCTGAAATGTGGGCTAATTCATTTATCAATAGTGGGAGAAAAGTTTATCAAATCGTTAAACTACGAACAAATGGCAGGGTGTTTGATGGTGATGCGTATAATGTGTTTGATGGAACTCAGGATGCTGAAGAAAATGAAAGAAATGCAGATTACTACTGGAGCAATCAACCTAATAAACTTGATAAGGAGCAATTGGTAGAAACGTTAATAGATGGCAAGATAGAGGTTGTAGAAATAGTAAAGGAATTTTCTTTATCTTGAGCACCCAGGGAGGAGTTAGAGCAACTTTTCCCAAAATCAATTGGCAGGTCAATTTTGTGATCTTCTAGAATAGTAATAAAGTAGGGACAAAGAAGGGTGGAGAGATCATGGAAATGCCAACACATATTGTTGCAGCCGGTGGAATTGTAGAAGATGATCAAGGGAATATTCTGCTTGTTAAAACAATTCATGGAGGCTGGGTGTATCCAGGTGGACAAGTGGAAGTAGGAGAAAATGTGATCGATGCGGTGACGAGGGAAGTAAAGGAAGAAAGTGGGATCGACATCATTGTTTCGCACCTAATGGGAGTTTATTCTAACACAGGTACACATAAATGGTATGACGGTGTCACAGATGTCCCAACAAAGGTGATGTTTGATTTTATCTGCAAGCCAGTAGGAGGAGAATTAGCAACATCAGAGGAAACTTCGGATAGTCGTTGGGTAGCGAAGGAACATGTTTTAGATATGGTCGAAGCACCAGCCATTCGCACGCGTTTCCAAACCTACTTGAATTTTGATGGGACCGTTCAGTATATGGACTATGTCACGAAGCCGAAGTTTGAGTTGAAATTGAAAAGAGATATTTAGCACAAAGGGGAGGGGAATGAATGATCCGATATCCGTTTTTGCAAAATAAGGCTGTGATTGGGGTGACAGCCCCTTCATCAGGGGTGCGAATGGAACTTCATCCCATTGTAAAACAGGCATTTCAACGTTTAGAGCAGAGGGGATTTACGGTGAAATGTGGTGAGACCGTTTGGACCCAACATAAGGCCAAATCGGCTTCGGCTGAAGAGCGGGCTGCAGAATTAAAGCAAATGTTACGGGATGAGTCAATCGATTTACTTATACCACCTTGGGGTGGAGAATTATTAGTAGAAATCTTAGAATATATCGATTTTGAACAACCTCCAAATAAATGGATTTTAGGTTATTCCGACATTAGCCTTTTATTATTGGCGATAACATTGACAAGCGGAATGGCCACTGCACATGGTACGAACTTACTGGATTTACGTGGAGAATATTCGGATGAGACAACAGCCATGTGGGAAAAGGTGTTAGCTACAAAGGCTGGAGAAAGTGTTGTGCAGCACTCCTCTTCGACATATCAAAAGGAATGGCAGCATGATCGGCCCTCTCCCTGTGTTTATCATCTAACGGAGCAAACCATTTGGAAAACGATTTCTCCTTCACCTAACGTTCCGATTAAAGGTCGCTTATTAGGCGGATGTATTGATGTGATCCGTCATTTAATTGGTACACCCTATGGAGATGTGCAAAGATTTAAAGAACAATTCCTTGCTGATGATCCGCTAATATGGTACCTCGAGAATTGTGAGCTATCAACAGTCGATTTAAGGAGATCGCTGATCCAAATGAAATTAGCTGGTTGGTTTGAGGGAAGTTCCGGTATTCTATTTGGACGAAGCTCCGCCAATCAAGCGGTAGAAAACTATACAGTAGAGGATGTTTATCAAGAACTCGCAAACGAGCTAAATATTCCGATTATTTATGATATTGATTGCGGTCATGTTCCTCCACAAATAACATTTATAAATGGTGCATTTGCCGAAGTAAAGGTAGAAAATGGGCAGGGAATGATTCAACAATACTTTTTACCATAAGAGAGAGGAGAGGGGGGAAGCCATGAATAAAATACCTAGTCCATTAGAGAAAATCATCAAGGGCTATACAATGTACCAAGAAACTAGTGGTCATTCAGAAGCAAGTACCTTTTTTCTGAAAAAGGGGGGTCATTCACTTTACTTGAAAACACAGGTAGCCAATGCTGTTGAACCATTGCAAGTCGAGCAAGAGAAGATGGGATGGCTGCAAGGAAAATTAGCAGTGCCAGAGATACTCTATTATGGTCAGGATGAAAAGCAAGAATATTTATTAATGACGGAAATCAAAGGCATTGATGCATCTGACTCTGCACATATAACCAATATTCCACTCGTAACCAAGCAATTGGCTCAAGGGTTAAGAGAGATACATAGTCTTTGTGTAGAACATTGTCCTTTTCAACGTACCTTGGATGTGACGATAAAGGAAGCCCAAGTCAGAGTAGAAAAAAGTCTTGTTGATACCGAAGATTTTGATGAAGAACGAAAAGGAAAAACTGCGGAGGAGCTTTTTCAAGATCTGCTTGAGAATCGACCTAGAGAAGAGGATCCTGTCTTTACTCATGGAGACTATTGTCTGCCGAATATTATCCTTCGGAACAATAAAGTGAGTGGCTTTATTGACTTGGGAAGAGCAGGTATATCAGATCGTTATCAGGATATCGCTTTAGCTGTTCGAAGTATTGCTCGTAATTTTGGAAAACAATATATTTCCCTCTTTTTGAAAGAATATGGCTTAGAGCAAGTAGAACAAGAAAAAATAGACTTTTATCAGCTATTGGATGAATTTTTTTAGATAATCCATATGTTAAGGAAATGAAGAAAAGTCCTTATGCAATCTATTATTTCGGAATGGTGGAAGAAACTTGAATGATACAAATGGGCCCTCATTCGTTATCTTTTCTACAGCGCATATTGCTGCTGTTATAGTCGGTTTTATAATCGTTTATATTCTATTTGTAACGAGAAAAAAATGGGATGGTTGTAAGACATTAGAGAAAATTTTTGCTTTATCCTTATTGATCATGGAGTTACTTTACCAAATCTGGATGTGGAAAACAGAGCGGTGGGATATGAGTTATTCTCTGCCACTAGAATTATGTAGTATTAGCCTGATCTTGGTCATTGTGCTTTTATGGACAGATAGCAAACATTTATATAATTTCGTTTTTTATGCTGGCATGGGCGGTGCACTTCAAGCGATCATAACACCAGATTTAGAACTTGGTTTCCCACATTTTCGCTATTTTCATTTCTTTTATACTCATTTTGGTATTATTCTTACAGCTTGCTATTTTACTTGGATAAAAGGATTTCGGCCAACTTTCAAGGGACTCCTAAAAACCATGCTGATCTTAAACTTGCTTGCCCCAATTGTCTTTGTAGTGAATCGACTGGTGAAAGGGAATTACATGTTTTTAAGGAATAAACCTATTGGGGGTAGCCTATTAGATTATTTAGGTCCATATCCCTGGTATCTTTTCGTGATAGAATTTGTGGCTTTTGCAATTTTTTTATTATTTTGGGTAATTTTTCGAAAGAGAAATGAGGAGAAGTATTACCAGGTTAAGAAAAAAAGTTGATTTTGTGGGAGTAAGTTTAATTGATTGACATAGGGGGAGAATTTATGGCGACACCATCACGTCCAAATCCAGAGAAGGCTGCTCAACTTGTCATTGAAAAACATTTTCCGAATTGTCAAGCCGCACTATTGGCAGGAAGTGTAGTGCGGGGTGAGGGAACATCCACATCCGACCTAGATATTGTAATTTTTGATCAGGTACTTCCTTCCTCCTATCGCGAATCTTTTATCGATTTTGGTTGGTATATTGAATGCTTTGTTCATAATTTTTCTTCCTATAAAGAGTTTTTTGAGAGCGACCGGGCTCAAGCGAAACCTAGTATGCCCAAAATGGTATCAGAAGGGATTATCATAAGGGATGCAAATATTGTAAACATGGTTAAACAAGAAGCAAATGAATTATTGCAAAAAGGACCAGATAAATGGTCAAGTGAAACGATCGATATGAAGAGATACTTTTTAACCGATGTGTTGGATGATTTTAAAGGATGTTCTAAAAGAGAAGAAGCCATTTTTCTTGCCAATACACTTGCGGAATTATCGATAGAGTTCATCCTACGAATGAATCGGCAATGGATCGGCTCATCGAAATGGACGATTCGAGCATTGAAAAACTATAATGCGGAACTTGCAAAAGATTTCATAGTGGCACTTGAAGAATTTTATCAGAAAAATGAAAAGGAAAAAATCATTCAGTTTGTAGAGGAAGCCGTAGAGCCTTTTGGTGGCTTGTTATTTGATGGATTTTCTATGGGGAAGAATAAATGTTAAAACGAAAGTATGGAGACCGTGCTGGTTGGAAACGAATCCTTGCTCGAGAGTTTCGGCAAATGTTTTTCGATTCAGAAGAATTCGTAGGAAATATAACACTTTTACGGATTCACAAGGTGACTGAATCATCCTTTGTCCAGTATGGCAATACCCGAGTTTGTATTGTGGATGATGGCTATTGCTGGCTTCAGCACTTTCCGGAAAATCAACATTATTCTGTGACTACGATGTTTGATAGGAATGATGAGGTTGTCCAGTGGTATATTGATATTTGTAAAGAAAATGGCATAGAAAACGGTCGGCCATGGATGGATGATTTATTTCTGGATATTGTCGTTCTGCCGTCAGGAGAAATTTTTCTAAAAGACGAGGATGAACTTGAAGAATCATTGGAAAAAGGCATTATTGATAAGAATTTATATCAGCTGGCATGGAAAGAAGCAAATCATATGGAAGAACTGATCCGAAGCGAACAATTTCCTTTATTAAAATTAGCGAAGGAACATATGAAAAAGATCTGACTCGGAGAGGAGGAATTGCTAATTGAGTACATGGATTCAAGCAGTTTTTCTAGACCGCGATGGCACAATAGGCGGTCATGAGCAGGTTGTATTTCCTGGTGAATTTGCATTATATCCCAATGCGGTGAAAGCCATGGAAAGTTTAAAAGAAAAAGGAATCGGGATTTTTTCATTTACCAACCAACCAGGGGTTGCGGCAGGGAAAAGTTCGGTACAAGCGTTTCATAAAGAGCTTAAAAACTTTGGCTTTGATGCAGTTTATCTTTGTCCTCATGGTCATGAGGAAGGCTGTTCTTGCCGAAAACCTGCCCCAGGCATGCTAGAAAAAGCAGCAGTTGAACATCAACTTTATTTAAAGAAATGTGTTGTAATTGGTGACCGCTGGACAGATTTAATGGCTGCAAATCAAGTGGGCTGTGTGAAAATTTTAGTGAAGACGGGTGCAGGTCAAGAGGCTTACGATCGTTATCATCAGCAGGAGTACTTTGGTAAATGGGCGGAAGTAGAGCCTGATTATGTTGCTGAGGATGTATTTGATGCTGTCAAGTGGTTAAATACTCTTAAATAAAGCGCTTATTTGAAGGGGGAAATCATGATTTCAGAAACAATGAGATTTACTGATCGTTGTATGAGGATTTTTCAACATGCCGAATTAGCAGCTTTAGAATCAACTGGTGTAGTGGAACCTATTCATTTGCTTGTAGGTACTTTCCATGAAGGAACAGGAGTATGTACTGAGTTACTGATGAACTATCAAGAAACGTATGATAGTTTGCTAGAGTGGCTTGGTCAAACAAATATGGATGACGGAGAGCAAGCAGTCCAATGTTGGCCTTTTCATACAAAAGTCTCCTTAGCCGTAAAAAAGATTTTGGAAAGGTCTTCTCAATTAATGGCACGGTATAAACAGATTTATTTAAATGAAGGCCTAGTGTTAAAAGCCCTATTTGATTTGAAAGATCCTACTATCTGTTCCTTGATTAGCACGGAGGATGTCTCAAGTATACTTGAGATTGTTTATTCTCCAAGAGATCTAATTGTTTCATTAAAAGAATATTCTTTTCCTAATGAGACTGTAAGCAAGAGTATCATTCGAAGAGTAACACAAGACGATTTTACAGTTTTAAGAGATTTTGTGGAGGGTGAATTTGGGAAAGGCTGGCTCGAATCGATTGACAATGGTTTTCATGAGACAAATATTCCAATTTTCATTGCCATAGAAAAGGATCAGATTGTAGGATTTGCTTGTTATGATGTTGTGCGAAAAAAGAAAGGTTTGTTCGGCCCAATGGGTACGGCGATCGATCACCGTAGTTTAGGTATTGGTTATCAATTACTCCATCAATGTCTAAAGGCAATGCATGAACATGGCTATGCCTACGTAATTATAGATGAAGCAGGTCCCATCGAATTTTACGAAAAGGCTTGTAGTGCAAGGATCATTCCAAAAACCTAGCAGCGTTGGTCTAAAAAATCTTTTAAGAGAAATACAAAGGAGGAGGATACAATGATCGTTACATTACCTAAAGAAAATTATTGTAAAATCAAAAAATTGTTGAGTAGTTCGTATGAAAAAAATGAAAATGTATTAAATGCAGTTATTAGCGGTATGAATCAAGGCGTAGTATATGTTGATCAGATAGAGGAGCCTCGTACTGCGATTGTATACGCGGTCGGTTTAGGGTATTATCTGCTCGGTGATTCAGAAAATGAGTCATTTAACAGCTACCTGGGCGCTTTAATTTCCACACAATTAAAGCAAGAAAGTCTAGAGTTATGTGGAGGAAACTAATTTTGCGCTAGTATATTTAATGAAGACTGGAAAAAAACACTGAAAAAAGTGATTGATGGACGTAAATATTATGTCGGTTATAAGATCTATTACGAATTGGATACAGAGCGTTTCAATAAAGGTTTGGAGCAACCACTCCGCATACTTGATGAAGACCTCGCCATGGTAAAGATCACTAAGGAATTGATTGATGCTGACGAGGTTCTAAGGAAGAGTTAACAGAGTTCTGGTCCTCGGCAGAATCATTTACTCAAGATGGGTTAGGATATGCTATTTTAAAAAAGGGGAAGGTAATAAGTACTTGCGCGTGAATGGAGACCGACATGAAATTTATATCGCAACATTTGATCAAACTATACGAAACCGTGGTTTGGCGACAATACTTGGACAACACATGAATCCAACGAGCCATCCAAAAGAGTGGCTGAAAAGTTGGGTTTTGAATATTCGCATCGATTAATATCGTTCGAATTTGAATTCTAAGAAAGAGAAGAGATCACGGATTTGTTGCTGAATTTAGACATTCAAAAGTACGGTCTTTTAATAAAGGATTTTATTCAATGGAGAAAAAAATGTATACAGCAACCATTGTCTCTTGTGAAACAGGTAACCAATATGAAGTAATAAGACAAGTACTAGAAGCATTTGAGTTTCGTGTAATTCATGAAGTAATCGGCAGACCTACTGATTTTATTCAATTTCTTTCCGGAGAAAGATACCTTTCATCTGATTTTCTTATATTTTCGTTTCATGGTGTGGATGGTAAATTTTGTATGCCTGAATTAGGGGAAGATGTTTATTATGACAATGAACCAAGGGGTAATTTCGGAGCAGAAGAAATCAGTGAATATTGTCAGCTTAAAGCACCTTTCATTATTAATCTCGGATGTGGATTAGGGAATGAAAAATTGGCAGCTAGTTTTTTGAGCAATGCCTGTGAAACATATATAGGTCCTAATGATTATATTGATTGGACAAGTAGTGGATTTTTTGCAATTAGGTTCTTTTATGAACTATATCAAAATAAACGATCAAAAAAAGAAGCATTTGAGGTAGCTAGAGGTACGGATTCTGAAACGATGCTTTATGAATGGTTTGAGTGATTTTAATAGTGGATATTAAGAAATGTTTATCCCGCATTAACTGGCTGTAAAACCCCCACTGATTGAAGTTTCACATTATTTATTAATCAGTGGAGGAATACAGCTGTAGTTGATTGCTCCAATCAATGTTTGACTTGTAACTCTCCACTGATTAAGTTGCTCCTGTTTGGCTAGCGATTCGTGTAATAAGTTTTACGCAGTTTTCCGATCTTCCACATCAAGCTTGGATCCGTCGTCAAAAGTAATTTCAATTTCGAATTTTTCATACTCATTATCTAAACCGAATGCATCTAAAATTTGTTCAATTGTCTCTTGATCACTACTATCCTTCGTCAGAGTTAGTTTCTCTGCTTTTGCATAGATGCTATCAAATGCATCTTTGCCATTTAGGAATTCATCGTTAATTTCATCTTCTACTTTGGCTTCAATTGGTTGATTTTTGTCTTGTTCAATTTCTGCTTCATATTCTTGATCATGACCATAAGAAACTTCGACTTCTATTTCAGAAAAATCGAGTTTGTCCATTTGTGTTTTCATTTCCTCTTGGTCATTTGAATTTCCAGTCTCTTCATTATCTTTCGAATCGTTTCCTGTTCCAGTTTCATTATTTGGACTTACGTCTTCTGGGGTGTTGTTTTGTGCTGAGTCGATGTCATTCGTATTCCCATTTCCGCATGCAGCTAAGAAGCACATTAGGACAAAAGAAGAAAAAACAAGTAAAGTACGTTTCATCATTTACCCTCCTTATATTTGTATATCTTTTTGGACGACACTTCTATTTGCGATCCTCAATATCTAATTTACTACCGTCTTTAAAAGTCATTTCCAATTCAAATTTGCTATAATCCGAATTAAGGTCAAAACGGTCGAGTATTCCTTGGATTGTTGCTTCATCATCCATACTGGCATTTAGTTCAATATCTTTTAATTGTGTATGCAATGCTGCAAAAGCTTCCACCCCTTTGTAAATAACATTTTTAACGGTATCTTTCATTTCAGCTTTATAATCGCCATTGTCGCTTTTCTGTTTATATTCGTAATCGATTTCCTCGTTGGGACCATATTTTACTTCGAGTTCAAATTTAGTGAAGTTAAGGTCTTGCATCATTTCAGTTGCATCTTGATCATTTTGTACCTGTCCTTCATTAGACTTATTCCCGCTATCTTCTATTTGAATCGTATCTGGTGTTTTTTCCCGATCTTGGTTATCGCTTGGTACAACTTGTTCTTTCGGATGATTATCGACTGAGGGATCATTTGAACAAGCAGTTAGTCCCAATAATAAGCCAGCTCCTATTACAGATATAAACCATTTGTTCATTTTCTTAAACCTCCTATGCTAATTTATTTTAAATAACCAGGTAGTAATCCCACCGTAAGGCTTGGGAAACTGCTTAAAAAGCCTGATTTGTATCAAATAACAATTAATGAGAACGAAGCTCTTACACTAATTGAAGTTTCATTTATAAGTTTTACCGATACAGGTGAAATTAAACATTTTAAGGATAGATAGGGTAAAATAGTTTTAAAAAAGGTTTGCCTTATTTCCTTTTATTTGCTATAATAATTTCTTGTGTAAGAGGCAATGATTGACATAATTATGTTCATGTGCTATTATTTATAACGAAATTGAATACTTGTTGATGGAAGAAGGAGCTGCCCGCTTCTCGCCTGATCGACGCTATATGTTGTTGGCAGGTTTTAGATCTGAAATTTATCATTCATTAAATATCTTTTTGAATGTAAAGCGGGTGCCTTGTGCCCGCTTTTTTTATTGTTCATTTTTATAGCGATAGCTTAATGATGAGTAAAGCGTCCGCGCTTATCTTTTTCCAAACAGATGTATTCCGAAAATATCTTGGAGGTGGCTAACTATTAGCAAAGATATGTTGTTAAATGAAGGCATTCGTGCCCGTGAACTTCGTCTAATTGATCATCAGGGTAATCAACTTGGAGTCAAATCCCGTAATGAAGCATTGGAAATGGCTACTCGTGTAAATCTTGATCTTGTTCTTGTTGCTCCAAATGCTAAACCACCAGTAGCCAGAATCATGGACTATGGAAAATTTCGCTTTGAGCAGCAAAAAAAGGATAAAGAAGCACGTAAAAATCAAAAAGTGATCAATGTGAAGGAAGTTCGATTAAGTCCAACCATTGAAGACCATGATTTCAACACGAAGCTTCGGAACGGACGTAAGTTCCTGGAAAAAGGGGACAAAGTAAAAGCTTCGATCCGCTTTAGAGGACGTGCCATCACACATAAGGAAATTGGTCAACGTGTATTGAATAAATTTGCTGATGAGTGCAGTGATTTAGCAACCGTTGAATCGAAACCGAAGATGGATGGTCGTAGTATGTTCTTGGTGTTGGCACCAAAAGCCGAAAAGTAAAGTTTTGAGGAGGAAAAACCCTATGCCAAAAATGAAAACTCACCGTGGCGCAGCAAAGCGTTTTAAGAAAACAGGTAGTGGTAAACTGAAACGTTCCCATGCTTATACAAGCCATATGTTCGCTCATAAATCTCAAAAACAAAAACGTAAACTTCGTAAATCTACCATTGTCTCAAAAGGTGATTTTAAAAGAATACGTCACTTACTTGACAATCTGAAATAAACCGGAACCAATAGGAGGGAATCAATATGCCACGTGTTAAAGGCGGTACAGTTACGCGCAGACGTCGCAAGAAAGTTTTAAAATTAGCCAAAGGTTATTATGGTTCAAAACATAGACTATTTAAAGTAGCAAATCAACAAGTAATGAAATCTTATATGTATGCTTATCGTGATCGTCGTAATAAAAAGCGTGATTTCCGTAAGCTTTGGATCACTCGTATTAACGCGGCTGCTCGTATGAACGGTCTTTCTTATAGCCGTTTAATGCATGGCTTGAAATTGGCTGGCATCGAAGTAAACCGAAAAATGCTTGCTGACTTAGCTGTATCTGACGAAAGTGCATTTGCAGAACTAGCAAACAAAGCAAAAGCAGCACTGTAGTTAGACAATAAGAAACTCATAAAGACTTTTTTAAAAGGCCATTCTCCATCATTCTTGGAGAATGGCTTTTGATTTAAAAGGTGGAGGAATATGTTTAAATTAATCGTGGGAATATATATTATCGTCATAAATTTATGGGGATTTTTTATTATGAAGCTTGATAAAAGAAGGGCGCAAAAAAGAGAATGGCGTGTTAGTGAAAAAAACTTATGGTTAATCGCTATTATAGGCGGGGCTTTGGGGACAACGCTCGGCATGTGGTCCTTCCGTCATAAAACCAAGCATTTTGTTTTTAAATATGGCTTTCCAATATTGGCTATCCTCGACTGCATTCTTTTTTATTTGATGCTTGGCCGCCTGTCATAACGAAATTCTCTCTTCCATAGACTATTAGTAAGAAGGCGGGGGATCAAATGAATGAACAATTAGTGATCATGCTGACATTTGTGCAAGGAACAGGCACATTGGCTCCTATCATCTTCATCTTTTTCCATGTGATTCGTCAATTTATTTTTATACCCGTTATCATGGTGTGTATGGTAGGTGGAATATTATTTGGAAGTGTATTAGGAACGGTTTTTTCTATGACCGGTTTACTTATTTTATCGGCCTTATTTTATTTCTGTATTCGAAAAATGCCCAGTACCTATGAAAAACTGTTAAAGATTAAAAATAAATGGTTTGGTCGCTATGCTAAAATGACGGTGGGACAAATCGCAATTCTCCGATTGATTCCTTTTTTTCATTATCATTTATTAAATCTTTGTCTGTTAGAGAGAAGGCCTGACTTTAAAGGTTTTATGAGGGGAGCCTTTGCAACAAATCTTCCATTGGCCTTTTTTTACACTGTATTTGGAGAGTTTATCACTCATTTTACGCCAACGATTAGTGTCATTATTTTATTGGCTTTGCTTGCATTGGTGTATATTTTACGAGAAAAAATGTCAACTGTTGCTTGGAATGAATTTTTTTCGAAACAACAAGAGACAAAAAATGTTTGCTCGTAAGAGAAACAAGGACGAAGAGGGAAGGGTCTACGGAAAAAATCGCAAATGGATTTTTTCCGTAGACCCTTAAAGAATTAGCTATGTGCATGGAGGTTATTGTTTGTTTTTCTCCATAAGCTCTTTAATCGGACTTTTCCAATCGATTGTGCTATCTGGGTAACGTAGTTCTATTTCATGTTCGATAAATCGAAAGTCTTCATACGATAGCCCTTGGAGCAAGTCGGTGTTTCGCGGCCAGACGAATATAGAAACTACTTCGAAGGAACGATCGGTAGTACCGAGATATTTTTCACCTTCAAACATGACACCTTTCAATGTGATGAGGAAATTTTTTCTAATATTGTCAGGTACGTCATAGAAAAAGTACTTTTTTTGTTCATGTGCGGTTTCAAGTTTACGTTTCGGATCTAATATAAATTTAATGATTTTATAAATCAGGTAGATAATAAGGGCAAAAATCACAATCCTTAGCAGAATAAACATGACGCAACCTCCAATCGGTTAATCTAATATGGCTATACGAATGAGTATTTAAAAAGTTTCATTATTTGTTATAATTTTTTTAGGAGGGATTTTACAATGACACTGAAAGAATGGTTTGAAATGCAACGACAATTAGATCAATACATTGAAGAAGAACATGGCTTACAAGATCGATCTTTATTTGATGAGAAGATCTTGGCCTTATTAGTGGAAATAGGCGAATTAGCAAATGAAACAAGATGTTTTAAATTTTGGAGTAAAAAGCCAGCCTCAGACAGCGAAGTGATTTTGGAGGAATATGTAGATGGCATCCATTTTATTCTTTCCTTAGGGTTAGAATTGGGCTTTGCAGAAAACTCCTTTTCCGTTGTCTCTTCTGAAGGAAATGAAGATTTAGTAACAAGCTTTTTAAAGGTTTACAATCAAGTTGGTGAGCTAAGACAATCACGTTCACTCGATGATTTTGAAGAATTATTGCGTCAATATTTTATTTTGGGACAATCTCTTGGATTTACAATTGATGATACCCAGCAAGCTTATAAAGAGAAAAATGAGGTGAATTATAAGCGTCAAGAAGAGGGGTATTAGTAGCATTCCAACTTTCTTTTTTATTATAATGTAATTAGTTTCAAATTTGTGAAGGAGGGAGCAATTTGACAAAGTTAGATGAGACGTTGACGATGTTAAAGGACTTAACGGATGCTAAGGGAATCCCAGGGAATGAAAAAGAGCCAAGAGAAGTGATGAAGCAATACATAACTCCTTATGCAGATGAAGTGGAGTCCGATGGATTAGGCAGTTTAATCGCTAAAAAATCGGGAGCGGAGAATGGGCCGAAAATTATGATATCCGGCCATTTAGATGAAGTTGGTTTTATGATTACACAAATTGATGAAAAAGGTTTTCTGCGTTTTCAAACTGTAGGTGGCTGGTGGTCACAAGTCATGCTTGCTCAGCGTGTGACAATTGTTACCTCAAAAGGTGATATTACTGGAGTTATCGGGTCGAAGCCACCGCATATATTACCAGCAGAAGCACGGAAAAAACCAGTTGATATTAAAGATATGTTTATTGATATTGGTGCTTCTAATAAAGAGGAAGCAGTAGAATGGGGCGTCCGACCAGGTGATATGGTGGTCCCATACTTTGAGTTTACTGTGATGAATAATGAAAAAATGCTTCTTGCCAAGGCTTGGGATAATCGAATTGGCTGTGCGATTGCGATCGATGTACTTAAAAATCTCCAGGATGTGGACCATCAAAATATCGTTTATGGGGTAGGAACTGTTCAAGAAGAAGTAGGGCTGCGCGGTGCTAAAACAGCGGCCAATAAAATTCAGCCAGATATCGCGATTGCGGTTGATGTTGGGATTGCTGGAGATACACCGGGAATCTCGGAAAAAGAAGCACAATCGAAGATGGGAGATGGGCCGCAAATTATTCTTTATGATGCTTCTATGGTTTCCCATAAAGGTCTTCGTGAATTGATTACAGGTGTAGCAGATGAATTAAATATTCCTTATCAATTTGATGCGATTCCAGGTGGTGGAACAGATGCTGGTTCGATTCATCTAGCTGCAGAAGGGGCACCTTCCATAGCGATGACGATTGCTACTCGGTATATCCATTCCCACGCGGGTATTCTTCACCGTGATGATTTTGAAAATGCTGTGAAGCTGATTACAGAAGTGATCAAGCGTTTAGACCGAGATACGGTTGATAAAATTACCTATGAATAATAAAAACCCGCACTAGCGGGTTTTTTCTCGACATAGAGTTAAGGATTTGTTTTGATCGTAAATCCATGCTCTTTTGACCATTCGGCATAATAAATTTCCTGGCAATTGCTAAAGCCCTCTTCTTTTAATTGCTCCATTAACCATTTTTTATCTTTTTTAATGGAAGTGAGGGTTTTTTCTTTTATTTTACCTTCATCAATTAGTAAATGGGATAAGGTAGCTTTACTTGGATGAAGATTTAACATTTTTGCTGTTACAGGAGATTGGTCTTCATTTGTCATGACACTTAATTGACCATTTGTCTCTAAGATCGCATATTTTAATTCTTTTATGGAAAACACTCCTTGCTGACGGAGCATAGTCCTGAGCTGTTCAGATTCTAATTTATTTTTTCTAAGTGCTTTAATATTTAGTTCGCCATCATTCACGATAATAGAGGGTTCTCCTTTGATGATTGGTTTTAACTTATCAAATTTTCGGACAATCATTTCAATAATGAAAATAAGAATAGCCCATAAGATAATGGTGTAAAGGACTTCCCAGACGCTGACCTTTTTATCATAAACAGATTCCTCTAGGAAGCCGCCAATGACTAATAAATAAACAAAATCAAATGGAGTAAATTGAGACAATTCCTTTTTTCCTAAAAGTCGAATGATCAGCAATAAGATCACTAATCCACAAATAACCTTTAATGTGATACTTGAATCCATAACGGTTCCTCCTGCGTTGAAGACCTATTTAAAAAGGAAATACCCTTTTTTGTTGGCTTTCAATCAGGTGAGAAGACCTGTTTTTTTGACAAATGAAAAACCTGAATCCTATTAAGAGAATTTCACCCTCTAGGATCCAGGTCAACATCCGTTTGCTGATTGCTGTTATTTTAACCCTTGTTCTAATGTTTCAAGCATCATCTTCTGCTCTTGAGTGTCGGCATTTTCCCAAATAACTTCAAATAAAACCCCTAGTCCAGGCAACATTTTCTCTTCTCCACGTTGAATCGCATCGACAATCGTGTCTTTTAATTGAGCTTGATCATTATTTGAAACATTATGAAGAACTGCTTTACGTAAGTTTAAATCCATGGTTATAGCTCCTTTATTATAGATATTGATGTTTAGTTTTTCTCAAATGAGCTGTAATATGTATAATGAAGAAAGAAACCTTGGAAAGGCTTGAAAGCGATGGAATATATACAGTCGACAAAAAATGAAAAAGTAAAGTTGTGGAAGAAATTACTTTCGAAGAAATTTCGCGATCAAACAGGGACTTATTTGATTGAAGGTGAACATTTAGTTCAGGAAGCATTTAAAACCAATGAGATTGTTGAAGTGATTATTCAAGAGGGGAAAGAATTTGCCCATGAATGGAAAACGGATGATCACAAAATTCCGGTTGTTTTGATTTCAAAAGAAGTAAGTGAACAAATTTCCGATACAAAGGCCCCTCAAGGGATATTTGCAGTATGTAAAAAAAGGATTACAAAAGCCGACTTTACTAAGCATTTCCGTTTCCTTTTAATGGATGGTGTGCAAGATCCTGGAAATATTGGCACGATCATCCGGACGGCAGACGCAGCGGGTGTAGATGTGGTGATTCTCGGAGAGGGTACTGGAGATCTTTATAATCCGAAAGTGATTCGTTCGGCACAGGGTAGCCATTTTCATCTTACAATTGAGTCCGGAAATTTGTTGAAGTGGTTAAAGCAGATACAACAAAACGAAGTTCCGGTTTATGGCACAGCATTAGAAGAAGCAGTGAATTTTCAAACAGCAGCACCAACAGAATCTTTTGCTCTTGTTGTTGGAAATGAAGGGGCAGGTGTTTCAAAAGAAATTCTGGAAAAAACCGATAAAAATTTATATATTCCAATTTATGGGCATAGTGAATCGCTCAATGTTTCCATTGCTACTGGCATTTTGTTATACCATTTAAGAAAATAGGTTTGAATTCATAAAGGGAAACAGCTATAATGTGATTATCTAAATAAGCGAAAGACGTCGACGGAGAAAAGTAATTTGGCGGAAGCATACAGGAAGAAAATGCCTTGACTGAAAGCATTTTTTGCTAAAACCAAATGAAGTTCACCTCCCGAGTCGGTATCAGGACCGTTTTATAACGTTTAAAAAGTCACCATTTCTTTTTGAACAACATTACGTAAAGATACATCGGCATTGCCGTTATCAGAATGAAGTGAACATGCTTAGCATGTTTATAAGGGTGGTACCGCGACGATAAACCTCGTCCCTTTTTTAGGGATGAGGTTTTTTTATTGTTTTAGCTGCAGATGTTACGACGTACAGGTTGTACTAGGCAGGATGTCGTGAACTTTGCCGATGTTCTGGATAATAACCTGGGAAAATGAAAGGCAAATAAAATCTTTCTTTGTCCTAGAACATTTGCTTGTTAGCGGGCCCCTTGCGCTTTTCTTATTTTAGAAAAAATCAAAGGAGGATTTGCAAAGTGAGAGAAAGGTTACAAGAACTAAAAGCTGAAGCTCTAGAAAAAATTAAAAGTTCATCCAATTTAAAAGAACTTAATGACCTTCGAGTGTCGTATCTTGGAAAAAAAGGCCCGATTACAGAGGTTTTACGTGGAATGGGCAAATTATCGGCTGAAGAGCGGCCGAAAATTGGGGCTTTAGCGAATACGATTAGAGAAAATATATCAGAAGTGATTACAGAAAAACGAAATGACTTAGAAAAAGCTGCTGTACAGAAAAAGTTGGAAGCTGAAACGATTGATGTCACATTGCCAGGGAGACCAGTCAAAACCGGTAGCCGCCATCCATTAACAAAAATCATTGAGGAAATTGAGGATTTGTTTATTGGCATGGGGTATCAGGTAGCAGAAGGTCCTGAAGTGGAAAAAGATTATTATAATTTTGAGGCACTTAATTTACCAAAGGGGCATCCGGCTCGAGATATGCAGGATACTTTCTATATCACAGAAGAAGTACTGATGCGGACACAGACATCGCCAGTTCAAGCACGTACGATGGAAAAACACAATGGAAAAGGACCAATTAAAATTATTTGTCCTGGTAAAGTGTATCGGCGAGATAATGATGATGCAACCCATTCCCATCAGTTTACCCAAATCGAAGGGCTTGTTGTAAATGAGAATATCACAATGGCGGATTTGAAGGGAACACTAGATGTTTTTGCTAAGAAAATGTTTGGTGCAGATCGTGAAATACGTCTTCGCCCTAGCTTCTTTCCTTTCACAGAACCATCAGTAGAAATGGATATTTCCTGTAAAATTTGTGGGGGCTCTGGCTGCCGAATTTGTAAACAAACGGGTTGGATTGAAATATTAGGGGCCGGAATGGTTCATCCGAATGTTCTTCGAATGTCTGGCTTTGATCCGGAAAAATATACCGGCTTTGCCTTTGGAATGGGTCCTGAACGGATTGCGATGCTGAAATATGGCATTGATGATATTCGGCATTTCTATACAAATGATGTTCGTTTCTTACAACAATTTTCGGTGCAAGAACAAGGGTAGGAGGATAAAAACATGCTAGTTTCTTATAAATGGCTGCAGGAATATGTCGATCTTGCAGGGGTATCCGCAACTGAATTAGCGGAAAAAATTACCAGAAGTGGAATTGAAGTAGATGGTGTGGAACAAAAAAGTGCAGGCGTAAAAAATGTTGTTGTTGGCCATGTACTTGAATGTGAAAAACATCCAGAAGCGGATAAATTAAATAAATGCATAGTAGATGTAGGTGAAGAGGAACCCGTTCAAATTATTTGTGGAGCTCCTAATGTTGCAAAAGGTCAGAAAGTAGCTGTTGCAAAGGTGGGAGCTGTTCTTCCAGGTAATTTTAAAATTAAAAAAGCGAAACTACGAGGCGAAGTGTCAAATGGCATGATCTGTTCTCTGCAAGAATTAGGGATAGAAGGAAAGTTAGTTTCTAAGGATTTTGCTGAGGGAATCTTTGTATTTTCTGATGAGGTAGAAGTCGGAGCAGATGCTCTAGCACTACTGAACTTAGATGATGAGGTGTTAGAACTTGATCTTACTCCGAATCGTGCAGATGCGCTTAGTATGCTAGGCGTCGCCTATGAGACAGCCGCCATCCTAGATCGAGAAATTGCATTACCAGAAACAGAAGTAGAGCCCTCCTCAGAAAAGGCAGAAGATTATATTTCGGTTAAGGTTGAGGCAAGCGAGGGAAACCCACTATATACAGCTAAGGTGATTCGTAATGTGAAAATCGGCCCTTCGCCATTATGGATGCAAGCACGTCTTATGTCTGCGGGCATTCGTCCCCATAATAATGTTGTCGATATTACCAATTATATTTTATTAGAATATGGGCAGCCGCTCCATGCTTTTGATTATGATAAATTGGGTTCGAAAGAGGTCGTTGTTAGACTTGCTCAAGAAGGAGAAAAACTAGTGACACTTGATGGTGTGGAACGAACGCTTACAAGTGAGCAGATGGTGATTACGAATGGATCTGTTCCTATTGCTTTAGCAGGAGTCATGGGTGGAGAGGACTCAGAAGTAAGTAGTGAAACAACGACTGTTTTGCTTGAGTCAGCTTATTTTTCCGGGGCACCGGTTCGAGCAACTTCTAAACATCATGGCCTAAGAAGTGAAGCTAGTACCCGATATGAAAAAGGTGTGGATCCTACTCGCGTTCGTCCTGCAGCGGAAAGAGCTGCAAAGTTAATGGTAGAACTTGCAGGAGGAGACGTGTTAGAAGGACGAATGGAAGATGATCATTTAACGATTGAACCTGTCACGCTTGCGATCACATTGGAAAAAATAAATCGTGTCCTAGGAACGGAGATTACCGAGTCCGAGGTCATATCAATTTTCAAGAGATTGCAGTTTGCAGCTTCAGTCGAAAATGGTATTTTTACGGTGACTGCACCACCTCGTCGTGGTGATATTACGATTGAAGAAGATTTAATTGAAGAAGTGGCACGTCTTTATGGCTATGATCTCTTACCAAAGACTTTACCGAAAGGCGCTGCTACTTCTGGCGGATTAACGAAAGGACAGGAAAAACGCCGATCAGCCAGAGATTTCCTTGAGGGGGCGGGGCTTTATCAAACAATCACCTATTCTTTAACTTCTGAAGAAAAATCCGCTCAGTTTGCGCTTGAAACACGAAAGCCTGTGAAACTCGCGATGCCAATGAGTGAAGAGCATAGCTGTTTACGAATGAGCATTATTCCGCAACTAGTAGATTCTCTCTCCTACAATATTGCTAGGCAACGGGAAACAGTAGCTTTTTATGAAATAGGATCGATTTTTCTTGATAATGGTCAGAATGAACAACCTGATGAACAGGAGCATATTGCAGGTGCATTAACTGGATTATGGGTAGAAAATGCTTGGCAAGGTGAAAAGAAACCAGTTGATTTTTATGTAGCGAAAGGAATTTTAGAAGGTCTTTTTGAGAGAATGGGTCTAGCGGGCAAGGTGGAATGGCGTGCAGCGAAAATAGATGGAATGCATCCGGGAAGAACTGCGGAAATACTCCTTGGCGGTGAAGTGATCGGTTTCGTTGGGGAACTACATCCAACAATGGAAAACGCATGGGATCTAAAAGACACGTATGTATTTGAAATTAAAGCTGAACCGATTTTCCACTACGAATTACCGGAATTAAAATATGTACCAATCCCTAAATTCCCGTCGATTTCCAGAGATATTGCGCTTGTTGTCGATACGACTGTGACAGCTGGAACATTGGAGAAAATTATCCATCAAGCAGGTGGAAAACTCCTGAAATCGATCAAAGTGTTTGATCTATATGAAGGAGAGCATATGAGTAAAGGAAAAAAATCAATTGCTTTCTCATTAACTTATGCGGATCCTGAAAGAACTTTAACAGATGAAGAAGTAGTGAAAGCACATGAAAAAGTATTAACAGCAGTAAAAGATAAAGTGGGAGCAGAACTTAGAGGATAGAATCTCACTGCAATAAAAAAGGTAGAAACGACTCGGCTATTTGAGTGATTTCTACCTTTTTTTGCATCTAGACTTTCGCAATTTTTCTCGCTTTATTCGTGTTGGCAAAATGCATTTTCGTAAACTCATTAAGCGCTTCTAAACCATGGGATTTGATCAGACGAGCGGCATCCTGGTCTACTTTAGGACCAGCTCCCTTTGTCAGCTTAAAACCGGCTTTTTGACTTAATTGATCCATGGCCTTTAAGAAAGCGTAACGTGCTAAAATGGAGGCAGCCGCAACGGAGAGGTGAATACTTTCTGCTTTTGTACTAAAATAAACATTTTCACGACAAATCTCTGCTACCCCCTGTAAATGGCGATAGTAGACAGGAGCTTCAGCAAATTGATCGATCAGAATCGCATCTGGTTTTTCAGGTTCTATTTTTTTAAGTACAGAATTCAAGGCTTTATTATGTAATCTAGCTGTGATCTTCCCTTGTGTCATACCGGAAGACTGAAGTTGATTATATTTTTCATTTGGTAATGTTAAAAGACTATAGGGCAAGAACGTTAATAAATCCTTGGCAATCCTGACAATTTCTATATCTGTCAGATTTTTGGAATCTTGCACACCTAATTCTTTGACCAGAGAGATTTGCTCTTCTTTCACATACGCTGCTACAACAGTCATGGGTCCAAAAAAGTCACCTTTCCCAACTTCATCAGAGCCAATCACAGATAAAGAAGAAATATTGGCTGGCAGAGGATTGCCGGATGATTTCTTTTTAGACGGAACTGTTTTCTTTTTTGGAAGTGTCCCCCCCCATTGTTTGGCTTCTGTTTCATTCTCGGCTCCTTGGAACATGACTTTTCCAGAGCGGTAGGCGGTAATGGTACAACCTTGCTTTTTAGCAGAAAAGACACTTCCAGGCGGATTGTTTGCTTTTAAATATTGATTGTAATAATTCTTCATTTTTTCGATTTCAGATGGGGTTACCTGAATTACTGTATTCGCCAACCGATCACTTCCTAATTTTAGAATATCGACAAGAAATATGTGGTAAGTTCTAATTTAGTTTAACACAATGAAATGTAAAAATAGAAGAATGGGGATGGGAAAGATTGTGAACAGGCAAAAAGGTTATAGAGAAATCACTGCCAAACCAAAAGTTATTCTTCTTCAGGTGGCTTGAATTTTTTCTTATTCCCATCTGTTTTCATTCATGATATGATATGTTGTAGGATTTTTTATCGAAATGAGGGGAAAGAAATGTCTGATCAAGAGAAAGTAAGAGTTTCTGTTGTAATTCATGGAAAACAATATACCATCACAGGAACAGAATCCCCAGATCATATGAAGGACGTTGCAGAAATTGTCGATCAAAAAATGAATGAAATCAACTCGATCAATCCTAATTTGAATACAGAGACTTTAGCAGTACTAACGGCAGTCAATTCAGTTCATGAATATATGAAATTGCAAGAGGAGTATGAACGAATACTGCAAGAACTTAATCGTATAAAGGAATGACCATTATGTTAGATTTGGCTTTAATCGTGTTTTTAATAGCAGGTTTTATTATAGGGGTAAAGAGAGGTTTCATTTTACAATTAATTCATATGATCGGCTTTGTTGTTTCTTTCATAGTAGCCTATTTGTATTATGATACAATTGCTCCAAAATTAAGACTTTGGATCCCATATCCTGATTTTGGTTCGGATAATGGTTTTAGTATGTTTTTAGATGGCTCTAATTTCGACGAAGCCTTTTATCGAGCGATTGCCTTTGTAATTATTTTCATTGCGACAAGAATCGTGCTAGGCATCATTGGGTCTGCCTTAGACATTGTTGCTAGTTTGCCCATAATTAAATGGCTAAATATTACAGCAGGTGGCGTTTTAGGGATAATTGAGATGTATTTATTGATATTTATCCTCCTGTACATTGCCGCATTAGTTCCAATGGCTTTTATTCAAAACTCCCTAGAGGGTTCTGCCTTATCTGAACTAATTTTAAAGCATACACCTTATTTTTCGACTGAAATTAAAAAATGGTGGCTTGACTTTGTGCAGAGTTAGAATATGCAAACATGCTAAGAAAAACATGTTTATAATGGGTGCTCTGTTAACTTCTCTTTTTGCAAGGGAAGTTTTTCTTTTTACAAGCATTTTGATAGAATATGTTAAGGAAGAATGTTGAGTGGTTGGTGATAAATATGAAAATAAATAAAAAAGATATAATTCGTTTACTTGAGCAGATTGCTATATATATGGAATTAAAAGGAGAGAATCCTTTTAAAATTTCGGCTTTTCGGAAGGCAGCGTTTGCATTGGAAGCAGATGACCGCAGTCTCACTGAAATCACCAGTTTCTCAGAGTTGTCTGGAATTGGAAAAGGAACAGAAGCTGTAATAGAAGAATATATATCACTAGGGTATTCTACTGTTTTATCACAATTGCAGGCAGAAGTTCCAAAAGGGTTAGTCCCTCTATTACAGTTGCCAGGACTTGGCGGAAAAAAGATTTCGCGATTATATCAAGAACTGGGCGTTATCGATATCGAATCTTTACAAGCAGTTTGTGAAGATAATCAAGTGGCGGCTTTAAAAGGGTTTGGAAAAAAGTCCCAAGATAGGATCTTAGAAGCGATTGCGGAGGTGGGCAATCAACCCGACCGTCTTCCGATTGCTTATATGCTCCCCATTACAGAAAGCATTGAACACTATTTACAGGGAGTGCAGGAAGTTGTTGAGTTTTCCCGTGCGGGTAGCTTACGCCGAATGAGAGAAACAATAAAAGACCTGGATTTTGTTATAGCGACTGAGCAAAGTCAAGCTGTAAAGGCAGCGCTGTTAACAATGCCAGGTGTGCAAGATGCAACAGCTAGTGGTGATACGAAGATCACGGTTATTTTATCCGGACAATACAAAGTTTCTGTTGATTTTCGGATTGTACAACCTAAGGAGTTTGCCTCTGCTTTGCATCATTTTACTGGTTCAAAGGATCATAATATCCGGATGCGCCAGCGCGCAAAAGAGCAGAATGAAAAAATTAGTGAATACGGAGTAGAGAATACGGAGACGGGGGAAGTCCAGACTTTTTCATCAGAAGCCGAGTTCTATCATCATTTTCAATTGCCTTTCATTCCTCCTGAGATTAGAGAGGATGGCAAGGAGATAGATGAGTATCATTCGGATGCTGCATTTATTGAACTTGACGATATAAAAGGTGATCTACACATGCATACGACTTGGTCAGATGGCGCCTACTCGATAGAAGAGATGGTGGAGGCATGTCGAAGAAAAGGCTATCAGTATATGGCCATCACAGATCACTCCGAGTTTCTTAAAGTGGCAAATGGCCTTACAGCTGATCGATTAAGAAGCCAAATGGAGGAAATTCGAAACATAAATGAGAAGTATGATGATATTATGATTTTAACTGGGATAGAAATGGATATATTGCCAGATGGAAGTCTAAATTATCAAGATGATTTATTAGCAGAGTTAGATTTGGTTATTGCTTCTATTCATTCGAGCTTTTCGCAGCCACAAGCTAAAATCATGGAACGACTAAAAAATGCAATGGAAAATCCATACGTTGATATCATCGCCCATCCGACAGGACGCTTGATTGGCAGACGGGATGGCTATGATGTGGATATGTCGTTGTTGATTGAGCTTGCGAAACAAACGAATACAGCACTTGAATTAAATGCCAATCCGGCACGTCTTGATCTATCTGCCGCCAACATTCGCATGGCACATAAAGCAGGGGTCAAAATAGCGATTAATACAGATGCCCACAATAAAGAAAATCTTAAATATATGAAGGTAGGGATATCGTCTGCTCGAAAAGGTTGGCTTCCAGCTTCTTCTGCACTAAATGCATTGCCGCAAGAGGATTTGCTACAATTTTTAAGAAGAAATAAGTAGAGTGAAAAGTAAAGGGGAGTCATGCTCCATGAATAAAAAGATATTAAAGAAATTAGAATTTGATAAAATTTTAACACAATTAGAAGATCATGCATCTTCTGTGCTGGGAGTAGAAAGAGTAAGAGATTTGTGTCCGATCAGCTCCTTTGAAGAGGTTGTTCAAAGGCAAGCAGAGACAGATGAGGCCGTCCATGTTCTTCGCTTAAAAGGCCATGCTCCTTTAGACGGGATTTTTAATATTAAACCACATGTAAAAAGATCAGTAATCGGCGGTGTGCTTAATCCTTTAGAGTTGATGCATATTGCAAGTACGGTTCATGCTTCTCGAGCTATGAAACATTTTATTGAGGAATTGCTTGAAAATGAGGTGGAAATTCCGATTTTAGCAGAAAAAGCTGAAGGGATTATTTCTTTAACCGAACTAGAAAAAATGATAAAAAATGCAGTAGATGAAGCTGGGGAAATACTTGATTCCGCAAGTCAAACTTTAAGAAGTTTACGCCAACAGTTACGGAGAACTGAGGGAAGTATCCGAGGAAAATTAGAAGGTTTTACCCGCGGTCAAAATGCGCAGAAAATGCTGTCTGATGCGATTGTGACCATTAGAAATGATCGTTATGTGATTCCGGTAAAACAGGAATATCGCTCTCATTACGGTGGGATTGTCCATGATCAATCTGCTTCAGGTCAAACCTTATTTATTGAACCACAAGCCGTTGTAGATCTAAATAACTCACTAAAAGAGCTACAATTAAAGGAAAGACAAGAAATCGAGAAAATCCTTGTTCAATTATCAGGTCATGTCGCGGAAGTGTCGGAAGAATTGCAACAAATTGTTCAAGTATTGAGTGATTTAGATTTTATATTCGCGAAAGCGCGATTTGGAAAAGATATAAAAGCGACAAAACCAGTGATTAACCAAAAGGGAATAATCCGATTATTTCAAGCTCGCCATCCTTTATTAAAGATGGAGGAGGCTGTGGCGAATGATATTGAATTTGGCGGCGAATATACGACAATGGTCATTACGGGGCCAAATACCGGCGGGAAAACGATCACACTTAAAACAGTGGGGCTGCTAACACTAATGGCACAAGCAGGTCTGCCTATCCCGACCGCTGAAGGCTCGGAAATCGCTGTATTTGCAGAGGTATTTGCTGATATTGGGGATGAGCAATCCATTGAGCAAAGTCTTAGTACGTTTTCATCGCATATGGTGAATATTGTCGATATTTTACAAAAAGTGGAACATGATTGTCTTGTTTTATTTGATGAGTTAGGTGCAGGAACAGATCCACAAGAAGGTGCTGCGCTGGCTATTTCCATTCTTGATGAAGTCTATCAACGTGGGGCCCATGTAATAGCTACGACTCACTATCCAGAGCTAAAAGCGTATGGATACAATCGACCAGGTGCAATCAACGCGAGTGTGGAGTTTGATGTTGAAACGTTGCGGCCGACTTACAGATTATTGATCGGTGTTCCTGGACGAAGCAATGCTTTCGAAATATCTAAACGTTTAGGCCTCTCAGAAGGAACGATTCAAAATGCAAAAACATTAATAAATGCAGAAAGCAATGAAGTGGAAAATATGATCGCTTCCTTAGAGAAGAGTCGTCATGATGCAGAAGAAGATTATAAAGAAGCACATGAATATTTAAAAGCTACAGAAAAGCTTCACCAAGATATGCAAAAGCAAATGATCGAGTTTTATGAAAGAAAACAAGAAATGTATGAGCGTGCTGAAAATAAAGCAGCGAATGTGGTTGAGAAGGCAAAGGCAGAAGCTGAAGAGGTTATGAAAGAATTAAGACAGCTTCGCTTACAGAGTGCGACCCAAGTAAAGGAACATGAATTGATTGAAGCAAGACATCGATTAGAGAACGCGGTGCCTTCAATGAATGCCCAAGCAGGAAAGGGACGTAAGAAAAAGAAAACTGTTGAATTCCAGCCAGGAGACGAAGTGAAAGTAACGAGTCTTGGACAAAAAGGACATTTGATTGAAAAAGTGGCAGACAAAGAATGGAACGTACAAATAGGGATTATGAAAATGAAAGTACAAGAGAACGATTTAGAGTTTGTCCAATCTGAACAAAAGAAAGAAACAAAGCCAATGGCTACTATAAAAGGCCGAGATCATCATGTTAGTTTGGAATTGGATTTGCGCGGTGAACGAATGGAAGATGCTTTACTCAAAGTAGAGAAATATATTGATGATGCCTTATTGGCTAGCTATCCACGTGTATCCATCATCCACGGGAAAGGAACAGGAGTTTTACGGAAAGGAATTACCGATTATCTGAAACAACTTCGCTCTGTGAAACGTATACGATTGGGAGAAGCAGGTGAAGGAGGAAGTGGTGTGACAGTAGTCGAGTTCAAATAGTTTTTCCGGATTAACTGGCAGTAAGCCTCTCTGTCTTGGTAGTGAGAGATAGAGGGGCAAATGCTCCCAGTTTAAAATCGATCTACAGTGTCTTGTAGGCAATATGGAAGCCACAGGAAGGCAGTGCTTGAAAAGGAACTGGTCAGGCGATTGCGTTTTCTGTAAGGAGGGGATGAATGGATGGCGTCATCATTTTGGGAAAATTCGGTAGTGCAAACAGCAGGCTATTATACGGTTTCTGTTCTTTGTATGGTCTTATTCTTATTTATATTTGAAATCGTAACAAAGTATAGAAATTGGGAAGAGATTAAAAATGGGAATATCTCCGTGGCGATGGCGACAGGAGGAAAAATCTTCGGGATCGCCAATATTTTTAGGCATTCGATTCTTCATCATGACACATTGTTTGTTATGATCGGCTGGGGCGTTTTTGGCTTCTTTTTATTGTTAACAGGTTATTTTATTTTTGAATTTTTAACACCGAAATTTCAAATCGATGTAGAGATTGAAAATGACAATCGTGCAGTCGGCTTTATTTCGATGGTCATCTCGATTGGGCTTTCCTACATTATTGGTGCAAACATTCAATAAAGGGTGGGGTTAATTAGGTGGAGAAATTGGCTAAGGTGCTGTTAGTGATAGGCGCGATCTTCTTCATACTTGGCGTTATCTATATCGTTCGTCTATAAAGTGAAACTTCAATTATTGGTATCACTTTCCGTTAGTGAGGGATAGAAGCGTGTCTCAAAGTACTAAGAAATACTTTGAGACATGCTTTTTTCTTAAAAGATAATCATTTGTACGTTAGGCTGCAATATACTATACTGAAGGAAGATTTGTACGAAGGGCAAGGGTCAGAAAGGCATTGCGGCGTAGAGGATGTACGAATCAGATGAAACGACAGGACGTCGCGAACTTAGCTTTTCTTCCTATTGGAGGTTGATTAAAGTTTCATTGAAAAAATAGGAGGGGTTGTATGGAAAGTAGGCCTTGGTTGAAAATGTACCCTAAATCCATCCCAACAACACTAAAATATGAACCAAGAACAGTGCAATCATATTTAATCGATACAGCTAGAAATTTTCCCAAGAAAGTCGCTATTCATTTTATGGGAAAGGAAATGACGTATCAGGAATTATATGAAAGTGTACTCAAAATGGCCAATTACCTGAAAGAAATAGGTGTAAAGAAGGGCGATCGAATTGCGATTATGTTACCGAACTGTCCACAATACGTAATTAGCTATTATGCAAGTCTATTGACAGGTGCAGTTGTTGTCCAAACGAACCCGCTCTACACAGAACGAGAAATTGAATACCAAATGAAAGACTCCGGTGCAAGGATCATCATCGCTCTCGATATTTTATATCCGCGCATTTCCAAGGTAATCAAACAAACGAAGCTTGAACACATCATTGTAACCGCTATCAGTGACTATCTACCATTCCCAAAAAACCTTATCTATCCGTTTATCCAGAAAAAAGATACAGGAATTTCCATTCAATTGAATCATGAGGGGAATACACATCTGTTCAACAAAGTGCTGGAAGATGGCTCATTCGCAGAGATTGAACTCGATTTTGATTGTGAAAATGATTTAGCACTTCTCCAATACACAGGTGGAACAACTGGATATCCAAAAGGAGTCATGCTGACTCATAAAAATTTAATTGCCAATGCCACAGCTTGTCAAGCTTGGATATATAAAGCGAAACCAGCTGAAGAAACCATCCTTGGTGTTCTGCCTTTTTTTCATGTTTATGGGATGACAACCGTATTAATTTTATCGATCATGCAAGCGTATAAAATGTTTTTGTTACCGAAATTTGATGTGAAAACAACACTTAAAACAATTCATAAGCAGAAGCCAACCATCTTTCCGGGAGCGCCAACAATCTATATTGGTTTACTAAATGATTCAGATCGTCATAAATATGATCTTTCTTCGATAGAAGCTTGTATAAGTGGATCTGCGCCGCTTCCAGTTGAAGTTCAACAGAAATTTGAAGAAATTACTGGTGGGAGGCTTGTGGAGGGTTACGGATTAACAGAGTCATCGCCTGTTACCCATGCCAATTTTATCTGGGGGCAGGAAAATCTGAGGGGAAGTATTGGTGTTCCATGGCCAGATACCGATGCTAAGATTGTTTCAGCAGAAACAGGAGAAGAGGCTCCATATGGACAAATTGGAGAAATTGCGGTCAAAGGGCCCCAAGTTATGAAAGGATATTGGAACCGCCCGGAAGATACCGCGGAAACGTTGAAGGATGGTTGGCTATTGACAGGAGATATGGGATATATGAACAAAGACGGCTATTTTTTCATCGTTGATCGTAAAAAAGACATGATTATTGCGGGTGGATATAATATTTATCCGAGGGAAATTGAAGAGGTTTTATATGAGCATCCAGCGATCCAAGAACTCGTTGTAGCGGGTATACCAGACCCATACAGAGGGGAGACGGTAAAAGCTTATGTGGTTTTAAAGGAAGGAGCAACAGTAACTGAGGAAGAATTAGATGAATATGCAAAAAAATTTATCGCGACTTACAAAGTACCAAAGGTCTATGAATTCCGTAAAGAGTTACCTAAAACAGCCGTTGGGAAAATCTTGCGTAGGAGCTTAATAGAGGAGGAAAGAAAAAAGGTACAAGAGGAAGAGAAATTTAGATAAAGCCGCATAAAGAGAGTCAGCATCTGGCTCTCTTGTAGTGTTTAAGACCCGTGTGATACAATTTGACAGAATGTAACTCAGTTACTATTATAGAAATATGAATGAATAATCATTCATTTAACTTTTAGAAAAGGTGAAGATATTGAAAAGAAATAAACCGAAATATAAACAGATCATTGATGCAGCTGTAACGGTCATTGCAGAAAACGGCTATCATCAATCACAAGTATCTAAGATTGCAAAACGAGCGGGAGTAGCAGACGGAACGATCTATCTTTATTTTGAAAATAAGGAGGATATATTGATCTCCGTGTTCCGTGAAAAAATGGGATTATTCATTGAAAAGATGGAAAAAGCAATTCAATCTAAAGAGACAGCTTCTGAAAAATTATTTGTGCTTATCGAAAATCATTTCAATATTTTATCGAATGATCGCCATCTTGCTACTGTTACTCAATTGGAATTAAGACAATCCAATAAGGCATTAAGAAAAAGAATAAATGAAGTGCTAAAAGACTATTTGCAGATAATTGATCATATTATTTGCCATGGGCAAGAAAACCAAGAGTTTGCTAGTCAGCTAAATTTAAGGCTTGTAAGACAAATGATTTTTGGCACTATGGATGAAACTGTGACGACATGGGTGATGAATGAGCAAAAATATGATCTTGTTTCACTCGCACCCCAAGTCCATGAATTATTATTGCAAGGTTGTAAGCAACATTAATAAATAAACAGTAGCAATTCTTTCATTCTTGTTTTCTCTTAATTTTTCAAAGCGGATCTATACTTTCGTTACGATAAAAAAGGAGGCTGAATCAGACATGAATATCTTTGTCTTATTAAAAAGAACGTTTGATACGGAAGAAAGACTTACAATTTCAGAAGGTCGAATTATGGAAGATGATGCTGAATTCATTATTAACCCTTATGATGAATATGCCATCGAAGAGGCGATTCGAGTAAGGGATGAGCATGGTGGAGAAGTAAATATTGTGACTGTAGGAGATGAGGACGCTGAAAAGCAATTGAGAACAGCCCTCGCAATGGGAGCAGATCGGGCAACCCTTATTGATATTGAGGATGAGTTAGAAGAGACAGATGCTTTTTCAATCAGTACAATCGTTGGAGAATTTTTAAAAGACAAAGAGGTAGATCTAATATTAGCTGGAAATGTGGCGATTGATGGCGGCTCAGGTCAGATTGGTCCTCGTGTAGCTGATATTTTGGATATCCCTTATATCACGACGATTACGAAGTTAACGATAGAAGGCGAAAATGTCATGGTGACAAAAGATGTAGAAGGGGACTCAGAAATCATTGAGACTAAGTTGCCTTTACTAGTTACGGCTCAACAAGGTTTAAATGATCCGCGCTATCCGTCCCTACCAGGGATAATGAAAGCGAAAAAGAAACCTTTGGATGAGCTGGAATTAGATGATTTAGATTTGGAAGAAGCAGATGTACAAGTGAAGACGAAGACAGTTGAAATATTTTTACCACCGAAAAAAGACGAGGGAAGAATTTTACAAGGGGAGCTGAAAGATCAAGTGAAGGAGCTTGGAACGTTATTAACAAAAGTATTATAAAAGCTGGGAGGGAGTAATCTTGGGAAAAAAAGTTTTCGTATTAGCTGAATTACGAGAAGGGGTCTTGCGCAATGTCTCCTTTGAAGCGCTTGCTGCGGGAAAACTGGTTGCTGAAGGTGGAGAGATGATTGCACTACTGATAGGAGATTCTGTGCAGGCCTATAGTCAAGAACTTATTGCTCATGGGGCAGACCGAGTTATTACCATCGAAAGTGAGCTATTAAACCAGTATACTGCTGACGGATATTCCCAATCCTTGCTTACAGCAATAGAAAAGGAACAGCCAGATGCTTTGATTATGGGGCACACAGCATTAGGAAAAGATCTTTCCCCTAAAATTGCAAACAGGCTAAGTGTCGGGCTTATTTCAGATATTACGGCGATTGAGAAGGTTGATGACCAATGGACTTTCATTCGCCCCATTTATTCTGGGAAGGCATTTGAAAGAAAAAATCTGGTAGGGGATTTTCTCTTTTTTACGATTCGCCCAAATAATATTGAGGCAATTGAAAAAGATAATAATCGTACGGGGACGGTAACAGCTATTGATGTAGAAGTGAAAAATCTAAGGATGACCATCAAAGAAGTCATTAGAAAAGCGAGTGAAGGGGTGGACCTGTCAGAAGCAAAAGTTGTCGTGGCAGGAGGGCGTGGTGTCAAAAGTGCAGATGGGTTCAAACCATTACAAGAACTGGCCAATGTACTTGGCGGAGCTGTAGGAGCCTCTCGTGGGGCATGTGATGCCGATTACTGTGATTACTCCCTGCAAATTGGCCAGACGGGAAAGGTTGTCACACCTGATTTATATATAGCATGTGGAATTTCTGGCGCAATTCAACATTTGGCTGGGATGTCCAACTCAAAGGTAATTGTGGCCATCAATAAAGATCCCGAGGCCAATATCTTCCAAGTGGCAGACTACGGCATTGTCGGAGATTTATTTGAAGTAGTTCCTCTTCTCACTGAAGAATTCCAAAAAATAAAGGCGGCTAATGGAAGTTAGAACAAATTCAAATTAGGCTTCTAAAAAGAAGATGTGACCCCCTTTAGCCAATTGGGGGGTATCCATATTTTAAAGAGGAAAAATTGAAGCAAAAAATTCGCAAGTACATCTTTCTAATGATATACTGACTTTAAGTTTTGAATGTATATAAGGAGGGTGTATGAAATGGCTATTTCGCATGTAACTGATCAAAACTTTGCCTCCGAAATTAGCGAAGGCGTAGTATTGGTTGATTTTTGGGCCCCGTGGTGTGGTCCATGTAAAATGATTGCTCCTGTATTGGAAGAATTGGATGGCGAACTTGATGGGAAAGCAAGGATTGTCAAACTCAATGTAGATGATAATCAAGAAACTGCTGGTAAATATGGTGTCATGAGTATTCCAACAATGCTTGTTTTTAAAGATGGAGAAGAAGTAGATAAAACAGTAGGCTTCCAACCTAAAGAGGCATTGGAAGAATTTTTAAATAAACATATTTAATCAAACAAGTCCGGGCCCAGTGTCCGGATTTTTTAATCGGGGAGAGAGGAGGATAGGGGATGAATGATCATATAAAAAATAAATTAGAACTTCTCCCAGACCAACCTGGTTGTTATTTAATGAAAGATCGGCAAGGTACCATCATCTATGTTGGAAAAGCAAAAGTTTTAAAAAATCGGGTGCGATCTTATTTCACAGGCTCGCATGATACAAAAACCCAGCGTCTTGTCAATGAAATTGAAGATTTTGAGTATATTATGACCGCTTCTAATATCGAAGCTTTAATTTTAGAGATGAATTTGATTAAGAAACATGATCCGAAATATAATATCATGTTGAAGGATGATAAAAGCTATCCTTATATTAAAATAACAAATGAACGGCACCCCCGCCTCATTATTACTCGTAAAGTAAAAAAAGATAAAGGGAAATATTTTGGTCCCTACCCCAATGCACAAGCTGCAAATGAAACAAAGAAATTGCTTGATCGTCTTTATCCTTTGCGAAAATGTCAAAGCCTGCCTGATCGAGTGTGTTTATATTATCATCTTGGGCAATGCTTGGCACCTTGTGTAAATAACGTCCCACAGGAGACGTATAAAAACATAACGAGTGAGATTACTAAATTTTTAAATGGCGGTTATAAAGAAATAAAGACCGATTTGCAACAAAAAATGGAAGAAGCAGCGGAAAAATTAGAATTTGAACGAGCAAAAGAGTATCGTGATCAAATTTCTAGTATCGAGGCTACAATCGAGAAGCAAACCATGATGTCAGCTGATTTTATCAATCGAGATGTATTTGGGTATTCGATTGATAAAGGTTGGATGTGTGTCCAAGTGTTCTTTGTGAGACAAGGGAAACTGATCGAACGAGATGTCTCCATTTTCCCTATCTATGGTGAACAGGAAGAAGAATTCCTTACTTTTATGGGGCAATTTTATTCTCAGCCTAATCACTTTAAACCTAGGGAGATTTTGATTCCAGAAAATGCTGATCGAGAATTAGCTGAACAGCTCCTGAACGTAAAGGTGTTACAGCCGAAAAAAGGACAGAAGAAGGA
This sequence comes from Bacillus sp. J14TS2, assembly GCF_018333015.1. Taxonomy (NCBI): domain Bacteria; kingdom Bacillati; phylum Bacillota; class Bacilli; order Caryophanales; family Bacillaceae; genus Bacillus; species Bacillus sp. J14TS2. The sequence continues at coordinate 316,021 of NZ_BORE01000004.1, read as the reverse complement.
GCTCGTCAATCTTGCAACGAAAAATGCCCATATGGCGCTGAATGAGAAATTTTCTCTTATTGAAAAAGATGAGGAGCGAACTGTTCTTGCGATTGAAAAGCTTGGGGAAGCGATGGGCATTTATACTCCCTTCAGGATCGAATCCTTTGATAACTCCAATATACAAGGGACATCTCCTGTATCTGCCCTCGTTGTTTTTATTAACGGAAAACCGGCGAAAAAAGAATATCGTAAATATAAAATTAAAACCGTTCAAGGACCAGATGATTATGAATCAATGCGTGAAGTTGTAAAGAGAAGATATACGAGAGTCCTGCGCGAAGGATTGCCTTTGCCAGATCTTATATTAATTGATGGGGGCAAAGGACAGATTGAGGCGGTAAGGGATATTTTGGAAAATGAATTAAATGTTGATATTCCTATTGCTGGACTTGCCAAAGATGATAAGCACCGAACTTCCCAGTTACTATATGGAGATCCTTTGGAGGTTATTCAATTAGGAAGAAATTCACAAGAATTTTATTTATTACAAAGAATTCAAGATGAGGTGCACCGTTTCGCGATTACATTCCATCGCCAATTACGTGGGAAATCTGCGTTCCAATCGGTATTGGATGAGATAGAGGGGATTGGTCCAGAAAGGAAAAAAAGACTGCATCGTCATTTTGGTTCACTAAAGAAAATGAAAGAAGCGAGTGTGGAGGAATTTATTCAAATTGGCTTACCCTCTAAAACAGCAGCATTATTAAAAGAAAGTTTGCAAAATCAAGTTGAAAAGAAAGAATAGTAGTGCTATACTAGAGGAAATTTTAAAAAGAAGATAGAGGTGCAAATCTTTAAGAGTAAGAGCTTGGAGAAGTACGGGCTTCCTAGAAGAGTTCTGAAAGGAGAGATTTGCCGAAGTGGGAAAATAACCGTTATTTTTTCTGCTGGTTCTACGTTTAAGAAATGTAGGATTGTCAAAATAGTGAAAATTATTTTGGAGAGCTATCCCATGTTGTGATCTGAAGTTTTGATAAGAAGTCAAATTCACAAGCAATGAGGATAATCGCTCATTGCTTTTTTATGTGGGAAAAAAGAGCATTATAGACTTGCCGCTTTTATTACTTCGATCAAGGTGCCCATGGAGAAAGGAAGATTGGTTAATGGATACAGTTGTAATTAAATTTGGTGGCTCTTCATTGAGCACGACAGACAAAATTAAAAATGCTGCGAATCGAATTATTGAGATTCGCAAACAAGGGAAAAAAGTTGTAGCCGTTGTGTCAGCAATGGGAAAAACAACGGATCAATTACTTTCACTTGCAGAGCAGATTACAGATAAACCAGCTCAACGGGAAATGGACATGCTTCTTACGACGGGAGAACAGGTATCTATTTCGCTTCTAACGATGGCGTTAACGAGTAAAGGAGTTGAAGCCATTTCTTTAACGGGCTGGCAAGCTGGCATTGTGACTGAGAATATCCATTCAAATGCTAGGATTTTGGATGTTAAAGCAACCATGCTGCAAAAACGCCTGGATGAAGGCAAGGTTGTGGTAGCAGCTGGGTTTCAAGGGGTAACCGAAGAAAGCGAAATTACAACTTTAGGTAGAGGCGGATCAGACACAACAGCGGTTGCTATTGCGGCGGCAATAGGTGCTGAACGTTGTTTGATTTGTACAGATGTAACAGGTGTATATACATCTGACCCGCGCTTTGTTCCTAATGCTCGCAAGCTATCTTCTATTTCATATGATGAAATGCTTGAATTGGCAAATCTTGGAGCTGGTGTTTTGCATCCGCGGGCTGTTGAATTTGCGAAAAATTATGGCGTAGCACTTGAGGTTCGATCAAGTACTGAAAACGAAGAAGGTACGGTAATTGAGGAGGAAGTATCAATGGAGCAAAATTTAATTGTACGTGGAGTGGCATTTGAAAAAGGTATGACAAGATTGACCATTTTAGGATTGAGTAACGAATTAAATGGACTATCCTCTATTTTTACTGTTTTGGCTGATCATCAAATCGATGTGGATATTATCATTCAAAGTCAAACAGATACGAATAAAACAAACCTATCTTTTTCGATTAAAACGAAGGATTTAGAAAATGCGATCGAAGTATTGGAGCAACATAAGCAAGTTATTGGTTATGAAGGTTTGGAACATGAGGCAGGGTTAGCAAAAGTCTCGATTGTTGGCTCAGGAATGGTATCGAACCCAGGGGTGGCAGCCCAAATGTTCCAAATTCTTGCTAAAAATCAAATTCAAGTAAAAATGGTTAGTACCTCTGAAATTAAGATTTCTGTTGTGGTGAGTGAAGGGCAAATGGAACGTGCCGCCCAAACATTGCATGAAGAATATGATTTGGGTGTTACTCCAGCGGAAGCAACAAATTAAAAGAACAATTAAATATCTTATTTAATTAGGATGCCATTTTGTCCAAACATATAGCCCCAAATCAAGAAAGCTTCCTTGATTTGGGGCATACTCTTGTTACAAACGTATGAAGGTGATCATACCATAATAGAATGATTTTTCTTATGTAAACAATGAAATTAACAATCTATGAAGGCATTAATTTTGAACAGGATCTTTTGAATCCCATCGTACAATAAAAAGTACTTTCTTTTTCTTCCTCGCAATTTCTTCATATGCTTCCGTAACTAGATTTTTTTGTGATTGGATTTGCTCTGCGATAAATCCGGCTTCCAAGCGGAACGAAGGCTCATCTTGCATAAGCAATCGTCTTTCAACAATTTCACCAGTAAGTTCCAGCTTCATTTCTTTTTTATTTTGTTCGACTAATTCTAATTGTCCCCATGCAGCTTCCTGAAAAAAAGAAAAAATTTCTTCATTTGAAAGTAATGGGAATGTTCTAGCTATATGTTTGCCAACCCAATAAGATATTTCATTGGTATCTTTTCCGAGCATCTCGGGAATTAGTATATCTCGAAGCAATTCATAAGCAAACAAAGGGACAAATTCTTCCGTTTTTGCGTCTTTTTGAAAAGTTTGCGTTGATGAAGGTTTCACTGTCCTATCTCCCTCTTTTCTTCCCTCTTATTATATACAAAAAGTAATCGATTTTGAAAAAATATGCAAAAAAAAATAAAAAATAATCAATAAAATACTAACTTAGTGGATCGCTAGCTTCCGTTGCGGTTTGAAATTGGGCTCAGCGCCCAGCACCAAAAAGCACATAGGATGTCAGTTCATCGGCGTTGCGACGTTCAAAATGTACTAGCGCAGAAGAAGCGACAAGATCTCGCGCCACCAGGACGGCGCGTTTTTAGCCGTTCATCCTTATTAAAAAGTTTGTACGTCGCTAAACGGGCGCTTGCGCTTTTGTTCTTGTTAAAAAACTATAAAATTGTCGCTTGTGGATAATTTGTAATTTTGATTTTTGTCGTCTAGCTCCAGCGCCCAGCGACTAGCAAACTTTCAGCTTCTTCCTACGATAAGTCAACATCGGCTCATACTTCGCCGTGTATCCTTTATCTCGTCAGAAGCTTAAAAAGTTTGTACGTCGCTAAACGGGCGCTTGCGCTTTTGTTCATAGGAAACCGTTGTCTTGACGCTTTATGTAGGGAAGAGTAAAATGAATATGTCCACAAAATTGTACTAAAATTAATTTTGTGCTGTTGAAGTCTATTATTAAACGATTTCCGGTACAGATGTAAATGACTAAGGGGGGTAAATTGTGGCGGGAAAAAATGAATTTTATTGGCGCAGGTTGCATTCTTTATTGGGAGTCATCCCAGTAGGTGTTTTTTTAGTGCAGCATCTTGTTGTCAATCACTTTGCTACACAAGGGGAAGCCGCATTTAATACGGCTGCAGGTTTTATGGGAAAATTGCCATTCGTCATTTTCCTTGAATTCGTTGTTATATACATACCAATACTATTTCACGGAATTTTGGGCATTTATATTGCTTTTGTGGCAAAAAACAATCCAATTAAACTGGGTTGGTTTCGAAATTGGATGTTTACGATTCAAAGGATTACAGGAATCATTTTATTAGCCTTTATTGCTTGGCATGTTTATCAGACACGTTTTCAAGCTGCTCTAGGAGCTGATGTGAATTTTCAAATGATGGAAGATATTTTATCAAATCCGGTTGTTTTGATACTATATCTACTAGGGATCCTTTCAGCAACATTCCATTTATCGAATGGTTTATGGTCTTTCCTAGTTAGATGGGGAATTACGCAATCACCTCGATCTCAAAAAATCTCATCATGGGTAATGGGTGTGATTTTTGTAGTGCTCTCTATCATCGGTGTACGGGCGGCATTAGCGTTTGTCTTTCCTGACTTCTTTGTAGGATAGTGGCAAACATTTGAACAATGGGTAAAAAAAAGGAGTGAAACGCAACGATGAATAACGGTAAAGTCATCGTGGTCGGTGGAGGCTTAGCCGGCTTAATGGCAACAATAAAAATAGCTGAAGCGGGTAAACAAGTGGATCTATTTTCACTAGTTCCTGTAAAACGTTCGCATTCCGTCTGTGCGCAAGGGGGAATAAATGGAGCGGTGAATACAAAGGGTGAAGGAGATTCCCCTTGGATCCATTTTGATGATACAGTCTATGGTGGAGATTTCTTAGCTAACCAGCCACCAGTAAAAGCAATGTGTGATGCAGCACCAGGAATTATTAATCTATTAGACCGTATGGGTGTTATGTTTAACCGAACACCAGAAGGTTTGCTTGATTTCCGTAGATTTGGCGGAACCCAACATCATCGTACTGCATATGCAGGAGCAACAACAGGTCAACAGCTTTTATATGCATTGGACGAGCAGGTTCGTCGTCATGAAGTAGCGGGACTTGTAAACAAATATGAGGGTTGGGATTTTCTAGGGATTATTCAAGACGATACGGGCGCTTGCCGTGGGATTGTTGCGCAAAATATGACAACAATGGAAATCGAATCATTTCCAGCTGATGCCGTTCTTTTAGCAACAGGTGGTCCTGGAATTATTTTTGGGAAATCAACAAACTCTGTCATCAATACGGGCTCTGCAGCTTCTGTTGTGTATCAACAAGGTGCAACTTATGCAAACGGAGAATTTATTCAAATCCATCCGACTGCGATCCCAGGTGATGACAAATTGCGCTTAATGAGTGAATCGGCGCGTGGTGAAGGCGGAAGGATTTGGACATATAAAGATGGCAAGCCATGGTATTTCTTAGAAGAAAAATATCCAGCATACGGAAATCTTGTCCCTCGTGATATTGCCACACGGGAAATTTTCCATGTGTGCGTAGATATGAAATTAGGATTAAATGGCGAGAACATGGTTTATCTGGACCTTTCACATAAGGATCCTCATGAGCTTGATGTAAAACTTGGTGGCATTATTGAGATTTACGAGAAATTTACTGGGGAAGATCCACATAAAGTACCGATGAAGATTTTCCCAGCAGTTCATTACTCCATGGGCGGCCTGTGGGTCGATTACAACCAGCATACAAATATTGAAGGGTTGTTTGCTGCTGGAGAATGTGATTATTCCCAGCACGGTGCAAACCGACTAGGAGCGAACTCTTTACTATCCGCTATTTATGGTGGAATGGTAGCTGGTCCTGAAGCTGTAAAATATGTTGATGGACTTGAAAAAACGTCTGATTCCTTGTCTAGCTCTTTATTTGATTCAGCTAAAAAGAAAGAACAAGAAAAATGGGCTGACATTATGGCTATGGATGGCGACGAAAATGCGTATGTTATCCACAAAGAGCTAGGAGAATGGATGACAGACAATGTGACAGTTGTCCGCTATAATGATAAATTGAAAAAGACGGATGATAAAATCCTTGAACTTATGGAAAGATGGCAAAACATTAATATTAATGATACATCTGGTTGGAGTAATCAAGGTGCTATGTTTACACGACAATTAGGAAATATGCTTCATCTCGCACGTGTGATTACCATTGGTGCATTGAATCGGAATGAGAGCAGAGGGGCTCATTATAAGCCAGATTTCCCAGATCGTAATGATGAAGAATGGTTAAAGACAACAAAGGCAACTTACAATGCGAGCACGAACGCCCCTGAATTTAGTTATGAAGATGTAGATGTTTCACTTATTAAACCTCGTGAACGGAACTATTCTAAAAAGAAAGAGGTGAAATAAGGATGAGCGAACAGAAACAGGTGACATTCATTATCACCCGTCAGCAAGATAATCAATCGCAACCTTATGAAGAGAAATTTGTTTTAGACTACCGTCCAAATATGAACGTGATTTCCGCCTTAATGGAGATACGTAGAAATCCGGTTAATGCGGAAGGGAAGAAAACGACTCCTGTTGCGTGGGATATGAACTGCCTAGAAGAAGTGTGTGGTGCTTGTTCCATGGTCATTAATGGAAAACCTCGCCAATCATGTACAGCATTGGTGGATAAATTGCAACAACCCATACGTTTAGCTCCTATGGCTACTTTCCCAGTCGTTCGGGATCTAATTGTAGATAGAAGCAGAATGTTTGATTCTCTTAAGCGCGTGAAAGCATGGATTCCTATTGATGGTACGTATGATTTAGGCCCAGGACCACGTATGCCTGAAAGAAAACGTCAGTGGGCGTACGAACTTTCAAAATGTATGACCTGTGGAGTTTGTCTTGAAGCCTGTCCAAACGTTAACAAAAAGTCCAATTTCATTGGTCCAGCGTTCTTATCACTTGTTCGTCTTTATAATGCTCACCCAACAGGTGCAATGAATAAGGACGAACGTCTGGAAGCATTAATGGATGATGGCGGGCTCGCTGATTGTGGAAACTCACAAAACTGTGTGCAAGTTTGCCCGAAAGGCATTCCGCTTACAACATCTATTGCTGCTATGAACCGTGCCACTAACGTTCAAATGTTTAAAAGCTTCTTTGGAAGCGACCGTATGGTTGACTAAAAGAAAAAATCAGTAGCTGCGGCTACTGGTTTTTTTACTGTTAAGGAAACTATAATTCTTGGCTTGCGGATAAGTTGTAATTTTGAGTTTTGTCGTCTAGCTGCAGCGCCCAGCGACTAGCAAACTTTCAGCTTCTGCTTGCGTAAGTCAACATCGGCTCATACTTCGCCGTGTTTATCTCAGGGCTACAGGATGTAGGTCAGAACAGTGTTGCGACGTACAGGAAGTACTAGTGCAGACGAAGCGACACGACGTCGCGTTTGAGTCTGCCGCCAGGACGGCGCGTTTTTAGCTGTTCATCCTTACTATGAAAGTTTGTACGTCGCTAAACGGGCGCTTGCGCTTTTGTTCTTGTTAAGGAAACTATAAAATTGACGCTTGTGGATAACTGTTTACCTTGCGGTTGGTGTCTAGCTCCAGGCGGCATCGGCTCGAGGTCAAATAACCTGAGCCAATGAAAGGCAAAGAACGCCTTTCTTTGTCTCAGAACATTTGCTTGTCGCCGATAGGCGGGCGCCTTGCGCTTTTCTTGCTTACATATTTATTTTTTCGCCTAGTAATAATTTAAAATCATCCTCACTGAGGATTTTTAGTTTTTTTCCTTTTTCAATAAGCTCATATGCCTTTCTCTCCTTTGAACTCAGTCCATTTTTCCCTACAATATCCTTATCTTGCTTACCAACTATAAGATAATCAGTGATACCACTGACCCCGCTTTTTATATGTCCGCCAGCGTTTACAACCATTTGCATAGCTTCCGTACGTTCAAAGGTACTTAGTTCCCCAGTAAATACTATGTTTTTGTTGTAAAGCGGATGAGCAGGGTCAAAGTTCTCCGTTGCCGGAGTGATATCTGATACTGTTATCTTCTTATGAAACCTCTTCTTTTTTCTTTGCCTAAAAGTAGTCTGTGCTTTTAAATCCTTGAAGTTTCTTACGGGTATGGAAGAAAAAGTACTTACATACGTGTGAATTGACTTTCTTCTTTTTGACTGTATAGATTGAATGACAAGTTCGGCACATGCTTTAGCATCAGAAAGAGCGTTATGATGGTCATCTAATGTAATACCAAATCGCTCAGTACGAGCTTTTAAAGAATTTCCAATTCCTTCCCCACTACACGCGCGAGTACTGATTGGAATACTACATATGTATGAAAAAGAAGGGATCTCAAAAGAATAAGTGAGTAAGCAATTTTTAAGAACGCTCATATCGAATTGCGCATTGTGAGCAACAATATAATTTTGATCCGTAAAATAATGGGATATCTGATTCCAAACGTCTGCAAACCTTGGTGCGTCTTTTAGATCATCTTGAGTTAGTCCATGCACCCGCGTAAATGTGGGATCCAAAAATAAGTTTGGTGGCTGAATCAGAAAATACTTTTCATCAATTATTTTATTATTTTGCACAAAGGCCATACCTAATGAACAAGCACTATCAAGTTTGTTATTAGCAATCTCAAAGTCTATAGCGATAAAATCCATTTCTACTCCTCCATTCCTAACGTCTTTCACTAACTATTCATTATCATAATTTAACTCCATTATAGCAAAGCCAGTTAAGCTATCCAAACACATCTCCTTATCTAGTTCTGAATTTTTTTCTTTGCACAGTAAGGAATGAATCAAGTTGTGTATTGAGAATTTTTATTATTGTTTTGGAAAAAGGAACATTCGTTAAACAGTTGCATTATATGAGAGTAAAGAATTTACCAGACGGGGACCATGAGACTCAAAAGAAGATCATGGATTAAAGAAATAATAAAAATGGGCAGTAGATGGTGTTCATGGAGCAGGATCCATAATATTCTATGAAGGCTTGTTTAATGGCATAGTCGAATGCCTGATTTTTGCCTATTTAGCTGTTTCTTGCCTTTTGGGTGTCACTCCATTAAATTCATTCACATATGATAAGGTGACAATCAAAATACCCATCCCCGCGGTTTAAAGCTGGCGAAGGCAAGGAGGGTTATAATAGTTGAAGGAGAATGAGTTCACACATAAACCATTATTAACGAAAAGAGAAAGAGAAGTTTTCGAACTGCTCGTCCAAGATAAAACAACGAGAGAAATTGCACAAGATCTTTTTATTAGTGAAAAAACAGTTCGGAATCATATATCCAATGCTATACATACTTATTGCTAATAAATAAACCAAACTCTTTTAGTTATTAAAGAGTTTGGTTTATTGTTAAGCTGTCAAGATATTTACCTTGCACATACCCTGGTTTTTGACGAATTCAATTTCCTTTAATAATTCGGTAATTCGCTTATTTCTGTCGAAAATAATTGTTTCTGATTGGCGTTCAATTATCAATGCTTTTTGTAAGAAATTTTCTGCATTAAATTCGTAAGTAGAAGTAATTAAGTCTTCATCATCCCAAAAAGTGAGTTTTACAGTAACGCCATGTTCTTCTTCAATTACATCAATTTCTTTATAACCCTCATCTTCTTTATTCTCTAAAAGTTCATCAATTGTGACTGGGTTCAAATATATAGTTTCCCATAACTGTCTTCTTAAGCTTTCTAACATTGAGATCACTCCTTAACTAAAGATTCTATCATAAATTCTAGGTGGGTAACTATTGCTTTTAATTCTTTTTCTCCATTAAGATAATCATTTAATGTCCAAGTGTCTCTGCGACCAAACTTTTGGCTTAAAACTGCATTCAAATACTTTGATATTATAGCCGCATTATCCCCACCTTTCAAGGTCCATTGATGCTTATAGTTAACCTTTAAATTTCTTAAAGTGTTATCTTCTTTAACTAAACCAAACTTTAGTATAATTTCAGCTGGTATTTTAAATTGGACTTTATTTGCAAACTCTTCCTTTAGTATCTGACGATATTTTCTAGGATTCTTCATTAATGGATTAAATGATATCGGCCTATCTTGCTCCCGAGCCATCTTCTCCAAATCACTAATTGATTTGCTAGGAAATATTTCTTGAAGTTTAAGAGCCTTTTGATGAATTTCTTGTTCATATTTTTGATAATTATCAGCTGCTAAGGTATATTCATAAAACTCTTCATCTGTTAGTATTTCGCCCTCCACAACCACAGAACCCATTGTACGAGGATTTTTCATATTTCGTTCCATTTTCTTTTCTTTTGGTTCACTATCTCTTACTAAATCTATTACTTTTGTGTATTCTTGTTCTTTTTGATATTCACGCCAAAGAGGTTCTAGTCCTAGATCTCGATGGGCAATCACAACACCGATATTATCTATAGGAGCTTTATATTCCTCTTCAGGTATCTTACGGAGTATTCTCCCTATAAACTGGGAGTATGGTGCCAAACTTCTGTACGGCCTGAAAATAGCTGCAACTGACAAATATGGATGATCATATCCTTCACCTAGCATCGCCACATGTATAACAACTTCTACTTGATGACTTTCAATCTTTCTTAACCCATCCTTTAAAACAGGATCCGGTAGACCACTATGGATAACGACAGTATTTAATCCTCTCTGTTCATATAGTTCTTTTACTTGCTGAGAATGTTTAATGCTACAGCAAACTGCAATTATCTTATGTGGCACATCACTTTGTTCTTTTCTATCACTCAATTGCTTTATGCTTTCTTCTACAATATGTGTATTGCATTCTTTTGAATAGGCCACACTTCGATGAATATAATCTTTATCTTTAATGCCGAGATCTTCCAACTCTTCAATTGAATAAACCTTTTCCTCATTATTATCTATTGTGAGAAGTACTTTTTCAGGTTTTAAAATAAACCTTTGAAGTGTTTTTACAATTCCATCTTTCATTGCTTGACCTAGCCTATAATTAACAACAATCTCCCCTTCAATTTCTTTCCTGTCAGACCGAAAGGGAGTGCCAGTCACCTTAATCACTTTTGCTTCATCAAAGTGATTGAGGGCGTCTTGCCATGTTTTTGCAGGAGAATGGTGAGCCTCGTCAATTATAATCAGATCAAAAAAATCTTTATCTACTTTATTTAATAATGAATTTCGATGTCTTTTTTGAACTTTATGGATGTTAAGGATTACAATATTACTTTTATATAATTCATCATAATGAATGGATTTGTCATACTCAGTAACAATTGGTAATTCTATATGATTATTGAAAATATCGTGTTTTAACCAAAAATTGTCTGGCGTTGAAGGGTCCAAAGAATCCAACACATGATCTTTAATTACAAGTTGAGGAGTGATAATTAGCACTCGCCCTTTTGCTATACCAAAAGGGGAAATAGCCATTAAACCAGTTTTACCAGATCCAGTTGGCAAAATTGCAACTGCATGAGACTTTTTTTTCAATACCAAAAAATGATGACATAGTTCAATATAAGAGTTAAGTTGCACTTTCCGTAGATCATTATAGTTAGACATAATGTTAGGATTAGCTGTTAAAAAGTAATCTTGGTTAGACATTAAAAAACCTCCCAGTTTATTATCAAAGTTATAGTTAAAACCACTCCACACTCCCAATTTTCCCTCTAAACGCCATAAGCGCATCGACTGGGTGCATGAACATTAATTTCAATCTGTAATGAGCCAGTTGCTCGCTTACTAAAAAATAATCAGCTATGTCACTAACTAACACAGCTTGTTCGTAAGCAATGTTTAAAACGTCTTTTAAGAATCGTGTCGGCATAAGTAGGTAAGCAGCCATGCGCTTTGCTTGATTTTCTGTTTTAGCTAACTCGTATTCACTTATGTCCAGTTGGGTTTGAAAGTGACTGTACAAGTGGCAGAATTCTTCTGCAAGTAATAATTTCTTCTCAATGCCATCCAGTCCTGGCTTAAGATATATCTTTCCGCGTCTTTGTTTAAAACTTGGTACAGAAAACGCCTTCAAGTGTTTAATAGTTTCATAACCCTCAACGTAGTGAGGATCCAGTGGTTTAATTCTAATTCCATAACGCCAGCAAATATCATATAGATCAATCTCGTCTGGATATTTATATGTAAAGTGGGAGAGAACTTTATTTGCGCGTTCTTCCCAGTAATCACGACTTGTATGTAATTTTCTATTCTGCATTGAAACACTTCCGATTTCCTTGGCTCATGATTTGTACTGTCAAAATTCCTGCGTAAATGTGCCTAGGGTGAATATAAAATAAAAACGATCAATAAATGATCGTATATTTTTTTGTGGATTAGTCGTCCAATTCTCCAAAGCCATCCCCATATTCTTCTTCATCTTCATCCATAAACATCTTTTTCATCTTGAAAAGTTTAATTAATTCTTTTACTTTCTCTTCTGGATCCGATGCTAAATCATGAAAGAGAATAGGGTGTTTTTTTAATTCCTCAAACAGTTTCAATTCCTCTGGCGACAGGGAAATATCTTGTCCAGCAACAGTTATAGTCTTTGAATTATCAGTTCTTCCTAATAGATAATCCGTCGAAACATCAAAAAAGTCAGCTATTTTTTGAAGTGTTTCATAATCAGGTTGTCTATTACCTCGCTCATAAGCTGTATAAGCTGGTCTTGTAATACCTAAATAATCAGCCATTTCTTGTTGAGTTTTATTTTTATTCTTTCTCAGTGAGGATAATCTAACATTTAGCATAAGTCCTCCTCCTCTACCTATATTTATAACAGTAACAGTTTGTTACTTCAATATTGTGTAACATAAAGAAACATTTTTTATTTTTTATGTTGACAATGTAACAAATTGAAACTATAATCAAAAGTAACGAAATGAAACATCGGAGGTGGGCAAATGAGAAATTGGTTAAAATCTTTAAGAATTCAAAAAGGATTAACGCAACAAGAGATAGCCGATATAGTAAATATCGAAAGAGCATATTACACCATGATTGAATCCGGAAACCGTAATCCGAGTGTTTCTGTAGCAAAGTCTATTGCTAGCGCTATTGGGTTTGATTGGACTATTTTTTTTGAATTGAATAGTAACGAAATGAAACATAATCAATGAAACTGAACACAGGCTTTCGAGGTGAACACCTCACCTTTTTTTGAAACAGATGGCGAAAAATGCTGTTGATCCATATCTGTATATATAGAAGCACATATTTTTATAATCAAAATTTTTAGGGTCGTCCTTGTGTCCCATGCACATAAGGTAGTAACGAGGTGATTTAAGTGACAGAGAAAAAGAAAAAAAGAAAATCTCCTTTGTACATTGGCAAGGAATTTTACGGAACCATCCCCATTGAGGAGGCTTTCAAAAAAGCGCTTGAACCCTATTTTAATAAAGACAAACAATTTGAAATAACAAAATAACAACTTTGCTTTCCTTTTTTTAGATGGACAAGCTGATCTCTTAACATAAGTTTACTTGGTAATGAGATTGTTGTCTGTTCCAATTTGGAACATGTTCTAATATAGAACATTTTAAGGAGGTGAATAGGTGAAATGAATTTAGGGGTAGCGCTGAGAAAGACGCGCAAGCATGCTGGGTTTAGTCAAGAAACAATGGCAGAGAAAATGCATTTGCCAAGAAGTGCAATTTCCAAATTAGAGAATAACAAGGTGTCGTTAAAAGCTGAGGATTTGATCAAATGGTGTAACGTTACACAGGCGCAGGAGGTGATGATCGCAATAATTTGCGGAATTGATATTCCGACTGTTGTTCAAAACTTAGCAACTTTGGTAGGAGGGATGATCATATGGATGTAGGTGAAAAGATTAGACGTCGTGATAAAAAATTAAATGATTTAGGCATAACAGCAGAGGTCTTAGTAGATTTGCATAAAAAAGAGCCAGAAAAATTTACTAATGATTTCATTGTAAGAAGACTCATAGAAAGAGTCGATGAAATAAACTTTGATGTGGAGGATTAATAATGGACTTATTTTCCTTGTGGCTGATCGTTGTTGGATCATTAATTTTAGGTTTTATGATTGGAGATTTTTTAAAAGAAAACAAAAAAAGCAGCAACTGAGTTCGGGCTCAATTACTGCAAGGCTCAATATACTAACTCCATTATAGCAAATGCTGTAATGGAGTGCAATGACACAGTTTAAAAAGGAGTGATCAGCATTGAGTGTAAAGTGGATTAAATTAAGCACTCAAATGTTTGAGGATGAAAAGATTCGTTTGATTGAGAGCATGCCAGAAGCTGACACGATCTTAATTATCTGGGTTAAATTACTTGCTCAAGCAGGTCGGACAAATGCAAGTGGGTACATTTTTTTAAGTGAAAACATTCCATACACAGACGAGATGTTAGCTACACTTTTCCATCGTCCTGTAACAACTGTAAGGCTTGCACTAGAGACTTTTAAACAATTCGGAATGATTGAGATTGACGATAAATCATTCATAAAAATTAGCAATTGGGACAAGCACCAAAGCCTTGAGGGACTTGAGAAAATACGTGAACAAAGTCGCCAAAGAGTTGCCAAACATCGTGAGAAAAAACGCTTAGAAAGTGGTAACGCTACAAGTAATGTTACACGTAACAAAAATGTAACCGACATAGATAAAGAATTAGATATAGATAATATATATGTCGAGATAATAAATTATCTCAACAGCGCAGCTGGTAAAAATTTTAAACATACAACCCCATCCACTAGAAAAGCCATTAAGGCAAGGTTGAATGAAGGCTTTAGATTAGAGGATTTTAAAACGGTCATTGATAACAAAATAGCTGATTGGCTTGATAACAACGATATGAGCCAATATTTGAGACCTAACACTTTATTTGGGACAAAGTTTGAAAGTTATTTAAACCAAAAACCTGAAAAGAAAGGTCCACCGGGACCAGGTAGTCCAGCACCATTCAATTACGACATAAATGCAGGGGAGGATTGGGAATGAAAGTTGAACAAGCTTACTTAGGTACATTACTTAAAGAAAATTATTTGATTAAAGACTCTGGTTTAAAAGCAAATCAATTCGAACGGGCTTGGCACATTGCTTTGTTTAGCAGCATGAAAAAGTTAGTTGGAAAAGGGAATTCCGTTGATATTGCAACACTTTCTCTTGAGGGTAACTTAGAAAACTTTGGTGGGGTAACTTACTTAAATGACCTAATTGCTCTTGCCAATTCTAAAAAAGTTGATGAATATGAAAAGCTAGTTTTAGAGAGTTGGAAGGAGCGCGAAAAGAAGAATATCCTTGCTGTGGCAAAAGAAGAAGATTGGGAGATTGCTAAAGTCATATCTAGTTTAGACACTATCAACGAAGTCAGGGATGATGATCACACTTCGATAGCTGATGCGTTAGTAAGAGTGTTTGAAGCGCCATGGAAACAAACTTCACAGCAAAAAGGTGTATTAACAGGGATTCATCGATTGGATGATATGACAAATGGTTTTCAAAATGGAGAATTTACTATAGTGGCAGCAAGGCCATCGATGGGGAAATCGGATGTGATGTTACATTTCGCTAAACAGGCAGGTTGGGCAGGACATCTTCCATTAGTTTTTTCACTGGAGATGCCAGAAAAGAGCTTGACTGATCGATTAATAGCTTCCACAGGTGGCATTAACCGAATGAAAATGCGTGATCCATATAAAAGTTTAACTCCTAAACAAAAAGAGAACTGGTCACACATAGTTGGCCGCGTTACTGAAACAAATATTCAAATCTTCGATGGTGCAGGGCAGACAGTATCAGAAATGAGAGCGAAGGCAAGAAAGCTTACACATCAATATCCTGATAAGAAGCCCATCATCATCATAGACTATTTAACTTTGATCAGGCCCTTACATCACCACAATGGAAATGCAAACGCACAAGTGACAGAGATTTCCAGAGATCTTAAGGACATGGCAAAAGAATTTGCTTGTCCAGTTATTGCCTTGTCCCAATTATCTAGGAGTGTGGAACAACGGCAAGACAAGCGGCCATTCTTGTCTGATATAAGAGATTCCGGAAGTGTTGAACAGGATGCAGATGTCGTTATGTTTCTATATCGGGAAAAGTATTACGATAAGGAATCCGATAATAAACTTCTTGAAATCATTGTCGCTAAGCAGCGCAACGGTCCTGTTGGAACTGTTAATACAGTTTATAACGAATTCACAGGGGAAATCCTTGATGCCTACCATACGCGAGCTGTATGAGGACGCGATCAAGTACGAGGAATCCACACTAGCCCATTACATACTTTTATTACTTCAAGAGGGAAGGATCAGCACCAATGATGATGATTCGGTTCTGGATAAAATGCCGATCAACAAGGAAAAGCTAGATCAAATGATTCAGAGCAATTATTTAGGTTTTAGCAAAATCAAAATATATTCGATTAAATTTGCTAGAAACACTTTTGCCTTTGTGTATGCGATAAGTGATGAAGAAGCTAAATCATATTATTTTAGAAAAACCGGAATGCAGCCACTCAACTGCAACGAACTTTCACCAGATTATGTGATGGCCATTGGTAATAGATTCATTAATTTTCGTGACTGGCGAAAAGAGCAAAATCATTTTCCCTGCATTGTAGGTGCTTATAAAAAAGAATATTGAAGGAGGAAGAGTTATGAGTAGAGTTACTAAATGCTTCAGTTGTTCAAAATCATTTAATAAAAAGAGAAGTAATTTTTGTACAGAGTGTTTCGGAAAATTAATCGGAGGTGGAAACATTGAATCTAGATCGTTTAACAAAGGCAGTAAAGATTTGGTCGGAGAATAAAAGTTTACACAAGGCAGATCCAGCAAAACAAATGCTGAAAGTAACAGAAGAAATCGGTGAGGTGGCGGCATCCCTTGCACGTGGTGATAGAGCCAAATTAAAAGATGATATTGGCGATTCTGTTGTAACTCTCATTATTTTGGCTCAACAGAATGATTTAGAGTTAGTTGATTGCTTGGAGACGGCTTACCAAGAAATTAGAGTTCGCAAAGGAAAAATGATTGATGGAGTTTTCGTAAAGGATTCCGATCTATGAATCACGACGAAGCAAAACGGAAATTTAAACATGCTCTTGAAAATCAGCAATCTATTTCCATCCCGAAGCTAAAAAATATAATGACGGCTCTTAATATAACTTTGGAGCCATCAGAAAATAAAGAGGTTGCTTATTTAAAAGGTGAGATCGAGCAGTTGGCTAGAAAATATAGGAATTTGAAAAGACGAAAGGAAAGAGAATGAATATGACTGATAAATTAAGTGATCAAGAGGTTTTTGAACGTTTCCCACTAGTTAAGGCCTTTACCAATGTAATAAATGAAGCTGATAAATTAAAAGAAATGAAGGAAGAAATTGCTCTAACAAGCATTATAAATCATGCATTGCATATATTTCCGAAGTCATTTATTAATCACAACAATGAGATTATTTTGGAACCGAGGAACAACGTATATTTTCGTTTAGAAGATGTAAATTCGGAATTAGACTTTAAATGTAAAATACTAGCTTGGATTTCTAGACCAATCGCAAAAAGCTTAAACAAGTATTGGTCTCCTAGAGTTTTGCAAGGTCTTAATGAGCTGCTGCATACTAATTTCACAAAAGATGAGATGTTAAAAATATATGACCGTTTAGGGAACGATGTAAACAGACAATTAACAATTAGCTTTATAGAATCGAACTTTGATTTGTCATTGTTGGAGCGTAACTAATGTTGCATTCGGAGAGAAAGGGAGGTTATAGTCTTGGATTTACCAGATAAAATTATTGGTCTTGATCAAGTAAGAATCAACCGTGGACTTGAGAAAATCTGTAAATGTGAAAAACGTCGTTTTATGATCGACACGAAAAATAGGCGTATCACATGTCAAAGTTGTGGAGCTGTAGTTGATCCATATGATGCCATGTACGAACTTGCAATGAATGGGGAAAGAATGCAGCAGCAGGTTGAGAATCTGTTGGAACAACGGAAGTTGATAATGAATTATAAGCCGTGGCTGGTCGTAATTAAAAGATTGGAGAAACAATATCGCGGGAGAAAAATGATTCCTAATTGTCCTAGATGTCATGAACCGTTTTATCTCGAAGAATTAACAAGTTGGATGGGAAAACCATTTGCGGATGCGCGAATTAAAAATTGGAGGGATCAAAATGGAAAATCGTAACGATGCCATTATCAATAAAATAAAAGGGTTACTTGCGATAGCAAGCGATCAGCAAAATGATGAAGAATCCCAATCAGCATTTATTATGGCTCAAAAACTCATGATAAAATACGACATTTCTTCTGGTGAAATTGAAGAAGATAAAGAATCTGATTCCGTGCTTGAAGGAAAAGTTACGGTTTATAAAACGCTCTATTGGTGGGAACGGAAACTTGCGAGAATAATATCGGAAAATTTCAGAGTTAGATTTTTTTATAATAATAAAGTTTTGAAAGGCGAGAGTAAAACGAAAAGAGCGATTACTTTTCTTGGATATGAAAAAGATGTTCAACTTGCTAAAGAAATGTACGTGCTTGCTTATGATGTTATAACTTTTTATTCTAAAGTTTTTATTGAAAACCACTATAAAAAAAGTAGTGATTATCGTTCAAGAAGGAATACGGCTAAGTTAAAGAACTCATATATGCGTGGTTTTTTATACGGATTGGATGAAAAATTCGCAAGCCAATTAGAGGAGATGCAACAAGAATATGGATTGATGGTTTTGCTTCCAAAAGAAGTAAAGGGAACGTACGATGAAATGTTTAAAGGTAAAAAAGGGTTAAGCTTCAATATTCCACCTATCGAAGAAATCGAAGCTTACCAAGAGGGTTATCAAGATGGAAATCGAGTTGATTATACAAAGTCCACTTTGGGCGAAGGAGTGATATGAATGGACTTAAAAATAGATTATTACAAATTTAATAAGCATGAATATTATGCTTTAATGGCAGTCAAGAAAGATCAGCCATATAGAGACAATTAAAAAAGCATTTCCAAGTGCAAAGATCTGGTCATTTGAAAATCATCTTAGACGGACAAATAACGAAATGGACGATTATTTCATCATAAGGGGTGTTGATGTTACCATTTTTGAGTTATCTGATATTGAAAATCTGGAAATCGAAGAAAAGTATTTTTTATTCGATGAAGAAGAATATTAATCTATCGAATCGTTCAAACCAAAAAATAACATTAGGAGTGAATAAACATGCAAGAGTTGAAATATAAAATCGGTCAGCAGGTAAAGTACTTAGGTAAATGGTTTGCAGTAGTAAATATTCGAGTGGATGTCTTACATGAGCGAGTTCATTACTATTTAAAAGATGATTTCATCACAGGTTGGGTTGAAGAAGAATCAATTCAAGGAACGAAGGATGATAGATCTGTTAATGAAAAGTTGAAGGATATCAAAGAGAACTGGCAATATGAGAAATGCATTAAACCGGAAGATATTGATTGGTTGATCTCCACTGTAGATGAATATCAAAATGAAAGGATTGCCCATTTATGAATAGAGAAGAGTTAATTCATGAATTGATCAAACGGACAGGCATTGATAAAAACATTCTTCTTTTAAAAAGCACACCGGAATTGGGAGATTTATATGAGGAACGTATTTTAAACAAGGGAATGTTTTAAATGATCGAATACATCTGCAAGGAATGTGAAGTGACGGAATTGCTATATGAGATTGTTCCCAAAAAAGAATGTCCTCATTGTGGGAAATATTTAGAAGCGATTGAGCATGAAGACAAATAAAAAAAGCCAGGATTCCTCCCAGCGCGTCTAAAGAAATTATATCATATACTGGGAGGAATATCTCTATGAAACTACAAGATATAGAATTGACTAGTGCAAATAGACTGGAACTTGATATAATGGAAATACCATCTAGTTGCGTAATTGTAATTTGTGATGGGATAGCAAAAGTAAGGGAGCTTCCTCCTTTTGGAGAGTACAAAATTGTTACACATCAGGGGAAAGTGAAGCGCATGCGAAGGGAAGAAGGGGAGGAGTTTTGAAATTTGAAAGAGTAGTGCTATGTATCCTAGGAATTTTAATGATATATATTGCCTTTACACTTGGCGAAAAAAAGCCAGATTTAGTAATAGGCCTATTGGGGGCTACCCTAGGTGGATTATTTACTTTTTTAGGTGTTAATATTTCATTAAAGTATACTCGAAGAATGAATTATGGAAGGTTTTATTTACACTTTAATAAATCCCAGATTTATATAAACAGCTTTTTAATAGAATCGGAATTTATTAGCGAAAAACTAAGAGGGTTCGAAAGATCTGAATTGAGATTTTTACATTTTAATGAAGATCTTAACGATTTGAAAATGTACATAGACAGTACTATTAAGACTTTAAATAAAGATATATCTGAAATTGATTATAATCATTTAGACGTTGTTATTTTAGATATCAATGAAAATGCACCGATTGAGTATTATTATGATATGAATTTTATCATAATTATAATGGCTGATATTTATAATTCGATATTAAAGGATGGCAAGTACTTAATAAATGATAAACCTGATCCTATTAACTTTAATAATATAAATAGAATTAATACAGGAAAGCCCCATAGTAAACAGGTAAAGATATTAGAAAAGCGATATAAAAAAGTAAAAAGAAATATGAAGTTAAAATAATTGTTCTACCAGCCCACTGGAGGACACTAAATGACGCAATAAGCGTTGTTTAGTGTCCTTTTTATTTTTAAAAAAGGAAGTGAGAAAGTGAACAGTAGTTTAAAAGAGCAACTGAAGGTTTGGAAACAAGATCATGCAGCCATAAAGCAATACAAGCAAAAGAAAAGAAAACGTCGTAAAGAGCATTTAACAGAGTCCGATCTAAAGTGTCTTATGGGGATGAACAGACCTATCTATGGTAGGGGAAAAGGTGGAGCCATTCGCCAAAAATAAATGGAGGTTGATGATTAATGACAAAGCTTGATTTCCAATTATCTGCTATTGATCGTAAAGCAACGAAGGATGAAGTTGAAAATGCATTAGAGAGATACCGTATTATGCTACTCACTCAAGATCTAAATCAGCTTCCAAAAGTTACACAAAGCTTTTCACTTGTCCCATCAACCAACACCAATGAATTTCATTCTTCCACAGAACAAGCAGCAGTAAATAATGCAAACTATGAAATGGAAAGATCGAAGTATATTAAGAGAATCACCTTGGCTGTTAATCGATTGGGTTATAAAGAAAGGGCCATTCTGATTATGAGGTATATGACAGAGGATGATGTCTTTGACTATGAGGTATACAGCGAATTGAATATGAGTGAAAGAACTTACCATCGCTACAAATCTAAAGCCTTCTACAGATTAGCATTTGCTCTCGGAATCGAAGTATATGCAGAGGAGGAAGGCGCATGAACTTTGTTCATCCTATTCGTGATCCTGATCTGATTCTAGAAATGAAAAAGTTCCTTCGGCAACAGTGTGAAAGAAATTATATGTTGTTCGTCACTGGAATAAATAGTGGCTTGCGAATATCGGATATATTACCACTTCGAGTGAGAGATGCAAAGAAAGCTTACTTTGATTTACGAGAGCAGAAGACCCAAAAGCAGAAGCGTATCCTCATTACTCCTGGACTTAAAAGGGAACTAAAACGATATATTGAGGACAAAGAAGACGATGAGTACCTGTTTAAAAGCCGTGAGGGTCTGAATAAGCCAATTGGCAGGAGTATGGCTTATAAGGTATTGAGAGAAGCTGCAGAGTATGTGGGACTAGATGGAATAGGCACACATACCCTAAGAAAGACGTTCGGTTATCATTTTTATATGCAATACAAAGACGTTGCCTTGCTTCAGGAAATATTCAATCACAGTTCTGAGGAAATTACTCTTCGGTATATCGGGATTACACAGGATCATTCAGACAAGGCTATGAAAGGATTTAAAATTTGAGCCACTTAACTTAATTGTTGGGTGGTATTTTTTATGTCCATTGCCTGTTCATATCGATCTAGAAAGTTACTATGTACATATTAGATCACCACAATAAGCGAGTGTGTAACTCATTTTAAGAAAATGAACTTAGAATAGTGATATCAAGGCTTTCAGCCTTTGCTTAAGTTACCCAGTTTATAAGATATGAATAACTCAAGAAAAGAGATATAACCTTAAGAATATTATCCTATTTAATCTCCATATCCTTTGTTATTATAATTAGAAGGAGTTGAGAGTACGGATGTCTGAAAGAGATATTGTAAAAATAATTAAAGAAAGTAAAAGAATAAAACATAAAAAAGAATTTAAGGTTGCACGGTATTTTGTGCTATTCGGTCTGAGCTTGTTTTTAGGAACAATTTTTACAGAAATAATACAAGCGAATATTGATACAATAATTAAATTTATGAATAGACTAGAAGATTCGTATTTTTATATTTTTTTAGGTTCCTTTTTTATTGTAACGGGAATAACTAGTTTAAATCATTATGATGATAAATTAAAAACATTAAAGCGAGCTTCAGAAGAGAGTTTAAAGTCCAATAGATTCACTACAATAATCAAGAAAAATATAGAATATAGCTTTTATAGATACAAGAAAATATATAAAAGTGCAGGTTCATACATATTTCTAATGGCGATTTTTATGAATTACATGGGAGCATCTGAAACGTATAAAGTTTTAATACTTACTAAAAAAAACAGCTCAGTTTTCCTCCATTCGGTTGTTTTATTCTTTATATTAAGTATATTGTGGAATTTTTTTGAATCGATTATGAAGGTTATAAAAGATATTGTACCAGATAGTAAGGATCGTTTATCTATAATAATTACCATTATTGCAACTGTAGTTTCTGCTATCGCATTATTAAAATAAAGTTTTTGCTTTCTTTGGATGGCAGAATTTTGGCAGAAAGATGGCAGGATATTCACTTTGAACGGTGTTAATATTTTAGTATCGAAAAACTTTTATGGAGGGCATTTTGCCTATATGTCGAATCATTAGACAAAAGGAGGAATGTTCTATGAGTAAGTACAAAGTTAATATTCTTCTTAAGGATGGTCAGAAAATAGAATTTGTAACAAAAACTAACCTTAATAAGGCAAGGCGACAAGTGGTTATGGGTGACGAGTACCTGGTTACGGAGGATTTATATATAATTAGCTTCAAAGACACGAGGAAAATAAAAGTCGAAGAAATAGGAAAATAGTTGCAGGGGAATTTCTTCTTTTGTCGAATATGTTCGATATGGAGGGGAAAAATGGGGAAAAATAGAGAAACTCAGGAATTTATAACAAAGAAGGACTTATCCTATGTTATTGCCTTTTTAATTTTTGCTTTAATTCTTATTTTTACTTGGAGAGCTGGAGGCGTTGAAGTACTAGTGAACCAAATATCACTAGTGGGTAGTATCTCCTCAATATTATTGGCCTTAATTGCAATAGGCTATGCATTTTTCCAAACAAATAATTCTTCATGGGAAAATAGACAACTATCAGATACATTAGGGCGTGTTAATGATAAAGTTGAAGAATTAGGACAAATAAAAGATGAAATGGCAGTAATAAAAGATGAATTAAGCAAATTCAAAGAAATATCAAATGACAGTATGAGTAATATGATGGCGGCAATAAGTGAGTTGCCCAACCAACTTAATTTTGATGCTTTCTCTTCTCTACTAAAAGAACATGGGATTACGATCCCTGATAATGCTGAGGGAGATTTAAAAGCTAAATATCAGAAAAAAATAAACAGTGAAGTAGATAAGATAAAAAAAGAAATGACGCGTTTAGATTCAAAGATAGAAACAGATATTGCAAATTTTGTTAATTTTGAAGTGGAATTAGGTGAAGAAATAACACCATCTAAGGTCTATGCATACCTAGATGCTAACGGAGTAATATATGAAGACCAGGATGTGAGAAACGCATTAAGGAAGTTTTTAAGAGTAGGCTTAGTAAGAAAGGAGTTTGTACATGGTAAGAATAAAAAAATAATGAGATATTATAAATCAGGGGAATTCAAGGTATTTGAACGTAAAGGAAAAGATGAAGGTTAAAGCTAACATTGCCTTATCGTATTTAGCTTTAGCGTTTTATAAGCTCTTTTTCTTTTGCAAAAATACGAAGGTAGTAGATTGAATAAAATATTGAAACTTCATTGGAAATATTAGACAATAGTCCTATGGATATCATAGGGGGTTAGGATTTGAAAAGGTTATTGTTTGTCTTTGTTGCTATTCTGTTGTTGGCAGGCTGTGGAAATACACCGAAAGAGACGGTTAAAGAAGATCCGATGCAAGAAGAAATCGAAAAAGAAAAGCAAAAGGCACAGGAGAAAATAGATAATGAAGAAGAGACAGAGGAAATGTCTGTCGAGGATAGAGAGAAACTAAATAACGATATAAAGGAAAAAGCCGTTGAATATGATTACATGGAATTATTTAGAAACGAAGTAGCAGAAGGGGAGTTTGTTAAGTTCACAGGGGAAGCTTCTCAAATTACCAAAGAAGGAATATTGGGTGAGTTTGCCTTAGAAATTAATTTAGAAAAAACTAAAGCTCCTGTTTCGATTACAGATATAACCATGGATGATTCAATAGAAATTGAAATAGGGAAAAAATATACGGTGTACGGAATGTTTATGGGTAGGGAAGATAAAAAGGCCCCTAAAATAGCTGCAAACGTAATTGAAGAGTCTAAATAAGAAAGCAAGTAGCATCCAAATAAATTGGGTGCTTTTTTATTTTTAAGGAGTGATCAACATGGTTAGTCCTAAGCTTCTTAACTATATCCTAACCGGACAACTAATGAAGTTCTACAAATCAAAAGAATGGAAGGCGCTTCGGCTTGTAGCAATGAAGCGTGACAACTATGAGTGCCAGCATTGCAAGCTCAAAGGTAAAGTCACAACACGTAATACCATTAATAAATATGGGCGCAAGACAAAGATGGATGTGAACCATATCAAGTCTGTTAAGACTCATCCTCACCTTGCGTTAACCTTGAGCAACCTAGAATACTTATGCGTTGACTGTCACAACATTGCTGATGGTAAGGACGAGATGATCAAGAAGGAACCTAAGTTTGTGAATGAGGAGAGATGGTAGATGCCCCCCGGTAAAATATTTCACCTTTTATTTGGGGGACCTGTCAACGGGAGGGGGCTAGAGGAAGAAACATTTTTGCGCTTTTCGCACATAACAGGGGGGAGGGGGTTCAGTTGGCAAAACCTAGTAGAAAAAAGCAGGAAGAAATGATTGAAAAAGAAGTGGATCGATTAAACTCCATTTTTCTAGAATTACCTGATAATCACAGGGAAGTTGCAAAAGAATTGATTGAACGTGTCGCTTTCATGACGATTCAATTAGAAGTTCTTGAAGACACCATAAAAACCAAGGGCCCGACTTATATGTTTGAAAATGGTTCCCAAAGAATGCTTGTTGAAAACCCTGCTCAAAAATCATACAACACCACCATGAATAGATATACGACAGCTTATAAGGAGTTATTTAATCTCTTTGAAAAGATGAAAGTTAATCAGAATGTAGATGATGAAGATGGTTTTGAAGAGGTATGAGTATCATCCGTATATCGATGAATATATTCGAATGGTGGAAAAAGAGGAAATTCGAACATGTAAAGAGCAGAAACAGCTTGTTGCTTATGTAAGAAGGACGTTAAATCGTGACGATGTAGAAATACACGAAAAAGATATTGAAAAGTCTGTGGAAGTGCCGGAGGGGTACTTTCCTTTTTTGTTTTATCCATGGCAAAAGTTTTTAAATGCTCTTATCTATGGTGTCCGTTTTACGGATGGTCAATTAGTGTGGAATGAGATATTAATCCTTATTGGAAGAGGCGCAGGAAAAACTGGTTATATGGCTGCCAATTCCTTTTATATGACGACTGGACATCATGGAATAAAAAACTATGACGTTGAATTAATTGCTACCTCAGAAGAACAAGCAGAAAGGCCATTTCTTGATGTTCATGAAGTTTTAGAAGATAAAAAGCATATTAATAAATTGAAAAAAGCTTTCAAATGGACGAAAACAAAAATACAACACAGAAAAACAAGGTCCGTAATTAAATATAATACTTCAAATGCCAGGACAAAAGATGGTAAACGTTCTGGGTGTGCTGCATTTGATGAAGCCCACGAATACGAGGACTATAAAAATATTAATGTTTACACAACGTCCCAGGGTAAAGTGAAAGACGCTCGTATCATCTACACAACTACAGACGGATATATTCGGGGAGGTCCATTAGATGATCTAAAAGAAAAAGCTAGAATGGTTCTAAATGGGGAAATTGATGATATTGGTTTTCTTCCGTTCATTTGCAAATTAGATCACGACAATGAGGTTGAAGATGAAGCGAATTGGGAAAAAGCTAATCCATCTCTCCCATACAACAAAGAGTTGTTTTCTGTAATCAGAAAAGAGTACCAAAACGCTCAATTAAATGTGGCGTTGTGGATTGAATTAATGACTAAGCGGATGAACCGTCCTCAAGAAGATGTTAGAAAAGAAGTTGCTACCTATGAAGATCGTTTAGCTACTGATCAACCACTTCCAGAAACCTTAAAAGGATTTGACGTGATTGGCGGTGTAGACTTTGCGGATGTAAGAGACTTTTGTTCTGTCGGCGTCTTGTTTAAACACAATGGAAAAAGGTATTGGATCCATCACACTTTCATTCACCATTTAGCGCTGAAGCTTCAGGACATTAACCCGGAAATTATTGATCTAGCAAAACAAAAAGGTTTGTGTACGATTGTATATGACAAGTCGATTGATCCCGATCGTGTGGTTAATTGGTTCTTGGATAAATTAAAAATATTTAATATTAAAACAGTCACGATGGATGATTACCGATCTATAATTTTGGGACCAAAAATGAAAGAGGCTGGTTTTGATATTAAAATAGTCCGAAGAGGAAGAGTTACCCATAGCAAGCTCTCTCCATTGATCGATGACATGTTTATCAATCGAACAATTGTCTTCCATGATGATCCACTTATGCGCTGGTATGTAGGAAACGTTTATAAAGATTTTCAAGGTAATGATAATATCGAATATAAAAAAATAGATAAGGAAAAGCGGAAGACCGATGGGTTTTTCGCGTTTTTGCATGCCTTGAACTTAGATAATGAATTATCAGATGTTGGACCAATAACGAAAGAAAATATCAAGAAAGTGTTCAAGGCATTTAACGTGTAGGGAGGTGATTAAGTGCGGTTAGTTAATTGGGTTAGAGGATGGTTTGGAGACAAAAAAGAATTCACTCTTCAGGAGTGCTTTTTTGATTTAGGAATTGATTATTATTATAAGAAATTAGCGGTTGAAACATGCATTGACATTATTGCCAACGCCCTTGCAAGTTGTGAAATTCAGACTTTTGAAAAGGGGAAGAAAGTAAAAAAAGACAATTACTATCTATTGAACTTCGAGCCTAATCCTAATCAGAACGCTTCACAATTTTTCCACACACTTGTGAGTCGTTGGATGAAAGGTAATGAAGCGTTGATTGTCATGCAAGATGATTATTTGTATGTGGCAGAGGATTTCGAGAAGAAGAAATATGCCTTTAAAGAAAATTATTATGAGAATGTCACCATAGAGGGGCTAACTTTATCGAAAATCTTTCACGAATCCGAAGTACTTTATTTTAGGCTTAATGACGAGAATATTATGAAAGTCATTGACGGTATGTATGAAAGTTTCGGGAAATTACTTGCTTCATCCATGAATTATTATAAGCGCAAAAATAACAAACGGATTCTTATAAAAGGGGACTTTTTACGACCGCAGGACGAAGAAATGCAGAAGGCAATCGATGAAATGTTTGAGACTCAATTAAAATCATGGTTTGATGCTGACAAGGAAGCTTCAGCTTTTCAAATGCAAAATGGATACGATTTTACTGACGAGAGCGATGGGAGAAACACGGGAGCCGGAAATAATAATACTAGTCGAGATATTGCTGATCTAGTAGATGATATCTTTAATTATGTGGCCATGGCTTTTCATGTACCTAGAGGGATTTTAAAAGGAGATACATCTGACATTGCAAACCAGATTGATAGTCTTATAATGTTTGGAATAAATCCGTTGGTTGAATTTATCAATGATGAATTTAACCGAAAAATTTATAGGAAATCTGTACTGGAAAGGACCTATTTGAAGGTTGATACAAGCAAAATAAAGATTGTGGATATCAACACATTTGCCAGTGCCGCCGATAAACTTTTCGCCATTGGTGGTTTTTCCATTAATGACATTCTTGAGGAACTTGGGAAAGAGCGTATCGATGAGCCGTGGGCTAATGATCGCTATGTGACCAAGAACTATGAGAGAGCAGATGCCACGAAGGGAGGTGAGGGGAAATGAGATTTTTTAAATTCAAGAATGATAAATACAATAAAATGGCAGAAATTCCCCATCAATTTAAAGCAGAAACAGATGGAGATACATCTAAAATTACAATCTATGGAGTGATCGGAAGTTCTTGGTGGGATGACTCCACATCTGCTAGTGATATAGAAAGAGTTTTGAAGGATATTAATTCTGACACCATTCATGTTCACATTAATTCTGGTGGTGGGGATGCATTTGACGGAATAGCCATTTACAATCAATTAAAAAATCATGCTGCTAAAGTAGTTATCCATGTGGATGGTCTGGCCGCTTCAGCTGCATCGATTATAGCAATGGCCGCCGATGAATTAATCATGAATACCGGATCAATGCTCATGATCCATGAGGGTTCCACCTTTGACTGGGGAACGAAGACGCAATTCAGAAAAACGCTGAATGCATTAGAGGGATTGGATAAATCTATTGCTGAAGTTTATATGACTCGTTTTAAAGGTGAGTGTCATGAAATTGATACTATGATTGTGAATGAAACTTGGTTTACGGCTGATGAAGCTGTAGAAGCTGGTCTTGCAGATAAGGTTAATAAGGCTGAGGAAGAGTCTGAAGAGGAAGAAGTAAGTGCCGAAGACTTTAAGAACAATGTTTTAGCACGGTTTAAACAGAAAAAAGCAGATACTGAACCCAATCCAATGGTAGCAAGCACAAATAACAACATATTAGAAAGATTCAAACGCCCTGTATAGGCGTTTTTATTATTTTTAGGAGGAATGAAGATGACCATTAAAAATTTAGATGATCGTAACAACCTAGTTAAAAATAAGGACGAGCAGATCAAAGCGTTGCAATCTGCTTTTGAAAGTTCTGACCCGAATGAAGTCGCACAGCAAATTGTAGAGAACTATGAAAACAATGCTCTCCATTTTCAGGATTTAATGAATACGACAATTCGTGAAGCCAATCGAGCAAATGAACAACAATGGGATGACGCAGTATTAGCTTCTCGTGGCGTTCGCGCATTAACGACAGAGGAAAAGAAATTTTATAATGCAGCCATTGAGGTGGAATCTTTTGACGAAGTTGCAAAACTTATGCCACCTAGTGTCTACGAGCGCGTATTTGAGGATTTAGCTATTGACCACCCCTTACTATCTCGTGTTAACTTTCAGCGCGTAGGAGCGTCCACTATGTGGGTTGTACGTAAAGAGGGAGCTACAACTGCATTTTGGGGTGAGGTTTGCGCAGAGATCCAAGAAATGCTTGATAATGGGTTTGAAACAATCGACATGAGCATGTATAAATTAAGTGGTTTCTTGGTCGTTTGTAAGGCGATGTTCGAAATTGGACCGAAATGGCTAGACCGTTATGTTCGTGCGGTAATTTCTGAAGTTATTGCAGCGGAACTAGAAAATGTGATTGTGACGGGCGACGGAAACAAGAAACCAATCGGTATGATCCGTGATCTTGATGGGGCGGTAACCGGTGGCGTCTATCCTGAAAAGGAGGCCAAAGATCTAAAAGATCTGTCTCCAAAAACTATCGGAAAAGAAATTTTAGCTCCTGCAACGATCGTTGATAAAAATGAAGATGGAACCCCAAAAAGAACTCGTCCATATGCAGGGATTACATTTATCCTTAATCCTTATGATTATGCTTTAAGGTTTTTCGCGGCAGGCGTGAAACAAAGAGATGACGGAACTTGGGTTTTTGGGAAATTTCCAGTTCCTGGGCTTGAAATCATCCAAACCTCAGCTGTTCCAATCAACAAGATGGTTGTAGGTCATCCTAAAGATTATTTTATGGGCGTGGCAAGTGAGTCGAAATTAGAGACTACAGATGTTCTTCGGATGATTGAAGACCAAAGATTATATCTTGTTCGTCAATTGGCTAACGGACGTCCACTTGATAATGACAAATTTACTGTTTTTGATATTAGCGAAATCGGTGAAGATCTTGGAGGTGTGGAAGGGTAATGACAGCATTTAAAGTTACGATTTCAGAAGATATTGAAGCGAATAGATTAGTAACTCTTGGAGAAAATGCAACAATTGGCGCCACTCCTGAAGGCGGTGCACCTGATTTTCACACAGTTCGGGCTTTGGAAGAAGATGAGACTGTATATGTAGAAATAAAAGGAAATCCCACTTGGGCTATTGAAGCTGGTGAAGATTTGACAGCTGGCCAGCGTGTAGACGCCGGCGAAGGAGGGACGTTGATTGCCACCGAAGGTGAGGGCATTGGCTATGTGGCTAATGATGTTGAAGCCGGGAAAATAGCTACATTCATTCAATCATCTTCTGCTGGCGCTCAAGGTCCGCCTGGAAAAGATGGGGCACCAGGGAAAGATGGTTCCCCAGGTAAAGATGGAAAAGACGGCTTCCCATCTGAAGAAGACTGGAATGAATTAGTTGGAAGGGTCGAAGCTTTGGAAGGGTGATTAAGTGGAAGAGCTATTAAAATCTTTAAAAGATCGCCTACAGATAACATGGGATGAGGAAGATATAGACTTAAAAAGTATTATCTCCCGTTCAAAGTCGTACTTGTCGGAATTGACGGGTGCGACTTTTGATTTTGATGAAGAAAAATGGCCTAAAGAACTATTAATTGAACGATGTCGCTATGTCTACAACAACGCGGCCGATGAGTTTGAGGAGAACTTTGCCCATGAACTTTCTAGATTGATTTTACTCGCTGCTCTTGGAAAGGTAGGAAAGTTGAATGAAGGCTTATCGAGAGACGTATAATGACGGTTTTCTCACCTATGGACATAAGATTACCAAACGTTCTAAAACAGGGAAAAGGCTAGGGGAAACTTTTAATTCAGAAGGAAAGTTAGCCTTTAAAGAAATGTCCTGTCGAGATAACGATTATCGAATGGCAGGGATTCTAGGGGCTAGTTTAGATTTGAAAGTAAAAACACCCTATCCTCCATCTTTTCTAAATATCAATAAAAGTAAATTAAAAGCCGTTATTGAGGGTATTGAATTTGACGTAATTAAAGCTGATCCCGACAAAGCAAAAAGGAATATATTTTTCTATTTGCAAAAAGTAGGTGCTGTGCATGAACGAGAAAACGAAAAAACTAATGCGGAAGCAGAAGAGTAATATTTATGATGGAATTGTTGAAACCTTCGATCTTCCAGTATACGAAGACGAAATAGCCGAGGATGAGGATGAACGGCTACTGGAAGAAGGGTATAACTGTTTTATTTTTGAAACAGGAGAATTTCAACGCACAAACGACTTCAAGAAGGTCGCTCAAAATATCCGTATTTATTATTATAGCGAAAATCGGGACGATGTGGATGAACAAACCATAGATATTATTTCCACATGTTTAAAGGCTCCAGGTGTCGATTTTACGAGTACAAATAAGGAGCGTCTCCAGATGAAGGACACCGATCGATATATTGATAGGGTGGTATTGCAGTTTAGGAGAGTGATCCCAATTGAGTGTTGCACGGTTTGAAATTGATACAAAGGAAATAGAAGCTCTGGAAAGAAAAATTGCTAAACTTCCCAATCGCATGGAACGAGAAGTAAATGAAGTCCTTCATACAGATGGCATAAAAATTGTTGCTGAAGAAGTCACTAAAGACTTGCCAATATCCTCATGGAAAGGGGCTATTCGTCCTAAAAACCATGCAAAGCATAGTAAATGGTGGAAAGCCGAAAAGGACAATCTTGGTTTTACCGTCAAGACAAAAGGCGGGGCTGCAAATAATCCAGGCAGTTTTGGTTATTTAGTTTTCCCGGATGAAGGGCGTGGCCCTTTCAACCCTGTAGAACAAGCATTTTCCGAACGGGGGCTACAATTAGCGACACCCCGAATAACAGATAAGTTAAGTGAACGAATTGATAAAGTATTAAAGGAGGAATTATAGTGCCAGAAACAAGAATTGAAGAATTTGACGCGGTCACCATCACAGGAGCAAGTATCCAATTTTTTGAAAATGGAACTCAACAAGAAGGAACTAAATTCGGGTGTATGGGTTCCATCACTGGTGAAACGGAAATGAGAGATATTGTAAAAAACTGTGAGGGAGTGGAATCTAAAAAGATTTCTAAACCTGTAAGAATGAATAATACAGTTAATGCTCATATTCCCATTCAAGTTGCTAGAGATTTCTTTGGCTTATCAAATAAGGATTTAAAACCCGGAGTGTGGGCGTATGGAACATTATCAAAAGGGAAAAAATTTATCTTTACTGCCGATGTAATCGATGAGTTCGAAGATATTGTAAAATTAATCGCTTTTGTTAACTGTACAAATGCAACCGGGTTCCGAATCCAGATTGAAAACGGTAGTGAAGAGGTAGCGCAATTGGAACTAGAATTCAGCGTATTGCCAGATGAATTGAAGAATTTTTACTATGAAGCTCTTGTGAATGATCTAGGAGACGAAACAGTAGCCAAACAATGGCATAAGCAATTTACTACTGATTTAGTCAAATCGGACGGAACTGGCGGTGGAGTGGAAGGATAAGACCCTGATTACAAGGGTCTTTTTATTTTGTTCAGGAGGTATTAAATTTGAAAATACAAAAAATCACACTCAAAGAATATGAAATTCGTGAAGTGGACGGGGAGTATGAAACAGTTTATTTCAACGAAAAAACATATCCTGCCTTTTTATCTAATTATGCATTGAAAAAAGGAAAAGAAATGGGATTAATTCAAACTTCTATTTTGTCTGAATTACATCGCTTTGTTGAAATGAGTCAAACTGGAAGTATAGCAAACTTAAACGAAGAAAACATGTTGAATGTTGTCTACTTAGGATTTATATCTGCAAACAGAAAAGTCGAAATGAGCTACGAAGATTTTCTTGATCGATACCATTATTCAGTGATGGAAACAGCAGAACTTTATGGGGAATTAATCGAAGATGCTGTAGATAGAGAGGAAAATAATTTTGCAAAAGGTTTTGAAGACAGTGCCGATAAAAGCAAATCGGGAAAAAAATAAAACCGCCAAACGTTAAATTTGAATGCATTGAAGATAAGTATGTTCTTTACTGCCTAGTTT
The DNA here is from genome assembly GCF_018333015.1 of Bacillus sp. J14TS2. Taxonomy (NCBI): domain Bacteria; kingdom Bacillati; phylum Bacillota; class Bacilli; order Caryophanales; family Bacillaceae; genus Bacillus; species Bacillus sp. J14TS2. The sequence goes on along the minus strand of NZ_BORE01000004.1, from coordinate 282,938 downwards.
CGGGAATTGATTCCGAAACTTTTTGGCATGAGCCGATTTCCTCAGTCGAAAGAATTTATAGAGGGAAACTAGCATATGACGCTTGGCGGGCAAACCCTAAAGAAGGGTAGGTGAGAAACATAGCTGCGAAAAATAATGAGGTAAAAATAACATTTAAAGCATTCAACAAAGAATTTAATGCTGCCTTGAAAGATATGAACGCAGAAGCTAAAAAACTCAGGCAGGAATTTAAGTTGCAACAGGAGCAAATGAAGCTTACTGGTTCTTCCACAGATAAACTAAAATCCCAATTAAATAGCCTTGAGAAACAATATTCCGTTGCCCAAAAACGCACACAAGCAACAGCAGAACAACTTGAAAAGGCTAAGCGTCAGTGGGGGGATAATTCCAACGAGGCGGCTAGATTAGACACACAATTACGCAGAAATCAGATTACAGAACAGCAACTTGCAAATAAGATTGCGGAAACATCTGTCCAATTGGGTGAAGCCGAACAGGCAGAAAAGGACCGATTATCTGAATCTGCAAGAGCAACTCAAAAACTCGATGAACTAAAAAATAAAGAAGATCAATTGAAAGGGTCCACAGAGAAGCTAAACGCTGAATATGATCTTCACAAAGCGCAACTAGGCGATAGCGCCAAAGAATCAGACAAGTTAAGACTTAAAATTGATCATTTAAATAAATCGCATGAGCTTGCGAAATCCCAGGTCAAAAACTACGAGGAACAGCTTGAACAGGCTAAATTAAAGTATGGGGAAAACTCTTCAGAAGTTGATAAGTATGAAACCCAATTATTGGAAGCCAAGACAGCCGAACAAGAACTAGCAAATGAGATAAAGACAACTAATGTTGCTTTAAAGGATCAGGAAAGTGTCACCAAGCGGGTCTCTCAAAAGTTAAAAGATACTAGCCAACGCCTAAAAGATGTGGGCAGCAGGATGACAAGTATGGGAAAGGATTTATCCAAAAAGGTTACTGCCCCGTTATTAGCGGTTGCTTCTGGTTTAGTGGCAACAGGGATAGGCTACAAGGCTTTTAAGGAAGAGTCAAAGCAGGCTTTCAGTGTTTTGTTAAATAGCGCGGAGGAAGCAGAGAAGCACATGGATAGGATTATGGCTTTTGCTAAAACCACACCATTTGCTTTCCCAGATCTTGTAAGTGCTAACCGGAAACTCGTATCTTTCGGGATGGAAGCACAGAAAACGGAGCCTGTAATGGAAGCCATAGCCAATTCAGTGGCTGCCATGGGTGGAGGTGGTCAAGAGATTCAAGAGTTGGCTGATGTGTTTGCCAAAATTACCGCAAACGGGAAAATCACGGGGGAAGAATTGAACCGTTTAGGTGATAAAGGTATAAACGCTTTGAAGATTCTTGCTAACCAAGCAAAAGTATCGATGGAAGATATGCGTAAGAAAATTTCGGATGGTGCGATAGGCAGTGAAAAAGCAATAAACTGGCTTGTCGATGGCATGATGAATGGAACAAAAGGTGTCAATGGGGCTACAGTAGCCATGGGAGGTTCCTTGAAGTCTTTAGAAGGGACATGGAAAGGTGCGCTTGACTCCATGAAAGGTGCTTGGCGTCGGGCTGGTGATGAAATTATATCAGATCAATTGTTTGATAAAATCAAAGGATCCGTTTCAAAACTGACAAGTTTTATCACACAATTACCTACAATGTTAGGTCCAACCGTTGATCACATGTCTGATATTTTTATGAGTCTGATCGATAAAATTTCGGGTGCTGCCGATTGGTTTATGAATCTAAAGCCTAAAACGCAAGCTACTATTGCCAGTTTTATCGCTCTTGCCGCTGCAGCTGGCCCTGTTTTGGTAGTTTCTGGAACGCTGGTTAGTTCAATAGGGACTTTGGTTGGTGCTTTTGGTATGTTAACCGGACCGGTTGGTCTTACTGTAGCTGGATTATCCGTTCTGGCAGCTGGTGCGGCATACACAGCAAAAGAGCTAAGCAAACCTGCCGTAGAAGCTGACGTATTCGGAAATAAAGTTTCTTCAGCCACAGAGAGAGCTGTGGGGGCGTTTTTAGACCTTGAGAAGAAAGCTTCTAACTCTTTAAAACAATTAAGCTGGTCTGGACAAGCTGTTTCCAAAGAAATGGCCGATGAAATTGTGGGTAACTTCACCGCCATGAAAGATGCCGTAGTCAGTAAATTAGAAGAACAGAAAAAGGAATCTCTCGCTAGCTTGCAAGAATTGTTTGCTGGTTCTAAAAAGATGTCGGATGAAGAAAAACAACATTTATTAGAAACTACACAGAAAAGTTTTGACGATCGGATAAAAGTTACAGAAGAAGGACTTGCAAGAATTGAGGAAATAACTGCAAAAGCCACTAAAGAAAAACGAGAAACTACACAAAAAGAAATGGACGAGATTAATAAAATTCAGCAAGAAATGACCGAAACGGGTATTATGATTTTATCCGAAAGTGAAGCGGATCAATTAGTTATTATGGAACGATTAAAAACAGAAAGTAGTAAAATTTCAGCCGAACAAGCAGCAGAAGTTGTTAAAAACTCAGTTGAACAACGTGATAAGACTGTTGAGGCAGCTGAAGAAGCTTATAACGATCAGATAAAAACAGCAATATTGTTAAGGGAAAACGGAACCGAAGAACACAAGAAATCAGCTGATGCCATCATTGCTGAAGCCACTCGCCAACGTGACGAAACAGTCGCTCAAGCAGAGGGCATGCATGCCGATGTATTGTCAGAAGCTAAAGCTCAAGCCGGAGAACATGTCGGGGTAATAGATTGGTATACCGGTGAAATTATGTCCAAGTATGACGTAATGACAAGAGACATAGGTGTTCAAACAGCTAAATTGACCATTGAAACAACTAGAGAGTTAAAGACCATGGCTTTTAATGGAATTAAAAGTTACCAAGAATTAAAAAGCGGTACTGCTTCAGAATTGGTTGAACTATATCAAAAATCTACTCGTACATTTGAAAACACCAGAAGAGCAGCAGGCAAAGAATTAAATTCTCTAGCAGTAAATGGTCTTAAAAGTTTCCAAAACTTAAAAAAGGGGACTGCAACTGAATTGGTGGGGCTGTATCAGAAGTCTACCATTACTTTTGAGAATACTAGAAGGGCAGCTTTAAGGAAATTTGCTGAAATTCAAAACGCCATGATCAGACCTATTAAAATTGCCAAGGTAACGATCGAGACAGCATTAGATCTACTTAAGGAGAAATTTGACAATTTAAAATTAAAAATCCCTACGCCTTCTTTGCCAAAGCTTCCTAAATTCAGCTTAGCTACAAACTCCCGAACCGTAATGGGGAAATCCATCACGTATCCAACAGGCTTTAACGTAAATTGGAATGCGAAAGGCGGAATATTTACTAAACCGACCATTTTTAATACAGCAAATGCAGGCTTGCAAGGTGTAGGTGAAGCTGGACCAGAAGCCATTATTCCGTTGAAGGATAATGTTTTAGGGAAAATCGGTGAAATGATTGCCAGTACAATGACAACCACTAATCATAATAACGTGGTCATTTATGCTACAGTTCGAGATGACCAAGACATTGATATGTTGGCCAATAAAATTGATGGCAAGTTGAACATAGTAGGAGACAGAAGAAAAGCAGCATGGGGAGGTTAATGGATGGTATATATCAATGATGTTAGTGTGGAGAAATATGATTTAAGTGTGGCAGATCGTCCTCCCATTCCCACAGCTGAGCAGGATGTAGAATACAAGGAAATTAAAGGCAGACATGGATCGCTAACTAAAAAGTATGGTTTTAAAGATATCCCGTATCCCATAACTTTTAACTTTCTGGAAGACACATCATTTAAGCCGGCTTTTCGAAAGGCAAAGATGATGTTTTTTTATGGAAAAAAATTATCATTTAGCGATGATCCTGGTATTTATTATAAAATCAAATCTCTCTCCATTGAGGAAGCTGAAAACGTCATATTGGAGTATGGTAAGTTTACAGTGAACTTTGTGCTTGCTCCATTTGAGTTCGAAGAAGAGAGTCAACCGATCACTATAACCGCCCAAACCGTGTTAAACAATGAGGGCTATGAATCAGAACCTTACATCAAGGCCTATGTGGAGGGCACAGGTAAATTTTACATTAATGATCAAGTGGTTACGATTCAGAATATTAATGGGACCATTGAAATTGACTCTGAAATGAAAAATGCATACCGAAAAGCAGACGGCTACATCACCAATCTAAATAATCACATGATTGGTGATTTTCCTGTTTTAGATCATGGAGAGAATGTCATCAAGTTTGATGGCGATATAACGAAATTAGAAATTAATCCTAGGTGGAGGTGGGTATGATGGCTCCCTTCATTCTCATATTCATGGTACACTCTTATAAGAAATAGATTAGTAGGAGTGAGTATTATGTTTAATTGGGCGTCCATTTCAATTAACGTGTTGTTATTAATAGCTACAATAGGAACAGTTGTCTATGCCAGCAAAACTTTATTAATGGAGTATTCATCACAAGTTACTGTCAGTAGATATAAAAAAGGCATTAATATAAACAATAAACATCCCTTTTATTGGGAAGTAGAATTAACAAACGTTGGAAAAGGTTATATTGTTAAAGCTTTTATATTATTATCAGCCCCTTCAAGTAAATCAGATGGAAAAGTAAAAAAGTATTACTTTTTGTCCAAACCGATTGTAGGTATTAAACCAGATCAGAATAGGTCGTTAAGATTAGAATTAAGCAAAGAAAAATTTAATTTAGGAAATTCAGAGGCATATGAACTCGAAGTTATATACCAAGATTCATTAAATAATTATTGCATCGTATCCCCAGGTATGGACGAGGGAAACAGCCACTTAGAGCGATTTGATAAGTTGCCGAAACGTATGAGTAAGTTAGGGTGGAAATATTGGTGTTACAAAAAGAAACTAAAAGTAGCTATAGAACAAGAAAATTCTTATCCAAAAATATTCAATGCTGAATTAAAAGAAAGCCATCAACAAATAGAAGAGAAGTTTAAAAACTTCAAGTTTGAACCCACAAACAAGGAAGACACCAATTAATTGGTGTTTTTTTATGTCATAAAAGAAAAGGAGGTAAACATGATTGTTTCCAATCCTTTATAAAAAAGACGAAACAAACTTTGTCCACAACGGCTTAGGCGTACTTAGCGAAGCAATATCTTCCGTACCAGAAGAAGAACTAAATAGCCTATTTGAAATTAAAATAGAATACGATTCTGACGGATTTTTAGCTGATCAAATTGAAAATGGCATGATCGTTAAAGCAAAGGCTAATGACAAACAGGATCCACAGCTATTCAGGATTTACGCCATTGAGAAGGATATGAAAAAAGATACTTATATCATCCATGGCCAACATATCACGAACGATCTTGCCCATAACTTTGTCGAAGTCTTAGCCGTATCCAATGTAACCCTAAAAGAAGCTATGGAAACCATACAGAAGAATTTGTCCTATCCGACAAGGTTTAATATTACAAGTAGTAATAACACCACTAAATCTAGCACAAGGCTTTATAGGACTAATCCCTTACAGATGATTGGTGGAATGGAAGGCTCCATTTTGCAAATCTGGGGTGGGCAAATTGAGCGAGATAACTTTAATCTTATTATGCATGCTAGGCGTGGTTCTGATGATGGTGTGGAAGTTACGTATAGAAAAAATCTTACTGGATTAGAAGCAAAGTTTGATGAATCGGAAGTAATTACAAGGATCTTCCCATTTAAATATATCGAAGCTACAGAAGATGAACCTGAACAGCTTATCACCATCGATGGGAAGTTCATTGACAGTCCAAATATTGACAAGTACCCAGTCATTCATATTCAGCCACTAGACCTTAGCGATGACGAATCCATTAAAAATGAAACTGATCTTTACAACGCTTCTAAGGATTTTTTCAATACGGGAGCCAAGGATCTCCCCACAGTCTCCATGGAGGTAGAATTTGAATCCCTGTGGGATACAGAAGAATACAAAGATGTGGCATCCTTAGAGCTTGTCGGAATGGGCGATACCATTACGGTCAAACATAGCAAAATGGGTATTGATGTTAAGGCTCAAGTGGTCAAAGTGGAGTATGATTCCATCGCTGAGAAAAATAAAAAGGTTAGCGTTGGAAATGTCAAAGCTAGGTTAACAGATGCAGTCAATAAATCTACCGATCTTGTTAATAACATCGGCGAGAAGATCAACCAGGCAAACGAAAAAGCCAATGAAGCTATTCGGGCGGCCAATGGTAAGAATACCAATTATTATGGTCCAGACGAGCCTACAGGTGATCATTTAATCGAAGGTGACCTATGGTTTAGGGTTGTGGATGGAGAATACACTCGCACCTATCGCTATGATGGTATCGAATGGCAATTAGTTGTTTCCGCAGATATCCGCGATATCGAAGAAGAAGCCCAGGACGCCCGAAACAAGGCTGATGAAGCTGTAGAGAAGGCGAACCTTGCCACAGGAAACGCCAACGAAGCGATCGAGCAAGCACAGGATGCTTTTGACGAAGCCACCAACGCCCATAGTGCCGCAGACGCTGCCAAGGAAGTTGGAGAAACAGCCGGAAGAGTCGCCGGAGAAGCACGAGATCAAGCCACTACAGCCCTAGAAAATGCCAAGGACGCTTTGGACGGCTTAAAGAGTAAGATCGATAGTGGCGAGTACACGGATAAGATAAGGGACATTGAGGACAAGGCATCTGATTTAAGGAAAAAAGTTTCTGGTGCCGAAAAGGAATTAACGGAACACGGCGGTAAAATCAACACGATTGAGCATGATGTAAACGAGATGGACGGGAAAATAAGTACCACCATTAATAGGATATCGGATATGGACGATGTCTTGTCAGATCACACTCTCACCATCGAGAAAAATGCCAAAGAGATTGAAGCAAAAGCCGAAGCTACCATTGTCGATGAAATTAATAAAACTGTCGAGGACCACAGCACTGAAATTTCCTTACAAGCAGAAGCTTTAAAGGGCAAGCTAGAAAGTACTGTCTACGAAAAAGACAAGTCGGGGATTATTAACAGTATTGCTCAAAATAAACTGGATATTGAAGCGACTTCCGAAGGTCTGAGTCTCGCAGTTAGCAAGATTGATAATATGCAAATTGGCGATAGAAATTTAGTTTTAGAGAGTGCAAAACTTTATGAATCAACAGCCTATCGAATTGCTGGTTACGAGTTATCAATGGACTGGGTAGCCGGTGAGACATGGACAGTAATTATTAAAGGAGAAATAAACGATTCTCAAAACTTTCGTATTTGGGCAAATGGTTCTAAAACATCGCAAGCGCAATTAGTTAATAAAGGTAATGGTTATCATAAGAGAACATTTGTCGTTGCCGACCCTGAAAATAGTGGTACGAATTCAGGACCGAAAAAATTAAATGTTTATAACTTTCCAAGCGGAGGTGCCGAATACGCAAAAATAGAATGGATTAAGCTTGTAAGAGGGGACAAGGCTACTGAAGGTTGGACGGCCGCACCAGAAGACACCGAACAAGAAATTTCAACCTTAAAAACAGAATTAGAATTCCAAGCTGGTTTGATTGAGTCTAAGATTTCACGGGATGATTTTAACACTTTAAAAGGGACTGTGGACAGCCATACAACTAAGATTACCCAGACGGAAAAAGACATACAGTCTAAGGCTAGTCAGGACAGTGTCAACATAATAACCAAGGAAGTAGAACACCATGAATCTTTGATCACTCAAAATGCCGAGGAAATTAAGAACAAAATCAGCACCATTGACGCAAATGCCAAGTTTGCCACACAAAGTCAATTGACCCAAAAGGCAGATAGCCTCACAAGCGAGATTGCTAAGGTTCAGACGAATTTAGATGATTTGGAGATTGGCGGTCGAAATTTATCTCCTGAAAGTGATAAGCTAGACGGTCATTGGAGTGCTTATCAAGGTTCAAACATCTCTTACTCGAAAGTTGATATGACAGAAGAATGGGGTTTTTCAGAAGCGTACCGTATAAGGGCAAGCGGTGGTACTACCCAAATAAAAGGTGTCTGGACATCTAACGGTAAAATTAGCGAGCCAATGGCTTTCAATGTTACTTATACGTATTCACTCTATGTTAAAAATGTTGGAACTCAAGTATTTGAACTACGATTGAATGGCTTATCCCCAACAGGAGGTGCACAGTCAACCCACATAGAACCAAACGAAAGCAAAAGAGTTGTAATGAGTGGGGGAAGAAGAAAAGACTATGATTGGTTCCAATCAATTTTGCGTGTAGCTGATACCTCGCACGATGTTGATATTATTGTTGGAAGAGAGCAAGTTGAAAAAGGAAAGGTAACCGATTGGACCCCAGCACCAGAGGACATGACTACCAATGTTCAGTTTTCCAAGCTTTCGCAAACTGTGGATAGTATTTCTACACAGGTGACAAAAAAAGTTGATAAAACTCTCTACGACAGTTTTGTTCAACAAACCGAAAAAAGTCTTACTAGCAAAATATCAACAACCGATGCTGATAAAAAATATGCTACTCAATCGAGCCTAACGCAGACAGCACAGGGATTTCAAACATCAGTTAATAATAAAGCTGATAAATCTACTGTGACACAGCTGGCTGGTGTGGTGGATAGTAAGGTTACAAGTAGTCAAGTCAACGATTTGATCGCATCCGATAAACGTATCAAAGATACTCGAGATGATAATGAGAAGCCTTCTTATTATTTTTCCGATTATCCACGACAAACTGTAAGAGAGTTTAAGCGTTTATCAGTTATGGGAATTTCGAGTGATGGAACGTATGGAGTTTTAGACACTGATATTCCTTGGGGTGATAAAAGCGGAGGGACAATAAAACAAACCCTTTACACAGACGTTGCCACATACGAACGACGAGGAATTAATGACAATGATACTTGGGAAGCTTGGAAAAAAGTTGCTGATACCCAATATGTAAGTACGCAAATTACCCAAACAAAGAATAGCATCCAGCAGACGATCACGGACACGAAGAATGGTTTGCAATCCCAAATCAGCCAGATATCAGAAGCTGTCAATATACGTGTTAAAGAAAATGACGTAATCAACCAGATTAATGTAGACACAAGCGGCATATTGATCCAAGGTAAAAAGCTTACTCTTGATGGTAATGTAAATGTTACAGGTGCCTTTAGAGTTAACAATGCTCATATCACATCTGTGGATGCAGGTAAGATGACTACAGGGACACTAGACGCCGGAAAAGTAACAGTAATTAATCTAAGCGCTAATAGCATTACATCTGGCAGAGTCAATGCCAATAATGTTATTGTTTCCGCAACAAACGGGAATGCAAAGGTGGAGCTAGATAGCACAGGCTTGTTGGCTGTGGATAGTAGTGGTCGTGACCGTATCCACTTGGGTATACGTAATCTTGCTGGTAAAGGTCAATCAGATCCTTCTACGCTCAGATTCTTCTCTGGTAATGGGTCCGTTAGCGCTGGAATCGGCATGAACGTAAACGATACGTTTGTTATCGGAAGTAGTGCATCTCAGATGGCGATGGAATTTTATTCCGGAAAAAATACTATCAATTATGGGCAAAGATTCCGCTTTGTTCCACACGATATAGACAACGGGCAGTACTTGGATGTATTTGCAATAAACAATACTGGTGGCCAAGGAAAAGAAATTTGTCTACGATCACCGGTTCCAAACACGGGATATGTAGGTTCGGTAAGCTATCCATTTTGGAGAGTTTATTCGGCCAATATCCATGAGACATCAACGATCGAAAATAAGACAAACATTTCCGATTGTACTGTACAAAAAAGTTACGATGTGATTAGCAGCCTAGACATTAAGAGATACCAGATCAAAGGTAGAAATGGAAATGGTGTGGGGGAGTGGAAATTCGGCATTGTTGCAGAAGAAGCGCCCGAAGAAATTTTAGATGATACTGGGAAAGCTGTTAGCTTGTATTCCTTTATCAGCCATAACGCTAATGTGACACAGGATCAAATTCAGCTTATCGAAGAATTACAGGCGCAAGATGAAATGCTAGTTTTAAAGATTGCAGAATTAGAAGAAAGATTAAATAAATTGGAGGCATCATAAAAATGGGCTACGTAGATATTCGAAATTTAAGCTCGGAGAGAGCTTGGGAAATCTTTAATAAGGCTGATTTTAAAATATATAAACAGTCATTTGATATCGGTGATAGGGTTATTGTAAATGATTATGACAGTTATGGAGTGATAATACCTGATACAGCCCCTGACGACTTATTGAGAGATATAGAAGGTGAAATAACTTTCGATTTTGATTCCTTTGTACACGTCATTGGCGCAGTTACAAAAGGTTTGACTGAACGAGTAGTTAAGCTAGAAGAAGAAAACCAGAAACTGAAGTCAAAAATAAAATAAATTGGAGGTAGCATAAATGGATTTAAAATATGATTTGAAACATGTCGTGGAAAGTATGAAGGGAAAACTTGCAGATTCAGAAGGGAGAGCATCCGAATGGGAATCTATTGCTGTTTTCAAAGAACAGGAATTAAGTGAACAGAAGAAAAAGGTTGCCGAGCTAGAGGAATCCCTCAAGCAAGAAAAGGCTAAGACAGCTGGTCCTGTTCCACAGGAAAATAAAAAAGAAGGAGAGGATAAATAATGAACATAACAGTCAAAGAAATTAAATTTGCCTATGATAACGGAGATCAGAATGATTTCACAGGCGTCCAGCTTAATTTTTCTTCTACGGGAGATTATAGTTTAAGTGGTCCTGTCAAAGTGGCGAAAGAGGCATTTGAAGAATTTTCCGCAGATCTTGATAAGCTTAAAACACTTATTATAAACCGGGTCATTGAGGGGCTGGAAACAGCAAAAGTGACGATTACAGGAATTAATTTTGATTATGATGATGGATTTAATAATCCTTATACTGGCGTAGCTTTAAACTTTATCACATCAGGTGTAGATTTCTCGTTAAATGGACCGATCAGTGTAACCAAAAATGAATATAAAGATGCTTCCTTAGAGGACAAGCTAAAAGAATTGATCAAAGATAAAGTAGTCGCAGACCTACAAGCCGCATAAGGCTTTTTTATTTTGGTGAAATATTTTTTGATGAATTAGGGTATAAAGTTTTGGGTAAAAAGAAGGACTTCCATTATTTATGTCGAATTATAAATTTGACTACAATTGAGGGGGATTTTAAATGGGTAAATATTATGATGTCAGCAAGGTAACTAGTAGAGTAGCTGATAGAGTTGTATATGACGGAAATGAAAAAGCCTATTTCAAACAAGGAAATCTTAACGAAGTTATTACTAGCGCAGGGGAAAATGTAATAAAATCAAAGATTAAAGAAGCTCTTAACGAAGATCGCGAAGCTGCTAACGACCAGGCAAGAGAACTATTAGTACAAAAACATACCTACTTGAAGTTAAGAAATAATGAAGAACAGAACAGCGAAGAATATAAAAATTATAATAAAAAGGTAGCGGAATTACAGACAGAATTTGAAAAAGCTAGCAGTTTAGTTCGTGAAATTGAGCTGTATCTAGAAAATTTCAAGTGATTTAGGTATAAAGCATCTCACACGAGGTGCTTTTTATATTGTTCAAAACGGGACTCCATTCGGGGTCCTTTTATTTATAGAGAGAAGGGGGCGGATCGCTTGGAGGTTGGAGACATGGACGTGTGGAAAAATCAGGTACAACAGGACATAAACGATTTAAAGCAAGAACAAGGGCAAATAAAAAACGATGTAGCGGCATTAAAAATCAATGACAAGTTGCAAGATAGCGAAATTAGTTACCTGAGGGACATGTTAAAGGAAATCCGCAACGATACCCAGTGGATAAGACGTAAGGTCACGGGAGCAATCATTACAGCAATTATCACCGCTGTAGTCGGTGGGCTAGTCGGTATTGCGATGACAAAATTATTTTAGGAGGAATTACCAATGAAACTAAACTGGAAAGTAAGATTTAACAACCCTGTGTTTATTGCACAACTTGTTCTGGCAGTGCTAACTCCACTATTAGCTTATGTAGGGTTATCTTTTGAGGACCTAACTACTTGGGGGACTTTACTGGAGCTGGTAGTAGAAGCATACAGTAACCCTTATCTCCTTGGATTGATCGTTATTAGTGTGTTTAACACAGTCACAGACCCCACTGTTAAAGGGTTTAGCGACAGCAAACAGGCATTAAGATACCTCAAGCCACGAAACGATAAAGAGTATTTGTAAGAGTCCTTAGGGGCTCTTTTTCATTTTAAAAAGGAGGAATTTCAAATGTTTGAATTAGGACAAAGAGTACAGATTGCAGATGCCAACAAAACCAAAAATGACAAATTTATAGAAAGTCATGCTCTTACAATTATGGAAACAAGCAATTTTAAAGGCGAGATTACAAAGATTGAAAATGGAATCCATTTTGTCGGATTTAAAAATGATATTGGTTGGGTTACCCAAGGTTTCAAAGCCGATGAGATCAAGGAGGTAAAATAATATGGCTACTAAGAACGGCGTACCATTTAGACAGATGCTCGTTGCAACAAGTAAACATGGCATTAAATGTCCAAATACAATGGTGCCTAAAAAGATCACTATTCATAATACAGACAACCAAATGCCTGCTGTCAATGAAATCAGTTATATGCGAGGCAATAATAATGAAGTTTCTTTCCACGTTGCCATTGACGAAAAGGAAGCTGTCCAAGGCTTACCATTTAACCGTAACGGATGGCATGCCGGGGATGGTGGTAACGGCTACGGGAACCGCAATACAGTAGGAATTGAAATGTGTCGGAATTACGATAGAAACCGAAATACTACCAATCTGAACGATCCACTTAGCTCCCAATTTAAGAAGACGTTTGATAATACGGTTAAGGTCGTTGCTCAATTATGCGTTGATCTAGGAATCGTTGCCAGCAAAAGCAATATCAAGCAACACAAGGATTGGAGTGGTAAACACTGTCCGTCAAAAATCCTTAATGATAAAACATGGGATCAATTGGTAAATGGGATTATTGGGGAATACAATCGTTTGAAGGGGAAACCAGCATCTAAACCGCAACCTGCTCCTAGCAAGCCTAAAACCAAATCCATTGAGCAACTTGTGGACGAAGTTATCGCAGGAAAACACGGTTCCGGTGCTGAGCGTAAAAAATCACTTGGTAATCAGTATGATGCCGTACAAAAACGAGTCAATGAAAAATTATTAGGAACCAAGTCAAAACCAAAACCTGCTGAAAAATCTATCGATACATTGGTAAAAGAAACTTTAGCCGGAAAGCATGGAAATGGGGAAGCTCGTAAGAAATCGCTTGGAAAAAACTATCAGGCTGTGCAAGACGTAATTAACGGTAATACATCGACTCCAAAAAAGCCAAGCAAGCCTAAAGGCGACCAGAAGACCAATTCCATTGTCGATTATCTTAAATCGATCAAGGCAGACTCCAGCTTTGCCAACCGGAAAAAGTTGGCGACTAAACACGGGATTAAAAATTATAGTGGTACGCCAGCACAAAATACGCAATTGCTTAAGAAATTGCGTGGATAAGAAAAGGCCCTCACTATGGTTTTATTATAAGGTCACACATCATATGGATTAAAAAGGAGAGAATAGATGAACAGAAAGATCATCTACTTATTATCTAATTGAGGAAAAGTTTAATAAAAAAGTCGATTTCAAGAAATTAAGAAATCGACTTTTTAGAGCTTAGGCCTTTCTTGAGAACAATATTGCTCGCAGTTAATTGGTAATATACACGTTTATTGGATATGGATTTAATGCACCGGTGCTCATTGCAACATAGCCATAATTATTGATAAATGACTTCAGTAACTCTGTTCCAACAGGTAGATCTTTCATATTCCAGTATTCGAAATTATAAGTATCCATTACATGGGTATAAATCTTCCATTTCCCGTTTACTTTTTCTGCTGCCATCAAATATGAAACCTTATTAAGTGCTAAATAAAGATCTTTGGGGCTAGAAAGTGCCATTGAACCATTGTAACTATAATATGTACCCTTTGATGGTAGTTTCTTTTTAAATTTTGCAAGTTCATTTTTAAATGCGGTTGAACTTTTTATTTTATTCGACATAGATGTTCCTTGTTTATAAGATAATGCAGTAGGCTTATCTTGTGCTGAATGTTTAAGAGTAGCAGCAGTTAGTGGTAAAAAAGGTTGTGCTCCAGTTGCAGCTGCTTTTGAAGCATTTCTAATTACCGATTTTGTAGGTGCTGCTAATTGATTATGGTCGTTGTACGAATAGTCCAAATCCTGATCTTCTTCATTTAGGTACTCTTCCATTAATAAATCAGTCTGTTTAAACTCATCTTCTAACAATACCATCGACTGTTTTATAAACTCTAAATCTCTTTTGTACTTTTCCTCATTCTCTGATATTACCTCTTCACTGGCAAAAGCTCCACTAGCAAAACCAGATATAGATAATAAAGATACTAAAAAAACTAAAGTTATTCTTTTTATTTTTTTCAATTTAGATTCCCCCTTATTTTTTTGATAATAAATAAATCTCTAATATCTCAAATCAATACATCTTTCTCACCTCCTAAAAAGTTGTCTATTTAATAAATGCTAACCGTTATGAACTCTTGCATCGAAAAAGAATAATGTTACTAAAAATACGAACAGATAAGTAAGAGTTACGGAGTGTAGTATTATTAAAGATACTAGAGTAAATGTTTTTTTCGCATTGAGTGCAAGAATAATTCCAATAATAGCTAGGACTATTGATATTGGTACTATTATAAAAGGATTGAAGTCCAATCTTATAGTAAATAGCAAAATCACAACGATTGGTAAAATAATTAAAGAAAAAGTTGTACGTTTATTCATAAAGAAGCTCCTTTCTATTTGAATTTAGATCAATTAATCCTCCTTTATGAGAATTCTATTATTATAGACGTCAATTAACCAAAAAGCGTTTCACCTTTTATAAAAATACTTTAAATAATATTTAAAATAAAAAAAGCAACTCACCATTCGGACGGGTGTCTACTTTTTCTGTTAAGCATATAATCCTCTAGGAGTTCCTGGCTTCGAGTTTTGAGCACATGTTTTGCGAAACTTCGTATCTCCCCATAGCCTTTGTATATTACTTCATAATTTGTACGGTTTACACAATATATCTTGATGTTATTATCCCTCATATATTTTTTGTTTTTGTATGAATCCTGTTGAATGGCGTGCATTACTTTTTCAACGTATTTATAGTAAGGCTCTTTAAGTTTGAGTTGACTTTGTCCAATGGCTATTAGATCACGATTTAAAACTTTAATGAGCAATGGTAAGAATATAGCCTTTTCTATTATGGGTTCATCATGTTCTGGTATTAACATGTAGGTTCACCTTTCTCAAGTTTGTAATTATTATACGAATGAATGTTCTTGTTGTCGAGGAGATCCTGGTAGGTAAATAATGGTAATATAATTAACGTAAAGAGAGAAATTATACAGGGGGAGTTTTAAAAATGAGTAACTTACAAAAAGCACTTTTTACAGCGATTAAAGATGTGGGGGGATATGGATACTCGCCTTCTTACAGGGAGCTGAGAGATATTGTTTTTCTTTGAAAAAATAATAATGTATTTTAATCATATAATAAAATAAGCATAGCTATTGAAACGAATGTTCGCTATAATTATAAGCAATCACACTCCCTAAAAAATATATAAGGAGGGGTTGTATGCTTTTAAATAATGATTCAGATAAAGAAGAGACTACTACGTCTTGGGAAGAAATTCCCTATTTGGTTTATGTACGGGTTTCAACCGACAAGGATGAGCAAGTTTCTTCGCCAGAAAATCAAATTGACATATGTCGATATTGGCTTGAAAGTAACAATTATGAGTGGGAAGAAAAGTCCATTGTCTTTGATAATGGTATTTCCGGTACTGTTTTACTTGATCGTACTGCAATGCAGCTAGTTCTTGAAAAAGCTCGTAAGCGTGAAATAAAGATGGTCGTCTTTAAATCGATTCATCGGCTTGCACGTGACATGAGGGATTCGTTGGAAATCAAAGAAACACTTATTGCTCACGGCGTGCGGTTAGTAACACTGGAAGAAGGATACGACAGTCTCTACGAAGGTAAGAATGATATGAAATTTGAGATGTTTTCCATGTTTGCTGCTCAATATCCTAAGACATTATCTGTGTCGGTAACAGGAGCACTTGCAGCAAAAGTTAGACGTGGTGAGCATATTGGTCAAATCCCTTACGGATATAAAAGCGTAAATAAAAAGCTTCAGATTGACGAAGAAATTGCCCCTACCATCCGGAAAATATTTCACTGGTACAATCACCATGGTTTAGGATTTAAGTCTGTTATGTATAAACTGAATGAAGAACTTGAGAAGGGGAATGTTGTTCCACCTCAAAAAACAGAAAAATGGCAGCTTACGACAGTCCAATCCATTATAAAAAATCCTTCTTATGCTGGAACTTTTATTCATAATAGATATACAACTGTAAAAATAGATGGCCGTAAGAAACAAATTCAAAATCCACGAGAAAAATGGATGATATATGAAAACCACCATCCTGCTATTGTTCCTATGGAAGAGTGGGAATTAGCTAACAGCAAAAAGCACAAGAATCATAGAAAGAAAATCACTCCTTGGAACGAATTCAGGAATATTTTAAAATGTTCAGAGTGCGGATCTAGTATGGTGATCATGCAATCTTACCGAACTCGTAAAAAGGATAATGTGAGAGTGGAGTGGAAATACTTCAAGTGCAGTGCTTATAGGCGTGGGGGGAAAGATTTATGCGTAAACCATGCCCCGATTCTTTATGAAGATTTTAGAGAATTAATGTTAAAAAAACTAAAAGAAAAAGCCACTGACATTGAATTGAATTTCAAAAATACAGTTCAGCAGCAAAAGAAAAAAGAAGTGTCATCCCTGCAGTCAAAACTATCTTTGATAGAAAAGAAAAATGCTGGTCTTGTGGATCTTTATCTAGAAGATCAATTAATATCTAAACAAGAATTTCAAGAGAAGAGAAAAGAATACGAAGATGAGATTGCTAAAATAAAAGATAAACTGTTTATCCTAAAGCAGGAGAATAATACCCAAGAGCAAATTAAAAACATTAAAGAAGCATTTGAGCAACTTGATAAGCACGAGGAAGACCTACACCACGTGTTTAAACAGTTGCTTGACGAAATCATTATGTACCCTGACGGCAAGCTTAATATAACTTATACTTTCTCTGAATAACTATGCTTTCTATTCCATGCAAAAGGTATGTATGACTAACGCCATGCAAAAATTGGGTGTGAAAGGCCGATCCCAGGCTGTCGTGGAACTTCTACGCATGGGGGAATTAAAGTTATAAAGTGAAACATTTATAGTGGGGTTTTACCCCACTTGTAGTAGTTAAGTTTTTAAAGGAACTTGATCTTTTAATGAATAACTACTTACTTTGATTCTCTATAGCTTTAAGGTAAGGTACAATCAATCTCAGTTGTAGTGAAATGGAGTACAAAGCCCGGATATCCGAATACGGAACCGGGTTTTGTTATGGTAATATTTATTTTTAGCTGCTGATCGATTGAGAGGTGAATGCAGCGGAGAAAAATACAAGCGGATCGCTGACTGCCCACTAGAGAGGTGGGGGGAAGCAACGTATTTCAGCCTTTTACTCCATATAAAATGCATCCGACACCAATAAAAACCCAAATGATTTTGGTGAAGGAAATTTGACTTGTTAAACCGACTAGACCTACTGTCGTTGCAATAATGAATACGATCGGCCCAACTAGCACAAGTGAGCTATTTATAACGAGAGCTTTTTCTACCTCATTAAACCGCAGCATAAGATACGCCGCAAATATATCAATACTCCCCGACAATACTCTTAATAAAGCCATTATGATAATTGTTTTCTCTAAAAATATAAACATGTTTTCCTCCTGCAAAATGTGCTATTCACATTTATATGCATGAGGAAGATAGTTAAGGACAAGTCATTTTATATTTTTCGAGGTCATGAGCCTTAAGACAGAATGGAATCGAAGGTTTTTAAAAGAATCTCGACGCTTAGCATAGGTTTATTGACCTTGCACTTTTGTTAATCATCCTTCACTACTAAGCCAAATACCTCGATAAAGCCAATCGCTTGTTCAGGTGAGATAATGGCACCACGAAGGTCATGCTCATCCGCATGAATTAAGGAGAATTCACATTGGCTAAGATCGATATTGCTTAAGGATGTTCCCGTGAACTGTACATCTTCAATCACCGAGTTGGTAAAGTCTAAAAATTCTAAGCTTGCATCAATGAAATTAGCCCCTTTTAATAAACATTGATCAAAACAAACATCTTGAAATGTAGATAGATTAAATAAAGAGTAGGGAGCCTGACATTGACGAAATAACACATCTTGAAAGCTAGCTTGGTCACAATTAACACCAACTAATTTGCAATCAATGAACTCAACACGTGTAAAGCGTGCCATCCTAAAATCTAGATTCGTAAGATCACAATTTTCAAAAACAACATCAACCCATGAAGAGGAAGGAAGTTGAGTGTTGTCAAAATCCACTCCTTTTAGATGGATTTCTTGAAAGCGGACATGTTCCGCATGAATAGAAGCTGGAAATGCCTCTAATCTCCCTAGCTCATAAGCAGAACGATCTTCGATTTTATTAATGGTTATGCTATTTAAGTTTTCTGGTAAATCTGGTGATTGTATTTTTCTCATGCTCCTTTACAGCACCCTTTTTATTTTTATAGTCTTACCAACTATTATGTTAATTGAATGAAAGCAAAGCTGCAATGTCTTTAGGATTGAATTGTATTTTACACATTAAAACATTAGAGATAAAGCTCATTAGGTCATATAGCTTGATTTATTAGGTTAGATTGTTTTCTTCATTTCTCCATACAAGGGATGTTCTATACGTACCATTCTTTTAGAGCAATTAATTGTGGTAAGCATACATAATCTCCTGGTCACTTGGCAATGCTATCCAAAAAGGAGGGTGAGAGTATGGCTAAGAAAAGGGAAAAACATGACGAACCTACTATTGCTTCAGGAATAAATGATCAAGAAGAATTAGAGGAAAATGCAACTGCGGATGAAGTGGAAAAAGAGGAGTATACGGAAGTAACTCATTTGTCTTATGATGAGGTGGAATCAAGCTAATTACTATCAAAGCAATGGAGATAGCAGTGCTGTCCAAAATCGGGATAGCACCAACTCTTTTTTTAAATAAGCGTCCATACTCTTTTTTTATATTGAAAAATAATAGTATAATAGAAATGGAGACAATAGGTTATTTATAGGAGTGATCACATGGACAAAGGCATCGTAGGAGTAGATATAGGGGGAACAAATACTGTTATCGGTCTATTTAATCAAGATTTAACATTAGTGGAAAAGAAAACTTTACCTACTTTAAAACCGAATTTCCCTGCTAAAACGAATAACCCTAAAGAGTTTTTCGATGAGCTGGCAAAAGAAATAACAGTACTGATTGAAAAAAATAATTATCAAAACCAAGTTGAATGCGTTGGGATTGGAGTGCCGGGTATTGTCAATCCTGAAAGCGGTATCGCTATCAATGCTGTAAATTTAGGCTATCAGGATGTACCATTTGCGGAAGAGATGAAAAAAAGATTACATGTACCGACCTTTATTGATAATGATGTACGCACTTATACGAGGGGAGAAGCAGCTGTCGGTGCAGGGGCAGGATTACAAAATGTCATATGTATCACATTAGGAACGGGAATGGCTGCTGGGGTTATGATTGATGGGAAAATGATACCTGGGGCAGATTACTTTGCAGGAGAAATTGGCCATGATCCAGTGCCTGGTAATTCAGCATTATGTAATTGTGGCAATATAGGGTGCTTAGAAACAATTGCCTCTGCAAGTGGCATCAGTCGATTAGCAAAGGAAGCGGTTCAATCAGGAAAAACAACCCTTTTAAACGACTTAGCGGGAGACATTAGTTCGAAGGATGTTTATGAAGCAAGTGTAAAAGGCGATCAAGTTGCAATCGAAGTTTTTAAGGAAGTCGCGACCACTTTAGGATATAAATTATTATCAGCTACATACTTAGTAAATCCAGAAGTGATTATTATTGGGGGAGGAGCAGCTGCGGCCGGACACTTTTTAACAGATCCAATCAAGGAGTTATTCAAAAAATATTATATAAATGAAAAACAACCACTTATTGTGACAGGAGAACTTGGGGATTCCGCAGGCCTCATAGGAGCTGCTTCACTGGCACTAGCCAAGCATGTATAAGGGAAATAGTGGGGGCGAGAAGTCCCCCACTGATTGAAACTTTACTTTATTTTGGAGGAAGAATGAAAATACTTGAATAATATGGAATAGTCTACTAGAATAGAATTATCGAAACGTTTCAATTGTAAAAGAGGAGGATATTTATGAAAAAAATACCTGTTGCTGTACAAATGTATTCTTTACGTGAAGAAAGTGCACAAGACTTTGCTGGGACTCTAAAGAAAGTGGCTGAGCTTGGTTATGATGGCGTTGAATTTGCAGGCTATGGAGGCTTACCTGTTCAAGAAGTACGAGAAATTTTAGACGAAGTTGGTTTGCAAGCTGCGTCCAGTCATGTACCAGCTGCAGATTTAAAAAATGACTTAGCGAAAGTGATTGAGGAACAGAAGATTTTAGGGAGTAAATATATTGTATGCCCTTTCCTAATGCCGGATGAGAGAAATGAAGAAACCTACCAATCCCTTCTAACATTTTTCAGTGAGGTTGGAGAGGAATGTAGAAAAGCGGGATTAACGTTCTGCTATCACAATCATGATTTTGAATTAGAAAAGCTTTCAGATGGTAGAACTGTTTTAGAAACGATTTTCGATGATGTCCCATCTGAAAATATTCAAACCGAGCTAGATATTTATTGGCTGACTAAGGCTGGGGAGCAACCAGCTGAGTGGATCAAACGTTATAAAGGACGAACTCCTTTAGTCCATTTAAAAGATATGACTGTAGATGAAGAGCAATTTTTTGCTGAGCTAGGCACTGGTGGGGTGGATCTAGAGAGTGTCCTCGCTTTAGGAGAAGAGGCAGATGTCGATTGGTGGGTAGTGGAGCAAGACCAATCTCGTAAAACACCTCTTGAAAGTATTGAAATAAGTATTGAATTTTTGAAGAATAAGCGCCCATACCTTAATAAATAATTGAACGTAAAAATGAGGCTGGGACAAAACTAAAAAATTAAGCTCTAAAAACCGAACAATGTATTACTTTAGCGGAGGAAATATACGAAGACTCCAGCGGAGGAAAGGCATCGGTGAGATTCCGGAGTGCGTAGCACGAGGAAGCTCACCAGCCGCCCGCGGAAAGCAAAGTATATTTCCGGAGCGGAGGTATGCATCATACTAGTTCGGTTTTTTTCTTTGATGCAAACACTTTTGTCCCAGCCTCTTCTTTTTTTACAAAAGAATACAGGAATTTCGGGAATTATGTCGAAAAGCTTAAGGTATGTAGATTCTATTTATTTAAAATGGAGGTTTTTGCAATGATTAAGGGGTTAAGTAGCGCAGGACTAGGGCAAGTAGAAGGCATAGAGCAATTGATTGAGTTAGCTTCTAAGAATGGATTTGGAGCCATTGACACATCTGGTAAAGAATTATCTGATTGGGTAGAATCCAAAGGTCTAGCGGAAGCAAAAGACTTTTTAGATCAACAAAAAGTCCGTATTGGCTCCATTGGGTTACCTGTAGAATGGAGAGGGACAGATGAACAGTTTAAGGAAGGACTATCAGGATTATTGGCAGATGCTAAAATAGCGGCGGAATTCGGCTGCCAAAGTTGCTGTACCTTTGTATTGCCAGCAACAGACGAAAAGCCAGCACATTTTATGCTGCAAGCCACGAAAAGATTACGATTATGTGCGCAAATATTAAAGGAATACGATATAAAACTGGGGTTAGAATTTGTTGGCCCTCATCATCTTAGAACAGCCTGGAAATATCCTTTTGTCTGGACAATGCAAGAAACACTAGATTGGATTGATGTGATCGGCGAACCAAATGTGGGACTACTATTAGACAGCTATCATTGGTATACAACTAGTGGAACAATAGAAGATCTATTAGCCTTGGATCCTTCACAGATTGCCCATGTCCATATTAATGATGCAAAGGATGTACCAGTAGAAGAAGCTCTAGATAATGATCGGCTTTATCCAGGTGAGGGGGTCATTGATTTAAGCGCATTCCTAAAGGCATTGTCCCAGATCGGATATAAAGGTAGTGTAGCCCAGGAAATTTTATCTCCTGAACCACCAAGTGAAACGGCGGACGTTTTAGCCAAGAAATCGGGGGAAGCATTTCTTGAGGTTTTTAAAGGCATATAAAGTAAGAGTAAACAGTTAAAAACAGGAAAGATACATGGTGATCATGTCATGTATCTTTTTTTATATTGCTAGTATTTATAGGGGGAGAGCTAATGAAAAAGCAGTATAATCGCAAAAGTGTTTTCGTGACATTATTAGTGTCCTTTCTTCTCGTTCTATTATTTCCTATTCTCGTTCAGAGTCTGTTTTATAAAAAAATGGAAACGAATTTAAAAGATAATACAAACCAATCGAATTTAGCATTGCTTAAACAGGCAAGTGACGTACTTGACCATGAACTTCAGCAAGTAACATCACTTTCTGCCCAAATATCCTTTCATCCGAAGCTTAGTTATATTTTACGTCAGCACGCAGACGAGGACGAATACAAAATAAGTGACTATTATTCTTTTATGAAAGATATGCAGCGCTATCCTTTGTCCAACACATTTATCTATGATTACTTCCTTTATATACCAGAAAGGGATATTTTACTTAGCCCAACCATCAAAACCAATTCATCTACCTTTTTTAACAATATCTACAATGATCAGCAATTAGATTATACAGAATGGAAAAACAGGATTACACAAGTTAAAAATTCACCGAAATATTTTCCAGTTAATACATTATTAGAAGGTGTATCGTCATCACCAATAAAAATGATTAGCTATGTACAACCCCTGCCGCCTGGTCAAGTGAAAGAACCGAAAGCATATTTATCAATCATGATAAATGAACAGAAAATTCAAAATGTACTACAGACTCTTGAATGGGCTAATCAAGGAAGTATATTTATTTTAGATGAACACAATAATGTGATGACAACAACTGCAAAAAATAATAAAAAGCTCACACAGCTAAATCTAAATTTTGATAAAAGTGAAGGTACATTACAGTATCAGTATAACAATCAGGATATGATGGTGGCTTATATTGTTTCTAATGAAACAAATTGGAAGTATGTGTCTATTATTCCGAAAAATATTGTCATGAAAGAAGTAAATACAGTGAAAACCTTAGCGGTTATTTTATTGTTAATCTGTTTGGTGGGTGGTTTTGTTGCTTGTTATTCATTAGCTCGTCATCATTATATTCCAGTAAGAAATTTAGTCGAATCGATTATAAAAAATGTAAATAGAAAAGATGAAGTAAAAATAAATGAATATCATCTTATACAAGAAAGTCTAAATTTTTCATGGGATACAGAAAAAAGATTAAGAGATTCTTTGGCTACCCAAACCCCAAAAGTACGGGAAAATTTCTTTGTTCGATTATTGAATGGGTTTGTCGATTCAGCAACGGTTAATCAAGAGTCATTAGATTTTATGGAAATATCTTTTTTGAGTGATGAATTTTTAGTCATGCTCGTTGATATTGAGGAAAGTTATTCGATGGATGATAAAATCACGGAAAAGGATTGGGCGATCACAAGATTTATGATTAGTAATATAGGCCATGAGTTAGTGAATGAGAATCATCATGCATTTATTGTCGAATTAGGACAGAAGAGGCTCGCAATAATTTTAAATATTATAAAAAGGGATCAGATTTATTCTTTATCTACAGTCACACAGCATTTAAAGACGATTTTGAAAGATCAATTTGGAATCGTCATATCAGTCGGCATTGGAACTTCTTATCCAGGCTTGAATCAGGTTGTGAATTCTTATCGAGAGGCTGTACAAGCTTTAAATTATCGGATGATTAAAGGAAATAATCGCATCATCTCTTTTAATGAAACAAACGAAAATGCACAAGATTATTATTATCCTGCTGAAATTGAACTGCAGTTAATGAATTGTATTAAAATCGCTGATTACGGGCAGGTAGAAAGAATTCTTGATAATGTGTTTAAAGAAAATTTCCTTAATAGGCGAATTTCCATGTCAATGGGCAAATGTTTGTTTTTTAATATGATGAGTACTCACGTGAAAATTCTCAACGATATGAAAATCAATCATCGAAATGTATTTAGTGAAGAACAAGATCCTGTTCAAGAATTACTTGCCTGCGAGACGGTCGAGGAAATTCATCAAAAGATTAAAATGATTTACAAAAAACTTTGTGAAGAAATGAAAGAGAAGCGATCTGATCATAGTGAAAGCCTGCTGCGAATGATTATTGACTATATACACCATCATTATAAGGATCCAATGATTAGTTTGACGACGATTGCAGAGGAAATGAATATAACCCCACAATATCTTTCTTCCTTTTTTAAAAAACAGCAAGGGGAGAATTTAACTGAGTTTATTGCCAAGATTCGCATTAAAGCTGCGAAAAAATATCTCGAAGAGACTGCTTTAACAATTTCGCAAATTGCAAAGCAAATCGGCTATGCAAATGATATTGGATTAATTAGGATATTTAAAAAGCAAGAGGGCATTACTCCTGGAAAATATCGCGCCAATTTAAAGAAAGCTCAAAACGAAAATGAAGAATAAATATCTTGTCTTTTCCACAATGGATTCAAGAATGATAAGGAATTACAAGCTTTATCAGAATATATGATAGTCAATCTTAAATATTGATAGTCTTTATTCTTAAGTTTGTATAGTGAATCTTATATTTTCGTGATTAACAAACATGAGCGGATATGGAAATATGGGAAATAAGCTAAATGAAGGGAGGAAAGGATGCTTCTTTTTTGAATTGAATATTATTTCGGGAGGTCAATAGTGGATGAATAAGTTTCAGTGGAAGAGACAGATGAAAGTAGCCTTTTTTTCTTTACTTGTAATTGTAACCGCTTTATCTGGGTGTAATAATTCTTCGAAAGGTGAAAAAGCCTCAGGTGGAAAAGCTGATGATGGATCACTTTCATTATCTTATTGGGTGTCCAATAATCGTCCAGATACCCTTAAAAATTATAATGAGATGGGGGCTTATAAGAAATTAGAAGAAATAACAGACGTTAAAGTGGACTTTGAACATCCTGCTTCAGGTGAGGAAGATCAACAATTTAATTTAATGATGACATCTGGAAAGTTGCCAGATGTGATTGAACGAATTTGGACTTCAGTACCTGGCGGTCCTGAGAAGTATATAAAGGATGGAAAAATTGTTCGTTTAAATGATTATATTGATGAACATGCTCCAAATCTTAAAAAGATTTTAGATGAAAATCCAGAATGGAAAAAAATGGTCTCTACTGATGAGGGGAGTATCTATTCATTCCCTTTCCTACGACAAGATGAATTAAATCTTACCTTTTTTGGTCCTGTTATTCGCAAAGATTGGTTAGAAAAGCTTGATTTAGAGTTGCCGGAAACAATTGATGAATGGCATACTGTATTAACTGCTTTTAAAGAAGATGATCCAAATGGAAATGGAGAAGCAGATGAAATTCCTTTATTAATTGATAAGGATGCGATTACATCAAATGCTTTTGTTGGTGCATATGGGATTACAAATGGTTTTTACCATGTAGATAATAAAGTCCAATATGGTCCCATTCAACCGGAATATAAAGAATTTTTAACCTTAATGAATGAATGGTATAAAGAAGGACTGATTGACAAGGAATATGTGGCAACAGATGACAAGCTGCAAGATGCGAAGGTAACAAATGACCAGCTTGGTGCGCTGATGGGCTATTCAGGCAGCAGTATTTTACGGTATATGCAATTGAAAAAAGATGATGGCGATTTTTCTTTAACAGGTGCCCCTTATCCTGTACTTAAAAAAGGTGAAGAACCGATTTTCAATTTAGGTGAGTCCAACTATAACGGTGTTGGTGCAGCTATTAGCACGGACAATGAAAATATTGAAGAAACGGTGGAATGGCTTGATTATAAGTATGGAGAAGAAGGATTTGAATTGTTCAACTTTGGTATTGAGGGAGAAAGCTTTGAAATGGTTGATGGATACCCGACATACACAGAAGTGGTAACCAATAACCCTGATGGAAAATCAATGTCAGAAGGCTTAGCTGCATACGTTCCTGTAGGCTGGAGTGGACCATTCATTCAAGCGAAAGAATATGCAGAGCAATACAATAATTTACCAGAACAACTAGAGGCGTTAGAAAACTGGAAAAAAGGAACAAATGAAAGAACGATGCCGATTGTTAGTCCTACACAAGAAGAAAGCTCTGAGTATGCCTCGATTATGAATGATATTAATACGTATAAGTCTGAAATGATCAATAAATTTATTATGGGTGAAGAATCACTTGATCAATTTGATAAATTTGTTGAGACGATCCAGTCGATGGGAATTGAAAGAGCGACTGAAATTCAACAGGGTGCATTAGAACGATATAATGATCGTTAATTGAAGTAAGGAGCTGTCCAATAAGTTTTCACGAAAAAAGAAACGAGAAATGAATGAATCCTTTTTCTCTGTTTGTGAATAAACACTAAGAAAATCGCCAAAAACGGCGACACGCCAGCAGGAATAGCATCAGCTGAAGACCAGGAGCGAAGCGAAGAGGCTGAAGCTACCCTTGAGGCAAGGGAACCTTTTTGGTGATTTTCGCACATAAGACAGCCCCTTATCATGATCCTGATGTATATACATACAGTCGAAACGGAGGGATGACTACATGGAGACAGTCAGACAGAATACAAAAGGAAAAAAAGCGTCTGAGATCCTCTTTAAAAAAGAACGGTTTGGACGGCGGCTAGTCAAAGATTTAAAAAGAAATAAGTATATTTATATTATGGTTTTACCTGTTGTCATTTATTATCTTATTTTCCATTATGGCCCGATGTATGGAGTCCAAATTGCATTTAAAGATTTTAGTTTAACAGAAGGAATATGGGGAAGTGAATGGGTTGGTTTTAAACACTTTCTAGATTTTTTTAAGGGCTATTATTTTTGGCGGTTAATCCGGAATACTTTTCTTATTAATATTTATGAGTTATTACTGGCTTTTCCAGCCCCTATTTTACTAGCCTTATTATTAAATGAATTGAGACGGATTTGGTTTAAACGAGTTGTTCAAACAATCAGCTATTTACCCCATTTTATATCTGTTGTGGTAGTGGTTGGAATGTTAGTGGATTTCACCACGCAAAATGGTTTAATTAATCAACTACTCTCCATTTTTGGTGTAGAGCCCATTTCGTTTTTACAAAAACCTGAATGGTTTCGGACACTTTATATTGGCTCAGGGATTTGGCAAAGTATCGGTTGGGGTTCAATTATTTATTTAGCCGCGATGTCAAATATTAATTCAGAGCTATATGAAGCAGCGAAAATTGATGGGGCGAATCGTTTTAAACAAGCCCTACATGTTACTATTCCGGGTATTGCGCCAATCATCATTATTCTCCTCATTCTTCAGATCGGTTCAATGATGAGTGTCGGATTTGAAAAAATTATTTTGATGTATAATCCCTTAACTTATGACACGGCAGATGTGATTTCAACCTATGTGTATCGTAAGGGGATTTTGGAAGCCAATTTCAGCTTTAGTGCTGCAGTCGGGTTATTTAACGCCATTATCAATTTAACCCTATTAGTTTTGGCGAATCGTATAAGTGCAAAAGTCAGTGAGACAAGTCTTTGGTAAGGAGTTGATTGTATGAAAATAAAAGCGAGTTTGGGAGAAAGGACTTTTGACTTTCTAAATGTGCTGTTTATGCTTATTCTCGTTTTTGCCACTCTCTATCCCTTTTTATATGTTTTATTTTCTTCATTAAGTGATCCAGGATTGTTGGCAAAGAATAGAGGGATACTGTATTTCCCATTAGGCCTTACTTTTAAAGCCTATGAACTGGTTTTTCAAAACCCAATGATCATTGTTGGTTATATAAATACGATTTTCTATGTGGTTGCAGGGACAGCTATTAATATTTTTCTAACAAGTATAGCGGCATATGCTTTATCAAGAAAAAATGCGATGTTAACCAAACCAATCATGATGTTTATTACATTTACGATGTTTTTTAGTGGGGGATTGATTCCTACATACCTATTAATTGGTCAGCTAGGAATGATTGATACAAGATGGGCGCTGATTATTCCTAATGCCGTTAGTGTCTGGAACTTAATTATTATGAGAACGTCTTTTAAAGGAATACCAGATAGTTTGGAAGAATCCGCACGGATCGATGGTGCAAATGATTGGACGATTTTGTTTAAAATTATTTTACCACTGTCACTTCCAGTTATTGCGGTTATGGTGTTGTTCTATGGTGTTGGACATTGGAATGCTTATTTTGATGCGATGATTTATTTACGCAATAATGACCTATGGCCACTCCAGTTAGTTCTTCGCGAGATCCTCATTGAGAATAGCACTGATAACTTTATTACCGGTGTTGGAGGAGGAGATCGTTATCCTATAGGAGAAACGGTTAAATATGCTACGATTATAGTAGCTACATTACCAATTCTTTTTCTATATCCATTCTTGCAGAAATACTTTGTTAAAGGTGTTATGATTGGATCTATAAAAGAATAATCTAAATCCGTGAATTTGAAGTTTTCTATATTCACAAACAAGGAGGAAATCAATGAAACTCGCATTCACAACGCTAGGCTGTCCCAATTGGAATATGGATACGATTATTTCAAAGGCTGTGGAGTATGATTATGATGGAGTGGATTTTAGAGGGTATCTAGGAGAGATGGAAATCTATACATTACCGGAATTCTCCAGTGAAATTGAAACAACGAAGAGAAAATTTAATGAAGCAGATCTTGAGATTCCATGTTTCTCCAGTTCTATTCGTTTGTTTACGACTTCGAATAATGAATTGGAAGGTTACAAGGAAGAATTAAGGCAATATGGTCGCTTATGTCAAGAATTTAACACTCCCTATATCCGTGTCTTTGGAGGAGGGATTGGAGATACAGGACGAGCGGAAGCTGTTCAAATTGTAAAAAATAATTTAGACCAATTGCTTCCAATTGCTGAGCAATATGAAGTCACTTTAATCCTAGAAACGCATGATGACTGGACAAAATGTGAAAACGTTTTAGATGTATTAAACCAAACTAATTCTAAGTATTTACAGGTTTTATGGGATGTTCATCACCCGTATCGAACAAAGGGTGAGGAGCCTGAAAAGACATGGGATAAGCTTGGCGAGAGGATTCAGTATACGCATTGGAAAGATTCCTATTTAAAAGAGGCGACTGCTCGAGGATATCAACTTTGTTTAATGGGAGAAGGCGATATTCCTTTAAAGCGGATCTTTGATCTACTAGCTGAACAAGGGTATAAGGGCTACTATACACTTGAATGGGAGAAAGTATGGTGTCCTGAGATCGAGGAACCTGAAATAGCCATTCCTCAATATGTTCAATATATGAAACAACTGGAAAATGAAGAAAAATAATCTAACATGAATAAGCGGAGCTGATGTTTAAATCGGTTCCGCTTGTTTCAAGTTTACCATGTATGTTAAGATTGTGAGAAGATTCAAATAATGATTATCTATCTATTAAAAGATTTGAACCCTTATTAAAGAAGGTGCGGTAATTGACCAAAAAAAGCACAGTAAAGCAGGTACTGGATAATAATTTGTATATGTTAAAATTGTTATGTAAAGCCTCTAAAAGGCGTTTATTTTTGGAAAGTTTATTTTACACTTCAAAAGGTGTAGTTCAAACGCTTATCTACGTTATTTTATTTGGAAGTATTGTAAACGCTTTACAAGATGAATCTTCCTTCATGTATATTGCTATTTTTACTGGTGTGATTGCGATCATAACTTGTATTGCTTTGTTTTTTCAATCATGGTTCACAGATGTATTTTTAATGTATGATAACGCTGCTATTCAAAAATATTTTACAAGAAATGTTTATCAGCATGCGGTAGAAATTGATATAGAGAAATATGATGATCCTAAATTTTATGATCAATATATCCTCACCTTGGAGGAAGCACAAAATAGAGCGATCACTTTATCTAAAACAGTAGCTCAATATATCGGTACTTTGATTACGGTTATTATTTTGCTTACAACCATTATTAGCATTGATATCAATATTCTTTGGTTTGTCGCCTTGCCACTGATCCCCAGTCTTATCATCGGAAGAAAAAAGAATAAATGTTACTACGATTTGTATATGAATAATCTTAATCCCACTCGAAAAACGGCTTATGTTAATCGCGTTATGTATCTTAGTAAATATGCAAAAGATATCCGCCTTTCTAATATATTTAATCGTTTAATCAATACATATCATCAAAACATGGACAAAGTGGTGGATAATGAGAAAAAATATGGTAAAAAAGGAACAATCTATACTTTTTTTCTTGATTATATTACCGAAGGCTTCGTGTATATTGGGATTCTTATTTATATCACATATCGAGTTGTTGAAAGTAAAACCCTGATGATTGGTGACTATTTAATTATATTAAATGCTGTGTCTGGAATGGGCTGGCGTATTCACGAGTTGATTCGAACAACTTTAAAATTTGAGCAATTTAGTCTCTTTATAAACAATTTTAGACGATTCATGAATACACAATCGAAAGCGGGTCAAAAAAGGGTCGGGAAAATACCAGATAGGACGGAAACACTGTTTGAATTTAGCCATGTGGATTTTTCATATGATCAGCGAGTGAATGTGCTAGAGGACATTAATATGACCATCAAGAAGGGGGAGAAGATCGCCATCGTTGGTCATAATGGAGCGGGCAAATCTACCTTTGTAAAGCTTTTATTAAACTTATATGAACCGACTGCTGGTGAGATTTTATATAATCGAGAGAATGTTCATCATTATGATCAGAAAAAATACAGAGATATTTTCTCTGTCGTTTTCCAAGATTTTACCTTGTACGCATTGAGTGTAGGTGAAAATATTACCACACAAAGTGTAAAGGATCAGGATATTTCAGAAATAAATCATGCCTTAAACGAAAGTGATATGTGGAAGCGTATTCAAACATTACCCAATGGGATTCAGACAGTCGTAACGAAAGAATTTGATGAAAAAGGTTTTGTCCCATCTGGAGGAGAAAGTCAAAAACTGGCAATTGCACGTTCTATCTTCAAAAAGAGTGATGTCTTCATTTTTGATGAGCCATCAAGTGCATTGGATCCATTATCTGAAGCGAAAATAAATGAATTGATGCTGAACGCTGCTGCAGATAAAACCGTCATTTTTATCTCCCATCGGTTATCAGCGACTTTAAAGGCAGACAGAATCTATTTGTTCGAGCATGGAAAGATATCTGAACAAGGAACCCATGATGAATTAGTAAAAAGAAATGAAAAATATGCAAATATGTATAAAAAACAAGCGGAAAAATATGATTACGCATTATAGAGGGGGTGAAAGCTCATGAAAGTATCTTTAAAAATGATCCTCAAAAATAATCTCTTTTTAATGAGATTAATCGTAAAATTTTCTCCGATTTTACTCTGGTCCGTAATCGTTGGTTCTTTAGCATTCGCCTTTTTACAGGTTTTTACAACAATGATCTTTATTAGAAGTCTTGTTAAGAGAATAGAAGAGGGGAGCAGTTTTAATGAAATACTCATATTGTTGCTGGTAGGCGGCTTAACGATACTATTTCTGCGGGCGTTTGAAATTGTTATAGAGAACTATATCAAACCAGTATATTCGCAAAAGCTGATCCAAGGCCTTGAAACTTTTTTGTATAATAAAGCGAAAACTTTTGACTTATCATGCTACGATGATGCCAACTTTTATAACGAATATATTTGGGCGACCCATAATTCTGGGGAGTTTATTTTGGATGCGATAAAATCGATTGGTGAGTTTTTTAGGTATATCTTTCAAATTGCCGGCATCATCGGCATTGTCATCTCAATCGATGCCAGTATGGGGATCATCATCCTGCTAGCCGTCATCATAACGATGGTGATCACAGCGAAAAAAGAAAAGATCGTGCTTACATATAAAAAAGAGACAATGAATAGTGAAAAAAAGCGGAATTATATTGTGCGCATGTTTTACTTAAAAGACAGTGCAAAAGATATAAGATTAACAAATATTTATACAAAATTTATCGAGTTTTATAATGAGTCATATGAGGAACTAAACCAGATTATAAAAAAATACGCTCATAAAGTCGCATGGTTATCGTTTGCTCCCGTATTTTTTTTAAGATATCTTATCAGCACCTTTGCTGTCTATCTGTATTTTTCCTATAAACTGATCGTGCTAGGAACGATGTTAATTAGTGATTTTATTGCCGTGAATACTGGAATGGTCAATCTGTATTTATCGTTAACACGCTTCTCGGATCAAATGAATAGCCTTTATAAAAACACATTGTATATTGAAAGCATGAGGGCCTTTATCGACTACCAACCTAAAATAAAGTCGATTACCAATGCGAAAAATGTGCCGGAAAGTGAATTTGTATTCGAGTTTAAAGATGTTACCTTCCAGTACCCTGGTGAAGAAACACCTACACTTAATAAAATCAATTTAACCATTCACTCTGAAAAGACGCTTGCTATTGTTGGCTTTAATGGGGCGGGTAAAACCACATTAATCAAGCTGCTATTAAGATTGTATGATGTGAATAGTGGTGAAATATCACTAAACGGAATAAATATCAAAGACTATGATCTGAAGCAATATAGAAATTTCTTTACAGTAGCCTTTCAGGATTTCCAGATCTTCGCCACCACTTTGGGTGAAAATGTGATGATGGATCGTGTAACCGAGGAGAATCGAAATTCCATATTGAAGGCACTTGATTTTGCAGATTTCACTGAAAAATATCAGCATTTACCGACTGGATTAGAAACGCCCTTAACAAGAGAATTTGAAGAAGATGGAGTTTTATTTTCAGGTGGAGAAATGCAAAAAATAGCCATTGCACGTGTATTGTCTAAGGACAGCAGGGTAGCTATTTTGGATGAACCTTCTGCAGCCTTAGATCCCATATCGGAATATAATATTAATGATAATATGACGAAGCTGTCGAAACAAAAAACCGTCGTTTTTATTTCGCATCGCTTAACAAGTACGGTTATGGCGGATCATATTGTTATGCTAGAAAATGGCAAAATAATCGAAGAAGGTTCACATCAACAATTATTGGCTACGGATGGCAGATATGCAGAAATGTTCCGCGTTCAATCGAATCCGTATAAACAAACTTCTTAATAATTTGATGCGATTGATTGTATGGTTTACCAATAAATGGTATAACGATCTTTTTGTTGTTAGGAGAAGATTTGGATAATGGCTTTACCTCTCTGATCTACATACTTGATTTCCTTTGCAGGCTCATAAGCTGCCTTTTAATGTTGACAAGCCATTCCAATATTAAAAGGCAGCTTACTATTAGCATGAGAAGGCTCATTAGTTGCCTGCAGAAAGGAATCATATAATCTAATGCGATATCTCACCCCATATTATTTTCCGATCATCGATTTTTTAAGATGGTCTATTTATGTATGATTTGATAGCTTGTTTGATGATGCAGTAGGAGAAAGAAAGTTAGATGTCTGTTAAGCTTATGAAGTTAAAGATAGATGATTATATATATTGATATACTGATTTTGGAAAAATTAAAACGAGTGTATATCCATTTTACCTCATTTGAACAGTTAGAAATCCTTCGAACTCTCCTCTACACATAAATCCAGTACGAGTTTCCAACAATTCTTTGATAATTCCAGCTGGTTTATAGGAATCTCTCAGGAATTTTAGATGTAACTTTAAAAACGGGGAAATATTTCAAGTTTTTTTCATACTTATAAAGAAACGATTACATATAAACATATAACGTTTAAATTGACATAGCCAGGGTATATAATATTGATAATATATCATAATTGGTATATCAAATTATTAGTCTTTAAAAAATGTAAGCGGATAATACAGCTTGCGAAGTAAGGAGGGGAATGTTTGGATAGATTGCTAGGAAAGAAGATGTTAATCACATAAGCTAAAACCTATAAGAGGATGTTCAAAAAGTCAGTAAAAAAGATATTTTTGTTCGCCTTTTTGAACACGCTCTATATAATCCTTTTTATTTACAAGTTCCTCATCTTGTTGAACATCTATTTAAGTGATTAAAGGAGGTACATATATTTTGGGTTCTATTCTTCGCAAGGCACGAGCGATTGCTATGATTTTATTGATGGTCATCATTGTTTCAGGCTGTGGCGCCACAGGAGCGAATAAGGATGAAAAAGTTATACAGTGGAGTGGCGGTTGGCCGCGTCCACCATTATTCCAAGGGAATAACTTTGCTAATGGTGGGATTGGAGAAGCGACAAATTTTGTTTTTGAGGGATTAGTGCAAAATGTCCGAATCTCAAATGAGCAACATTTACGTTTAGCAAAATCAATTGATTTTCACGATGATTATGCAGAAGTTAAATTAGTCGATGATGCGGTCTGGCATGATGGGGAGCCTTTTACAAGTAAAGATATATGGGCGTATTATATATTAAACAATGGGGCAGAAGTCACTCAGTATATGAAAGAAATTGAACTTGTGGATGATAAAACATTACGAATTCACTGGTTGGAACCTCAAGCAAATGAGATTGTTCTTTCCTTTTTATTAGGACAGGATAAGCAGGCTACGATTCCTTATCATATTTATGGGAAATATGTTGATCGGGCTGCTGAGTTATTAGATCAGGCATCGCCTTATACGGAAGAAGAACAACTACTCCAAAAAGGGAAGTTTGGTTTGAAAATTGATGATGATTTGCAAAAGGAGATAGATAAGAACTGGCAGGACTTTCTTGTGGCAGGTCCAGAAATGCCAGTCGGAACAGGGCCTTTTACAATAGAACGAGTAACATCTTCAGATATGTTGCTTGAAAAGTTTTCTGACTATTATCTTGCGGATGAGATTAAATTTGACAAGGTAACCATTAAAAATCCTGGGACTGAAGGTGCTGCGGGATTTGCGCTATTGCGTTCCGGCCAAATTGATTACTTTGATGGTACCCCACCACAGGATATTCTTGAATCATTATTAGCTACGAATAAAGATCTTGTCCATTTTAAAATGCTGGATCCAGCTTCAGTTGGTATTCTATATAATCAAGCCCGTCCTCCGTTTGATCAAAAGGAGTTTAGACAGGCAATTACGTATGCGATTGATAGATCGAAAGCGCGCGAAGTTGGGAATGTATATGGACAGGAACCAACAACATCGATTACAGGGCTCGTACCATCGGATATGGAGAACTGGATAAAACCAGAAGTTATAAAAGATATGCGAGACTATTCATACAATCCAGAAAAAGCGGAAGAAATATTGGAAGACCTGGGTTGGAGCCGTGACAAGGAAGGCATTTGGCGTGATCCAGATGGGGTTCGTCCTGATTTTGTCATCGGTGTAAATGCTACATGGCAAAATGGTCTAATGCCCGGCCAAATTGTAGCTGAACAATTAACAGCTTTTGGTATTCCGACTCGTCTAATGGCAGTCGATGGAACCGTTTACTTTGATAATGTTTCAAAAGATGATGGGCTTTATGATATGTCCCTTGATTGGGTTGATGCAGCTTGGGGATTTATGTTTCCTTGGCAATCCATTCGTGAAGTGTATGAAGGAAATATTGCTAAGATGATGCATATGCCTCGTTATGCTGAAGATCATGAAGATCCTGAAAAGCGAGATAAAATTAATTTGCGTTTAAAGAGTTATGATGATGTTGAATTTGATGTGCGAGAAGTTATGCAAAAGATTCCATATATGGATGAGGAAGAGTATACGGAATGGTTTTCGCGAATGGCGTGGATCAATAACGAAGAAGCTTTCGGTGTCAATTTGTTCCAGAATGTAACAGGAACATGGTTAAATCAGGCTCATTTAGATGGATTGCCACTTGAGTCACAGATTGAACAATATGATCGCAATATACCTGTACCAGAAACAGACGAAGACATGCGTGAAGTATTAAAA
Source organism: Bacillus sp. J14TS2 (assembly GCF_018333015.1). Lineage (NCBI taxonomy): Bacteria > Bacillati > Bacillota > Bacilli > Caryophanales > Bacillaceae > Bacillus > Bacillus sp. J14TS2. Next base: position 246,768 of record NZ_BORE01000004.1, on the reverse strand, counting down.
ACAAATTGGTTCAATTCTGGTATTCAGCCATTTATCGAAGGACAATACCGACCGAAAGAATGAGGAGGATTTCCATTGACACGACGGATATTTTTAAAACGCATTCTCAACGCACTAATCACCATTGTCCTTGCTGTTGTCATTACCTTTGTCCTGTTAAGGCTAACGCCCGGCAATGCGATTGACCAGTGGGCGAGGGATTATGCGATTGAATACAACATCACAATTGATGAGGCCTATGCGCGGGTTGCGAATATGATTAATTATGATCCAGATGAACCGATTATCCAGCAGTTTACCCGCTATGTGGGCAATTTGTTACAGGGAAACCTGGGTTATAGCATGGTACATCAGGGGCTGCGTGTTAATGATATTATTGCTAATGCTTTGCCGTGGACCCTGTTTGTATCTAGCATTGCCTTGGTTATTAGCTTTGTTATTGGCATCTATTTAGGAGTAAAGATGGCGTACAACCGAAAATCATGGATTGATCCTGTTATTTCCATATACTCAGTTGTGACCAATGCAGTTCCTGATTTCATCTTAGCGATACTTCTCTTAATCGTATTTTCTTATGGATTAGGATGGTTTCCAATAAACGGGGCATATGATTTCTATTTAACACCTGGTTTTAATCTCCCTTTTATTGGCAGTATTTTTTACTATGGGGCACTGCCTATTCTTACTTATGTGTTGACTTTAATTGGTCAGTGGGCATTGATGATGAAAGGAAGTGCAGTCAGTATTCTTGGTGATGACTATATTGAAGCAGCAAAAGCGAGGGGATTGCCGCAGAAGCTGATTGTTCGAAAATATGTGCAGAAAAACGCCATTATTCCATTGGTTACACAACTTGCCGTCTTTTTAGGCGGAATGCTTGGTGGGGCGATTCTTGTAGAAAATTTGTTCCAATATCCGGGGATTGGTTATTTTATGGCTGAAGCAACGAAACAGCGTGATTATATTGTGATGCAAGGGATCCTTCTGTTTATTGCAATTACGATGATCATTGCTAATTTTATTGCTGATTTACTATACAGTAAATTGGATCCAAGAATCCAGATTGAGGAATAGGGGTGAAACGATGCAAGGCGTGATCGATTTTTTTCGAATTATAATATCGAACCGACGTTCATGTGTTGGTTTAATCATAACAGTATTTTTCATTTTGATGGCAACCGTCGGTCCAGTTGTTTTTCCATTAGATACACAAGTGGACTATGAAAATCGCTATCAGCAGCCAAACTTTGAACATTGGCTTGGAACGGATTATGGCGGCAGGGATGTATGGTCGCAAATTGTGCACGGTTCACAGGAGGTTCTTCTTATCGGTCTGCTGGCGGCGGTTGTGACGCTGATTTTTGGAGCAGTACTAGGAATGATTTCTGGGCTTGTCGGCGGCAAGCTAGATACGGTCATTATGCTGATTACTAATCTGTTTTTGACCATTCCATCCTTACCTGTTTTTATCATCCTAGCGGCTTTTTTATCCATTGAAGACCCATTCTCATTTGCGCTTGTGCTGAGCGCGTGGAGCTGGCCGGGACTGACAAGGGCTGTTCGATCACAAGTAATTTCACTAAAGGAACGGGATTTTATTGTGATTTGTAGAGTTATGGATTTAGGCTTAGGGCACATCATTTTTAGGGAAATTATGCCTAATATTGTCTCCTATTTGGCGATTAATTTCATTATGATTATGCGTGGAGCGATTGTTGGGAGTGTAGCGATTATGATGCTAGGATTAGCCCCTTATTCACCAACCAATTGGGGACAAATGCTGAACCTGGCGATTTCTCAAACCGGAGGAATTTTTAATCCAAATGGCTATGTATATGTTCTGTCACCAATTGTTTGTCTCGCTTTGTTCCAACTGGGGACGATCTTCTTTGCAAATGGGCTCGATGAAGCATTGAACCCAAGACTTCGAACAAGGGGTGGAGCATAATGGAAACAGTCATTGAATTTGAAAATGTCAACGTGTCCTTCCCGATGCGAGAGGGAACCGTTCAAGCGGTTCGTGATGTTTCGCTCCGGATTCCGAAGGGAAAGGTAACAGCTCTTGTGGGTGAAAGTGGAAGCGGGAAGTCCACATTGGCTTCCACCCTGCTAAGAATGGTTTCTGCACCAGGAACGATATCGGCGGATTCTATTCAAGTTGATGGGCAAGATGTGACGAAGATGTCTGAGAAACAACTGCTCAATTATCGTTGGTCTGAAGTATCGATGGTATTTCAGGCGGCACAGAATTCATTAAATCCTGTTGTAACAATTGGGGAACAATTTGTTGAAACATACCGGGCACATCGGAAGAATGCAAAAAATGAAGTGATTGAGAAAAGAGCAATCGAATTGCTTGAATATGTTAAGCTTGAACCCAAACGAGTTTTACGTTCGTATCCTCATGAACTAAGTGGTGGAATGAAGCAACGGGTCATGATTGCTTTTAGTTTGTTGTTAGAACCAAAAATAGTCATTCTGGATGAACCCACAACGGCCCTAGATGTCATTACACAAGATTCGATTTTTTCTATTCTCGAACAAATCAATCGTGACTTGGGCATTACATTGCTTTTGCTTTCACATGATATCGCTGTCGTGGCAAAGGTAGCTGATTATCTTGGTGTCATGTATGCAGGTAAGATTGTGGAATTTGATGAAATTTATACAATTTTTGAACATCCGAAGCATCCTTATACGGAGGGATTGCTGCGAGCGGTTCCTTCACTTATTCACGACTTAGAAGCGATAAAGCCTATTCCGGGAGCTTCACCTAATCTACTTGATTTGCCAAAAGGTTGTCCTTTTCACCCGCGATGTGAATATGTAATGAGTCATTGTAAAACAGTGGAACCAGAATTAAAGTTGTTGAAGGACGGTTATCGTCCTGCTTGTCATTTATTTACTGACAAGGAAAAGGAGGTTGTAGAAACAAAATGAATCCATTGCTGAAATTAGATAATGTGTCCATGCATTTCCCGAATAAAGATAAAGAAGCGAAAAATACAACCATTAAAGCGCTGTCGAATGTCAGTATGTCCTTATACCCTGGAGAAATTATGGCGATTGTAGGGGAAAGTGGCTGTGGCAAAACGACGCTTGGAAAAGTTATTGCTGGGTTGTACCAGCCAACAGGTGGGACCTATTATTATAAAGAAAATGATGTTAGTAAATTAGGTGGGAAGAAACAGAAACAATATCGAATGAGTGTCCAACTTGTACAACAAGATTCCTATGCTGCTCTGAATCCGGCAAAAACGATCCAACAATCCTTGGCAGCCCCAATTATCCGTCATAAGATAGCGAAGGGAAAACAAGGGATTCGAACAAAGATAATTGAGCTGCTTGAAACTGTTGGACTAAAACCAGCAGAGCAATTCCTAGGAAAATTTCCTCATCAATTGAGTGGAGGTCAACGCCAACGGGTACTAATGGCAAGGGCGATTTCGCTTGATCCTGAAGTAATTGTTGCAGATGAACCTGTATCAATGGTAGATGTTTCGTTACGTCTCTCTATCCTAAATTTAATGACGTCATTAAATAAGAAGCTAAATATTGCTTTTATTTATATCACTCATGATTTAGCAACTGCTCGATTTATTGCTCAAAATGGTCGTCTAGCTGCTATGTATTTAGGGAGGATTGTCGAGTTAAGCTCTGTTGGAGAAATGATGGATAATCCTCAGCATCCCTATTTGCAGGCATTGTTAACAGCAGTACCGATTCCTGACCCAAAAATCGCGAAGGCAAAAAATGAATTGCCATTAAAAGGGTTAGAGGTACCAAGTCTTGTCAATCCACCTGGCGGCTGCTCTTTTCATCCACGTTGTCCTTATGCAACGGAATATTGTAGTGAAGAACTACCACCATTGCGCGAGGTCAAACATGGGGTAGTGGCATGCCACTATGCAGAGAGGATTCCGAAATGGCACTTAACAGCTTCTTCAAATTAATTTTTCATTTTGCTGTCATTTTTGCGGTTTTTAGCGGTCTGTTAATTTTTCTAACGGAACCAAAGACAGTCGAGTTCCAACTCGTCTGTATAACACTGGTCATTAATAGTTGCATTATTATTGGCACTCTTATTTTCAGTCGGTGGATGAAAAAAAAGCACAAAATAAATAAAAATTGAGTAAAATTACTTAACAGCTTGTCTGCAACGAGATGATGATCTGTAGTGGATTTTAGTATGTGAAAGCACATGAAACAATAGAAGAAGAGAAGGGAATAGAATAGGATCAAGATAAACGGAGCTAGCGGTTGTGCAGCTCCGTTTGTTTTATTGATAATTCTGTGCAGTCATTCGTAATGCAAAGCGTTAGCTTGGGGGAGCTGTTGAATCGCGAATAATAAGATTAGTGGGTAATAAAACCTTTTTAGCCTCCATTTGAGTTTTTGTGGAGGTTTCTAATAATAATTTCGCTGCTTCATAGCCTAGTTTTTCAAAGTGTTGCCGAACTGTACTTAAAGGTACTTTAGCATATTTAGAACTTTCGAAATCGTCAAAACCGATAATGGAAAGATCTTCTGGGATCTTTATGCCCATTTTTATCAATTGCTCCATAACTTCAAGGGCCATGCGGTCATTTACACAGAATAAGGCCGTTAGATTCCCTTTTTTAATCGCGGTCACGAGATCTTCATAATCTAGCTTTGATCGTGAAAAGAAATTAGTGGAATCAGTCAGCAGATTGGCGTTCATCAGGGCATGCTGGTAACCAAGATATCGTTCCTTTTCTGAGTTTAAAAAGAAATCATAAGCACAAAAACCGATTTTCGAGTGACCTAAATCAATTAGATGACTCACCGCCTCAAACCCCCCGTCATAATTATTACAAGCAATACAAGGTAAGGGGATTCCCATTGGAAATCGATCTAATAGTACAATCGGGATTCTCTTTGATTGAATGTCTGTTAGATACTCTTTAGCAGCCTCTGGATCTGAGGAATAGATTAATAATCCTTCACAATCTGTTTGAATTAATTTTTTTACTAGATCCTTTTCTCGATCAATATCATTTTCAATGAACTCGATGATTAACTTATAACCATGCTTGGAAAGATAGGATTGAATTCCTTTCATAATTTGCATATAGGAGTTGTCGTACATGTCCTTTCCAGATAATACAAATGTAATTAATTTTGTTCTTGTTTGATCTTTTTGCTTTTGGTCGGAAATAAAGCTACCCTTTCCTTTAACACGGTAAATTATACCTTCATCCACTAACTCAGCTAAGGCTCTTCTAACTGTAATGGAACTGACACCGAGTTTTTCAATAAAATCTTTTTCACTTGGTATACGTGCGTGGGCGGATAACTCTTTATTTTGAATCATGCTAAGTATATAATTTCTAACCATTTGATACTTTGGAACAGAGAGCTTTGACTCCTTCATATTTTAACTTCCTTTCAATAGTTGATGTGATATTTATTTATAAAAAGCATAAAGTAAATAATGTAGTATTGAAGGTAAAATAAAGCTTGATTTTTATTTTCTTTTATAATAATGTGTATGTATACTTTTCTGTTGAGGATAGTATAACATTAAAAACAAATTCTTTCTATATTGTTGGAAAGAATCTATTTATCTAAGGAAATGTAATCGCTAACATTTATGCTTTAAGTATACTACAAGCGTGAACACTCTGCTGATTCATGAGGAGGTGATAAAAATTGAGTTCGTAAAGTTGGTTGGTAAAATAGATTCACAGCTTATTTTTACATGAAGACCTATCGTTTTTATTATCTTAATATTGTGTGAAATAACTTTGTTTGGCAAATTCTTTGCTCTAATGACCTCAGTGAACACCGGAAGTTTCTATAGACGAGGAGGAAAATCATGAGGAATATTAAAAAGCAATTCCTTGTATTACTAGTCGTGTTGTTAGTTGTGGGTTTAATAGGGTGCCAGTCTCAAAGTATGGAAAAAGATACACCAAAAAACACGGCTAAAGAGAGTGAGGAGAAGATCACACTTACGGTCATGTTGGCGTGGGTGATAGGGGAGGATCGATGGGAAGAATTTTACAAAAAGCCAGCAGAAGAGAAATTCCCTAATCTTACATTAGAAAGAATAGAAGGAGATGCAGGAGACAGAGAGACACTAGAAAAAACATTCGCTGCAGGGATTAAGCCTGACATGATCATGGTCAGTCATCCTTCCCAGATCCAATTACTTCAAGAATATGGATTGGCAATGGATATGAGAGATATGATCGATCAGTATAATTTTGATCTAACTCGTTATGATGATGATTATTTAGCGGAGTGGCTTTCATGGACAGGTGGCGAAATATGGTCCTTACCTTTTGTATCGCAGAAATATGCGTTGCATTATAATAGAGACATTTTTGATTTGTTTGGCATTCAGTATCCGGCAGACAATCTGACCTGGGATGAGGTAATTGAACTTGCGAAGAAAGTGACTGGAGAACGAAATGGTGTTGAGTACCATGGTTTATACATGCAACATGACGCGAGCCAAACCTTGTCTCAAGTAATGGGAGATACGCTTTATGTTAATCCAGAGACGGATGAAGTCTTGTGGACGGAAAGACAAGAGGTTAGCGACTATTTCGCTTTGGTTGAGCAAATGAAATCCATCCCAGGCAATGATCTTGCAGAAATAGAGACAGACGGTATTGCGTTTATCGATGCTTTTCAACAAATAAGAAACTTGGCTATGATTCCCCATCAATTCCTTGAGGCGCTACCTGAAGATTTGAATTGGGATATTGCGACTTACCCAGTTTGGTCTCAGGCACCAGGGATACAACCTAATCAAAGTGGTTGGGCGCTGGGAGTAACAGATATAAGTGAACATAAGGAAGCGGCTTTTGAATTATTGAAGTTTTGGTATTCCGATGAACAGATCCTCAGTAAAGGGAATTCGGCAGTAACGACTCCGTTTAATCATTTATTTGAGAATGGAGCTGTCGAAGAAGCTTTGAAGAATGATCCTAATCGCTCTTATCTTGCGGATTTAAATATTGATTCTTTATTTATGAATAAACCAGGTGGCGGTACATCAGAAAAAAGGTCAATCTATGATGCGGGAGCACAGGATGTAATAGGGGGGAGTGGCTTTGAATTTTACGATTCTGATCAAGATCGTAACGAATTTCTACGAGATTTAAAACAAAAAGAGGAACAAAGAATTGTCGAAGAAAAGTCGACAAAATAATCCAATTAAAACGACTTCTTACAGGATTTGACAGCTAAGTTATGAGTGAAATCGAGTCCCAAACATAGCTTAGACGGAGGGATAGGAATGAAAAGGTTAAAAGGTTATTGTCTATTTTCATTAATAATCATACTAGCCAGTATAATTAGTGGCTGTCAAACTCAAAATGCAGGAAATGACCCAAAGGTTGAAAAGTCGGTGACGATTAAAATCGCCTATCTTTTCGACGGAGATACATGGGAGGAAAGGGTGGGTTCATTAGAGAAAGATCTCAAAAATATTAAGCTAGAACGAATTCCTTATGAAAATACGGTGGAGTCACTTCAAGAAATATTTGCAAAAAGTAATAAACCAGATATTATTATCGGTCCAATTGAACCGATGAAGGAACTTGAAGTGATTGAACCACTAGATGAATTAATAGAACAACATAATTTTGATCTTGATTCTATCAACTCTGCCTTAATGAAGAATGTTCGCTCGTTAACAGATGAGGGAAAAATTGTAGCATTTCCAGATAATCGCCCTTTTTTCGCACTTTACTATAATAAAGATATTTTCGATATGTTCGGACAGGATTATCCAGATCAGAGTACAACCATGACCTGGAATGAGGCAATCAATCTAGCCGCAAAGATGACAGGAGAAAAAAATGGTACACAGTATGTTGGGATGACGCATGGACCTTTTGCCGGCTTCGGTCCAGGGACTTGGCCATTGGATGAACTAGCTACGAACATGACGGATCCGGAGACAGGGGAAGTAAATATTCAAGATAATCCTTTGCTTCGGAAATACTTTGACTTAATGGCAGAATATTATAGTTTTCAAGGGATCCACGATCCGGAGTGGGAAGGCGATTGGTTTGCTGAAGGAAAAGCCGCAATGTTTATTGCCCAAGATGCCTATCTTGATAGTATTGAAGATCAGAATTTCCTAGATTCTTTAGACATGGTACCAGTTCCAATATGGGAAGATAACCCTGAACAAGGGCCATATCGCGGATTTTGGTCAATGGTCATTACGAATTATAGTGAGCATAAAGATGAAGCATTTAAAGTTTTGGAAGCCTATGTATCTCAAAAACATCAGTTAGAGGTCACGGAAAGTGGAGTGATGGGATCTATTTTGGCAGATCCTGAAATCCATCAAAATTATGCGATTAATGCTCCAGGCCTTGAAGGGAAAAACCGTGAGTCCTTCTTTGCTCAAGAACCCGCAGTATATGAAGATACAATAAGTCAGTGGGACAGCTATGTAGATGTGGATACTGCTATAGAGAAAATAATTGAGCAAGACAAAGATATCAACACGATCATTAGAGAATTGGAAGAAGAATCTGCCGCAAAAATTAAGGAAGCGATGGAAGCGGACTAGTGAATAGTGAATAACTGCCAGGAAACCATCAAGTGCTTGAGGAAGAAGTCAATTCAGAATTAAGGAGGCTAATGGATGTTGAGGATTATGCAAAGAAAGCGGAATAGGTTGTTACTAATAATGGTGGTGGTATTAGTGGCAGCCATGTCGCTTAATATGAAATCGATGATGTATGCAGAACAGAAAGCAGAGGCTTCAGAACCTATACGTAATCAGGAACCTTTCAAGATTCAAGTCATTGATGGGGAGACAGGAAGAGGGATTCCGGCCGTAGAGCTGAGGACGACGAATAACATTCTCTACTATACAGACAGTGCGGGCTATGTCGCCTTTAATGAACCAGGTCTCATGGATCAAGAAGTCTTTTTCCATTTATCTAGTCATGGGTATGAGTTTCCTGAAGATGGTTTTGGAAACCGTGGCAAAGCGATAGACACAAAACCAGGTGGAAGCATCACGATAGAGATGGATCGATTGAATATCGCTGAGCGACTATATCGAATCACCGGTCAAGGTATTTATCGGGATAGTGTCCTGCTTGGTCTAACACCACCAATCAAAGAACCGCTTTTGAACGGAAAAGTTATGGGCTCGGACTCGGTCCAGACAATCGAATATCGGGATAAGCTTTACTGGTTTTGGGGAGATACGGACAGACCGGCATACCCATTGGGCAACTTTCGCGTAACTGGTGCTACATCGGAGCTGCCAAGCAGGGGAGGACTTGATCCTGAAGTAGGTGTCGATCTGGATTATTTCATCCAAGAAGATGGATTTGTCAAAAGTTTGGTACCACCGTTATCTGATGGGGCTGGTATTGCTTGGGTATTCGGTCTAATGACGGCAGAAGATGAATCTGGGAAAGAGCGACTGCTTGCAGGTTATAGCACACATACCCCTTTGAGCGCCTTTGGTATTCTTGTTTTCAATGATGAAGCGGAAGAATTTGAGCAGCTGGTCGAATTCCCGGATAAGGAGGACTGGCGCCATCCAGGTGGGCAGGCAAGCTATTATGAAGAAGAGGGGGAAGGGTATTGGGTGTTTACCGAACATAATATGCCGAATTTGAGAGTACCGGCAACGTTTGAAGCCATTCAAGATCATGAACAGTATGAATCCTTCACTTGCCTCACACCTGGAACGACTTTTGATGGAGAAAACACATCATTAGAACGTGATGAAGACGGTAATTTGGTATGGGACTGGAAATTAAACACTGCTCCATTAAAGCCAGATCAAGAGAAAGAATTGATCGATCTTGGACTAATCAAATCAGATGATCCGAACTATTTTCAGCTTAAGGACATGGATACAGGCGAGGATATCAAAATTACATCTAGCTCTGTTGAATGGAATGAATATCGGAATAAATATGTGATGATTGGCCAACAAACTGAGGGGGACACATCCGTTCTTGGGGAGATTTGGTACACAGAGGCACCAGCACCACAGGGACCGTGGGAGACCGCTAAAAAAATTGTGACACATAGCAATTATACATTCTATAATGTGGCACATGATGAATTCTTCGATAAGGATGGCGGACGCACGATCTTCTTCGAGGGCACCTATACGAATACATTCACAGATAGTATCGCAACACCGCATTACAATTATAATCAAATGATGTATAAGTTAGATTTGACCAATCCGGACCTTGGCTTAGAAGCACCAGAAATGAATATAAGTGTAGCAGAGATGTTAGACAAGCTAGCGGGATACCAAGATGATTTTTCTTCTAAGGAAGCCTACCGAGATTTATACGTCCATTTAACAGCGTTAAGACATTACGAGAAACAAGAATTAACAGATAAAATCATGAAACATACAGAGAGTTTTAAAGTATTACTTGATCATCAGATGGAAAGTGAATTAATTTCTGAGAACGTCTATAAGGACCTTAAGGCTGATGTGGAGAAGTTGATGCAGAGATGGCAATAGATGTCAAAGCTATTAGGGGGAGTGATGATGGTTGTTCAAAGTCGTTATCTTGTTTTACTAACGGTATTATTTCTGGGGGGATTGAGCGGTTGTAGTGCGCAGGATGTTGATCAAAGGTTGGATAAGGAAAATGAGGAGAATGTAGAAAATAATGAGAATATTACAGAGGAACCAGTCACGATAAAAATTGCTCGTTATTTCGAAGATGATGAGGCATGGGAGAGTAGAGTTGGAAAACTTGAGGAAGATCTTCCTAACATTAAGTTTGAGCGAATTCCCTATGAAAATACATCCGAATCCCTCCAGGAATTGTTTGCAGCAGGAGTGAAACCAGATATTATTATTGGACCAATTGAACCATTAAAAGAACTTGAAGTGATTGAACCACTAGATGAATTGATTGAACGACATAATTTTGATCTCGACTCGCTTAATCCCGCTCTAATGAAGACGGCCCGTTCATTAACGGCAGAGGGTAAAATTGTTGGATTTCCAGATAACAAAACCTTTTCAGCACTTTACTATAATAAAAATGTATTTGATCTATTTGGAGTTTCTTATCCAGATCCAGACGCCCCGATGACCTGGCAAGAGGTCATTGATCTTGCCGCAAAAATGACAGGCGAAAGAAATGGTATGGAATATATTGGGATGACTCATGGACCTTTTGCTGGATTTGGCCCTGGCAATTGGCCTTTTAGTGAATTAGCAACTAACATGACGGATCCAGAAACAGGAGAAGTAGACATTCAAGATAATCCTGCGCTTAAACAGTATTTCGAGCTAATGGCTGACTATTATAATATCCCTGGAGCTCATGATCCAAATAGGGAAGGCGATTGGTTTCTGGAAGGAAAAGCTGGTATGTATATTGCGCAAGGGAATTATCTAGATCTTATTGAAGACGTTAGTGTCCTTGGAGCGATTGACATGGTTCCGATTCCTGTATGGGAAGATAAACCAGATGTAGGCCCGTTCAATGGTTTTTGGACATTGACGATCACCAATTATAGTGAACACAAAGATGAAGCATTTCAAGTGTTGGAGGCTTATGTATCTGAGAAACATCAATTAAGCGTCTCGGAAAGTGGTGTAATGGGTTCAGTTCTAGCTGATCCCAAGCTGGATGAAAGGTATGCCAGTCAATCCCCAGCTTATGAAGGTAAAAATCGTGAAGTATTTTTTGCTCTGCAGTCTGCTACTTATGGAGATACAATTAGTCAGTGGGATGAGTATGTGGATGTCGGTGAAGCTGTGACAGAAATAGCGGAAACTGAAAAAGATGTAAATACCATTTTAAGAGAGTTAGAAGAAAAATCTGCTGCGAAAATTAAGGAAGCGATGGAAGCGGACTAAAGGTGAGATTAGTAGGTATAAAGAGAGAGGCCAGCCACATGGTTGCCCTCTCTGCCTCTTGCAGCATTAGTTCGATTAAAAAGTTAATGGATGGTTTTCATAAATCGGAAAGAATAATAAGAAGGTGAACAGGAATATGACAAAAAAGGCATATTTTGTAGATGGGTATCATGGTGGTGTGAAAGGTCATATGCCTCTAGGTTCTTGGGCAGATGTGTTAAGTAAAATGGCGCACAATCCTGATTGGAAAATTGGCTTGGACATTGAACCGATTTCTTGGGAAGTGTTAAAAAGAACCGATCCAAAATCATACCAAACGCTCCACACCTACTTAAAAGATAATGGCAGCCAAGCAAGGGTAGAAATGCTGGCAGGCAGCTATGCACAGCCCTTTGGTTGGGTGATTGGCGGCGAAAGTAATATCAGACATTTGATACGGGGGAAGGAGATCATTCGAGAACATTTTCCAGAGGCAGTGGTTGACACCTATGCCACACAAGAACCGTGCTGGAGTAGCTCTTTTCCGCAGATCCTTCTGTCACTTGGCTATAAACGGGCTGTTCTGAAGAATCCTGGTACAGCCTGGGGCGGATATGCCGCCACAAATCCACATGAAATCGTCCTTTGGGTGGGACCGGATGGGTCGGCGATTCCTTGTGTGCCACGCTATGAATCAGAGAAGCTTGTCAATTGTTGGGAGACAGAAGCCGCGCATATGGAAGAGGACTTTGTCAATAGGAGTTTCAGTCTGGGCATCTCCCATCCGATTGGAAGCTTTTTGCAAGATTTAGGGTGGCCGGCACAACCGAAAATGGAAAATAAAGAGGTTCAGTATGTAACATGGAGAGAATATTTTGAAGAAATTGTCGATGAACCTGTGCATCAGTGGGCGTTTTCTCAAGAAGATATAAGATGCACTCTTCCTTGGGGAGAAGGCACCCTTCAAAAAATGGCCCGAGAAGTACGATCTGCGGAAAATAAAATGATCCAAGCAGAAAAATTGGCTGTTCTCGCTAGTGTCACGCGCGGCTTGGATTATCCGGATGAGAAGTTTCGCCAAGCGTGGGATGAATTACTGCTATCCCAGCATCATGATGCATGGATTTGTGCAACGACACAAATTGGAAGACGAAATTGGGCGTGGCAAGCGGGAGTACAAAGCTGGAATGCAGAAACGATCAGCCGCGACATCATTGAAACATCCATGGACGCCTTCCGTATGGAGGAAGGAACGGATGAGGCTGGAATCACAGTATTTAACACATCAGGTATGGAGCGCAGGGATGTAGTTGAAATCGAAATCCCGACCCCTGTAGGGACAAAGGCAGTACGGGTGACAGATCAACAGGGGAATGAAAGGCTGAGTCAAATTGTGCCCTCAAGACACTATCAAGCGGATGATAGTATCAATGCTGGAAAGCTTTTGTTCCAAGCAGAGGTGCCAGCGATGGGGTATCGTACATTTACGATTACACCGATTACATATCCGAAGCGTTTCACAGACATGGTCCAAGTTACACCTAACACAGTAAGGATCGAAACCGATATCTATGAGCTGGAAATCGATACAGCTCGTGGCGGTGTCATCACAAAGGTATACGATAAGGGTGTGAAGAAGGAATTTGTGCGTGACTCTGCTGAGGGACTGAACGAATATTCAGGGTATTTTATTACAGAAGAACGGTGGGTTAGCAGCACGGAATCCCCAGTAGAAGTGATGGTTAAGGAAAATGGCCCATTGCGTGCAACGGTTGAGATGAAAGGCAAGATGGCTAATGTGGACATCATCACGACGATCAGTGTCATAAATAGCGAGAAGAAAATAGATGTTCATGTTCGGCTGCATTACAAAGAGCAGACATGGATTGGGGATCCTTGGGATATAGAACCAGAAAATCGAAGAACAGAGCGGCGCAGGTCCCATCATAATGATCAATATAAATTGAGCGCGTTATTTCCCGTTTCATTGGACAATGGCAAGCTGTATAAAAATGCGGCATTTGATGTAACAGAAAGTCGGAATGATCACACCCATTTTACGCGCTGGGATGAAATTAAGCATACGATTCTCCTTCATTGGCTGGATGTCTATGATGAACAACAAGATTGCGGGTTTGCCATTTTCTCCGATCATACAACTGGATATTCACATGCCAAAGGAGAGCCTTTAGCTCTTACTTTAGGATGGGGATGGGAAGGGGGATTTTGGTGGGGGAAATGTCCGCTTGAAGGTCAGAAAGAAATCAACTATTCCCTTCTTCCCCATTGCGGCCGCTGGGATCAAGCGGGGGTACACCAGGAATATTCATCATGGGCGGAGCCGTTCGTGGCGATGTTGGGAACACCAGAGCTTGATACGTATTCGCTTATCCAGGTCTCTGATCCTGCTATTGAGGTCACAACCTTGTTGCGTGATGGAGAGGATGTACTTGTTCGCTTATTTAACACTGGACCTGAAAGAAAAACCACCCATGTTAGGGTGAACTGTGAAGTAGGAGAAGCTGAAAAAGTCGAGCTCGATGGAAAATTCAAAGACTCCTTGGTGATGCAGGCAGGGACTGATGGCGGTTTTGAAACAGAAATCACATTGGCGGGTTTCGGTCTTTCAACCATACGGTTGTGTAAAGTGAAAGAATAAAAACGGAAATAGACAAACGACAATTGGGGTGACGGTATGAAACTAGAAAAAGGGTGTAAGCTTGTAATGATTGGTGATTCGATTACAGACTGTGGGCGCAAGCATCCATATGGCGAAGGCTTATTTGAAGGCGTGGGAAAAGGCTATGTTGCATTGATCGATGCGTTGCTGCAAGCTGCATACCCAGAGTTGGCCATCCGCTGTATCAATATGGGGAATAGCGGAAATACGGTTCGAGATTTAAAACAGCGCTGGAAGACCGATGTAGTAGATCTACAACCAGACTGGCTTTCCATAATGATTGGGATCAACGATGTTTGGCGCCATTTTGATGAACCGAACATTACAGAATCCCATATCAGTCTAAGAGAATATGAAACGACATTATTGGAGCTAGTGGAGCAGGTGAAACCGGATGGAAAAGGGCTTGTGCTGATGACACCTTTTCTGATCGAGGCGAACGCGGATGATGCGATGAGAAAAAAGATGGATGAGTATGGACTGGCGGTTAAGCGAGTCGCTGAACAGGTGGATGCCATATTTGTTGATATTCAAGGGGCATTTAATAAGCTGCTTGATTACTATTACTCAGCAACCTTTGCGGCAGATCGAGTCCACCCAAATATGACAGGACATATGGTGATTGCACGGGCATTTTTAAATGCGGTTGACTATGATTGGGCGAGAAATAGATAAATGATATTTATGCCGCATTAACTGGCTGTAAGCTCCCCACTTTGGGGGATTAACAGCCAGTAAAAGCCCGATTTGTTCAGGCCTGCAGGACGTAGGTCACAAAGGCGTTGCGACGTACAGGACGTACTAGTGCGGGCGAAACGACAGGATGTTGCGAATTTAGTCTTTGATCCTTACTAATCAATGGGGGATGAAGGAAAACCCTAACTGATTGAAGTTTCACTTTATAGGAGGAAATTATGAGTAAACTAGAATATGTCAATATTAATATGGGGACGAAATCCAACCCCAGATATTCGAATGGAAATACATTGCCTTTTACACAATGTCCTTGGGCAATGGCTGGTTTTTCTCCCCAGACGACCAGTGAGCGAGAAGGCTGGTTTTATGATCCGGAGGAACGTGGGATTGAGGGCGTTCGACTTTCCCATCAACCCAGTCCATGGATTAGAGACTATGGAAATATCATTCTAATGCCACAAAGTGGTAAACCATATATAACCCCTGATGAAAGATGGTCTGGCTATAAACCAGAGGATAGTATATTGAAACCAGACTATATGAATATTGAATTTTTACGATATAGAACAAGATTAGAGCTTACTCCAACACATAGAGGTGCCTGTATTAGGTTGAAGTTTCACTCACAAGAGCAACCACGACTCGGATTATTTCCCGTCAAGGACACATTCACTTGCGAAATTGATAATCAGAAAAAGCAGCTAAAGGGATATACGACTGCGATGAATTTTAGCCCGGCTGAGAATTATGCGATGTATTATGTTATGCAATTTGATTGTGGGTTTAAGCTTGAAGATAGTATGAACAGTGAGGAAGGAGCCAATATTGCACTTGATTGCAAGGATGAAGTTACCGTTCAAATGGCGATTTCGTTCATCAGTATGGATCAGGCTTTGCTTAATCTCGAGTGTGAATTGAATGGGAAATCTTTTGAACAGGTAAGACAGGAGTGTATAACAGAATGGGAAGGTCTTCTTGGTAAAATTGACATCGAGTCTAGCGATGAAGAACAGATGAAGACTTTTTATTCGTGTATGTATCGAGTAGCTCTTTTTCCGCATCGATTCCATGAATATGACGAAAATCAGCAACCATATCATTACTGCCCGCATGATGGCAAAGTGAGAGAGGGTGTTTTATATACGGACAGTGGATTTTGGGACACATTTCGTTCTGTTTACCCATTGTACGCACTTATATTTCCTGATCAATATGAAGAAATGGTGCAGGGTTATGTGAATTTTTATAAAGACTGTGGCTGGTTACCGAAGTGGCCTTGTCCTGGTGATGTCGGTGCAATGCCAGGAACTTTGATCGATGGAGTTATTGCCGATGCTGCTGTAAAAGGAATCATCGGTGGTGATTTGTTGAAGGATGCTTTTGAAGGGCTGCTAAAGCATGCTGAGCAAGAGGTAAAAGACAGTCCCCACGGACGTCATGGTACATCGGATTATCATACTTATGGGTATATTCCAAGCGACAAATATCATGAAAGTGTAAATCATACACTGGATTACGCCTATGGAGATTTTTGTATTGCACAGGTTGCAAATATTCTGGGGGAAACTGAAATAGCTGAACGATATTACCAGTCATCCACGAATTATCAGAATTTGTTTGATCATGAAAGTGGATTTATGAGAGGCAGGGACAGCCAAGGGAAAATGTCTAATGAATTTAATCCATTCTCTTGGGGCGGTGATTATTGTGAGGGAGGACCATGGCAAAATTCTTTTGGCGTATATCATGACATTGACGGATTGATTGGTTTATATGGCGGAAAAAAAGAGTTTGAAAAGAAATTAGATGAATTGTTTCATACTCCCCCGATATATGATGTTGGTGCATATAACCACGAAATACATGAAATGACCGAAATGGCCAATCATGATTTCGGGCAGTGTGCGATATCCAATCAACCAAGTTTTCATTTGCCGTGGCTATATGCTATGGCTGGTGTACAAGATAAAACAAATCATTGGGTTACGAAGATTGCGAAGGAGGGATTTTCTAGCGGAGTTGATGGATTCCCCGGGGATGAAGATAATGGCAGCCTATCGGCCTGGTACATCCTTGCCACCATTGGTCTTTATTCGGTTTGCCCTGGAAAACTTGAATATATAAAAAATAAGCCCTTAGTAGATAAGGCAATTCTCCATACAAAAGCTGGTGAACTTATGATTGATCCTCACACAATGGGAGGTTCTTCGATTTCTTACAATGACCTAATGCATCGCAGAAAAAACTCGCAATAAATGGATCAATTCTAGTTGTAAAAAAAAAAGGGAGAGTGGACTGCTTTCACTCTTCCTTTTTCTAATGAAGAATATGCCCTTATCAATGTTAAGTTAAGGAGTACGCCCATCTGTTAATTGCTTATCTTTATATTTCATATCACGATATTGCTTTGGTGACATATTTGTTTCGTTTTTAAATGTTCGGTAAAAGGTTGATAATGTTTCATAGCCAACCTCAAAACAAATGGTGATAATTTCTTTATCTGTTTCACTCAATAACTTTTTTGCCCTTTCAATGCGAACTTCCATTAAATATTGCATCGGTGTTTTTTGATAGGTTTCTTTAAAAATCGTATTGACATACCGAGTACTAATCCCTAATTTGTCTGCAATATCGTTAGCAGTGATCGGTTCATAGTAATGTGTATCAATGTAATTTTTGATTGTCTCGGTGCGTAAGCTATTTTTATCAAGGATCCTAGATCTTTCTATAAATCGCATAAGGGTTAGTAAAATATGTAATAAATGGATTTTGAGAGCCCATCCAGATAAAGAATCTTTGCTTGTTTGTTCGTAAATCATCTTTCTTAATAATTGTCTCAGTTCACTACTTGCTATTAGGTCGGGATTGAAAAAACGAGATGAATGAAAAAAGTTGCGCTGAAGCTCATGGTTGCCAAAACTAGCTAAAGAATCAATATCAAAGGCCAAAACAAGTAGAGTTAAGCTTTTCTGAGAGTAGATGGAATGCGGTGAATAAGGTGCTAGGAAAGCCCCTTGATCTTGTGAAATGCGGTACTCTTGATGATCAATGGAAATAATCCCTTCTCCTTCAATCGCATACAAAATTTGATGATTATCGTGATGATGGATGTTTACCCTGTCCCCTGCTTTATGCCTGCTTTCATAAAGGTATGCCCCCCATTCAGGCAACTGCATTTTTCTCAATGTCATTCTTTTCTCTCCTTGAACGAATATATCGTAGTTAAAGTTTACCATAATCATTAGCAAAACAGTTCCGAAATTAAGAATCCTTTTCCTATTTTCATAAGAAGTATACTTTGAAAACGGTTAAACTAAAGAAAACTAACCAAAAGAAGGATGGGATTTATGTGAAGCATAATATTGGAATCATTATGAATGGTGTAACAGGAAGAATGGGCACCAACCAGCATTTAATTCGGTCGATCGTAGCCATTCGTAAGCAAGGTGGTGTTCCATTACATAACGGTGATGTTATTATGCCGGATCCGATTTTAGTCGGGCGTAATGAGGAAAAACTAAAAAAACTTGCGGAGACTTATGGAATAGAACGCTTTAGTACTGATCTTGATACATGTCTTGCTAATCCCAATGACATCATCTATTTCGATGCGCAAACAACAGTCCGTCGTGCAGAAGCGATTAAACAAGCGATTGCAGCCGGAAAACACATATACTGTGAGAAGCCAACAGCGACAAGTCTAGAAGGATCACTAGAATTGGCAAAGCTTGCAAAAGAAGCGGGCGTTAAAAATGGAGTAGTTCAAGATAAGTTGTTTTTGCCAGGTTTATTGAAATTAAAGAGATTAATTGATTCTGGATTTTTTGGAGAAATTTTGTCTGTCCGCATGGAATTTGGTTACTGGGTATTTGAAGGAGATTGGCAGGAAGCCCAACGCCCATCCTGGAATTATCGTAAAGAAGATGGGGGCGGCATGGTCGTTGATATGTTTGCTCATTGGCGTTATGTTCTGGACAACTTGTTTGGTAATGTCACAGCCGTATCTGCCTTTGCGACCACACATATCCCTAAAAGGATTGATGAGGAAGGGAAAGAATATGAATGTACGGCAGATGATGCAGCCTATGCGACGTTCGAACTTGAAGGCGGCATTATTGCACAAGTCAATTCTTCTTGGGCTGTAAGAGTGAATCGGGATGACTTATTAACGATTCAAGTCGATGGTACAAAAGGAAGTGCGGTTGCTGGATTGAGAGATTGCAAGACTCAACATCGTGTCAACACACCAAAACCAGTTTGGAACCCTGATATTGAAAATCCATTTAACTTCTTAGAACAATGGGAGGAAGTGCCAGGTAATCAAGAGTTTGAAAATGCTTTTAAAATCCAATGGGAGCAATTTTTAAAGCATATTGTAGTAGACGAAGCGTTTCCATGGGATTTGTTAGAAGGTGCAAAAGGAACACAATTGTCTGATCTTGGTTTGAAATCTTCAGAAGAAAGACGCTGGATAACCGTTCCGAAACTATCTATTTAAAGGGGGATATAAATGGTTTCATTACAATTACCGAAAGCTGATGGTACTTTATATACGTATGAACCAACTAAGGCCTCATCCTTTGTCATTCCTGATAAGCCGTTCCAAAGCAGGGTAGCTTTTTCCGCAGCACATGTGGTTTGTGATCCGTTTGCCAATACGGATCCATTGAACAATGCGCAAATCGATTGGGAAGGAACCCTAGCCTATCGACATCATCTTTGGTCACTTGGATTAGGTGTTGCGGAAGCCATGGATACAGCTCAAAGAGGAATGGGACTCAACTGGGAAATGGCGAAAGAGCTAATATTACGATCGGTTGCCGAAGCAAAAGCGGTCAATGGGCTTATTGCTTGTGGAGCAGGTACAGATCATTTATTACCTGGGAAAACCGTGACGGTAGATGATTGCATACAAGCCTATGTGGAACAATGTGAATTCGTTGAATCTGCCGGGGGACAAATCATTTTGATGGCAAGTCGTGCGCTTGCCTCCTGTGCTAAAGGGCCGGAAGACTATGAACGAGTGTATTCACATATTTTAAAAAGCGTTTCTCAACCTGTTATTCTACACTGGTTGGGAGATATGTTTGATCCTGCTTTGGCTGGCTATTGGGGCCATTCGGATATAGAACAAGCAATGGATGTCGTTTTGGACATTATCAAAGCGAACGCTGATAAGGTAGATGGCATTAAAATCTCTTTATTAGATGAAGAAAAGGAAATCACAATGAGACGTAAACTTCCGGAAGGAGTCCGAATGTACACGGGGGATGATTTCAACTATGCTCGGCTTATTCAAGGAGATGAATTCGGCCATAGTGATGCATTACTAGGCATTTTTGATGCGATTGCCCCAGCTGCTTCAGCAGCCCTACATGCGTTGGATGAAGGTAACTTGACAACCTATCATCAACTGCTAGAAAAGACTGTTCCTTTATCAAGACATATTTTCCAAGCGCCGACTTATGCGTATAAGACGGGTATTGTATTTATGGCTTATTTAAATGGACATCAATCTCATTTTCGAATGATTGGCGGAGCAGAAGGTTCAAGATCTTTGCTTCATTTATCTGAACTGTTTGTCTTAGCAGACCAAGCGGGTTTACTAACTGCCCCAGATTTAGCTGTCAAAAGAATGAAGCTTGTCACAGAATTATCGGGAATCGTTTAGGAGGAAGAATATGAGCAAATTGCAAAATATTGAAAGATTAAGCTTGAACCAAATTACAACAGACCCTTGGAGTTTGCAAGAAGCAGTTGAGGGGTGTGCACGTGCGGAAGTTCCTTGGATTGCTTTATGGCGTCATAAAATTGAAGAGATCGGGTTAAAGCAAAGTAAAAGAATCATTCAAGATGCAGGGATCAATGTTTCCAGTATTTGTCGAGGTGGAATGTTTCCCGCTGCAACAAAAGAGGAGAGACAAAAAAGAATAGAAGATAACCGCAGGGCTGTTGATGAAGCAGCTGAGTTAGGAGCAGAAGTGCTGGTATTAGTTTGCGGGCCTGCTCCTGATAAAGAGTTAATTTCTGCACGAAAAATGGTTGCCGAGGGAATTGAACAACTTGTTCCTTATGCAAAGGAGCGCGGAGTGAAATTAGGGATAGAAGCACTTCACCCGATGTATGCGGCAGAGAGATCTGTGATTGTTTCGTTGGAACATGCGAATGATCTAGCAGAAAAATATTCCCCAGATGAAGTAGGCGTAATTGTAGATGTCTTCCATGTATGGTGGGACCCTGCCCTTTTTCAACAAATTTCACGTGCGAAAGGGAGGATTTTAGGCTATCATGTTTCCGATTGGCTGGTCCCGGTTCCCGATTTATTAATGGGTAGAGGAATGATGGGAGACGGTGTCATTGATTTTAAGCCAATTCGTTTAGCGGTAGAAGAAGCTGGATACACGGGTCCCATTGAAGTGGAGATTTTTAATCAAAAGATCTGGGATCAACCAGGGGATGAAGTTCTAGCATTGATGAAAGAACGTTATTTGGAATATGTATAAGATATGGGAGTGAGGGGGGGATCCTCTCTCTCTATTTCTCATTTAGAGGATGTTCAAAAAGTCCGGTAAAAATGACACTGCGAGAAAATGATCTTCGACTAAGTCGAAGCGTCCTGTAGGCAACGTAAAAGTCGCAAGTCCAACTCAAACTTTCGACGTACAAGATATACTAGTGTCGGCGTTAGTGATTGACGTCAGCGTAGTCGCCGACTTGTTCCTTTTTGAACACACACATTTAAAAGAAAGCGGGCGATAGAATGTTTCAAGGATTATTTATTTTAGATGATGTTGATTTGATCTATGGTAGTACATATGAAGAAATTAGCCAATATGTTGACATCTATGCTCCACCGCAAACAAGGGAGACGATTCGCGAGAACCCTGCCTTATTGGAAAAAGCGGATATTATTTTTTCGGGTTGGGGCGGTCCGCGTTTAGATAAGGAATTCTTAGCAGCGGCCCCTAACTTAAAAGTGATCTTTTATGGGGCGGGATCGATTAAATATATGGTAACAGAGGAGTTTTGGAAGCGGAATATTCAAATCACAACCGCTTATGCAGCAAACAGTGTACCAGTTGTGGAATATGCGCTATCGCAAATATTATTTTCTTTAAAGCGTGGATGGCATTTTGTAATGGAGACAAAAAAACTAAAAAAATACGGTAAAAAATCAAGTGTTCCTGGGGCGTATGGTTCTACAGTCGGACTTATTTCTTTAGGGATGATTGGTAGAAAGATGGTAGAAAAATTACAACAGTTTGATCTACGTGTGATTGCCTATGACCCTTATGTTTCAAAGGAAGAAGCTAGTCAATTAAATGTTGAACTATGTAGTTTAGAGGAAGTTTTCAAACAGGCAGACGTTGTCTCGATGCATACACCGTGGCTAAAAGAGACTGAGGGAATGATTACAGGACAACATTTTGCATCTATGAAAGAAAATGCAACCTTTATAAATACTTCTAGAGGAGCGATTGTTCGAGAAAATGAAATGATCGATATATTAAAAGAACGTTCGGATCTTTATGCGATTTTAGATGTGACATATCCTGAACCTCCTATAGCAGGGGCGCCTCTTTATGAAATGGATAATGTGATTTTAACTCCACATATTGGTGGTTCTATGTCAACCGAATGCCAGCGGATGGGTGCATATATGTTAGAAGAATTAAAACGATTCCTTAATGGGGAAGAGTTAAAATGGTTGGTGACAGAGGAAAAGTCTAAAATTATGGCTTAAGGATGTTCAAAAAGTCCGCTGAAAAGTTGAACGGAGGGATAAAAATGATTGAAACACATGCTGATCGTAGTTATTGGCTGCAGAAAATGCATGAAATCGCCAATCCAGTACTTCAGGCATTAGCGGATCGGCAACTAAAAGAGAAGATGCCGGTTGAGGGTAAGTTATCTAATCGTGAAGAATATAGCTATTTGGAAGCATTCGCAAGATTACTCTGTGGAATCGCTCCTTGGTTGGAATGTGGGTCTGAAGATGGAGAAGAAGGTCAGTTGCGTAAGCACTATATCGAATTGGTTAAAAAAGGATTGGATGCAGCAACTGATCCAAACTCGCCAGACTACATGAATTTCTCAAAGGGACATCAACCAATTGTCGATACAGCGTTTTTGGCTCATGCAATATTGCGGGCACCACAGCAATTGTTTACATCGCTGCCACAAGCAATACAGGAAAACATCGTGACAGCACTGAAGAGTACCCGTTCCCGTAAACCTTTTTTCAATAATTGGCTGCTATTTTCTGCCATGATTGAAGTAACACTTTACAGGCTTGGAGAAGAATGGGATCCTATGCGAGTTGACTATGCTTTGAAACAGCATGAACAATGGTATGTAGGCGATGGAATCTATGGAGATGGGGTCGAATTTCATGCCGATTATTATAATAGCTATGTGATTCAGCCAATGTTGGTTGATATCATCGATACTATTGGTGATCAAGCGGAGGATTGGCAGCAGCTGAAGGTTAAAATTATGAATCGGGCTAAAAGGTTTGCTAGCATTCAGGAGAGGAGTATCTCACCAGAAGGTACCTTTCCGGTTATCGGAAGATCAATTGCCTATCGTTTTGGCGCCTTTCAACACCTAGCACAAATGGCTTTGCAGCAAAGGCTCCCGAGTGAGCTATCGCCAACTCAAGTACGATGTGCCCTGACATCTGTAATCCGTAAGGTAATGGAAACGAGTGGTACATTTGATGATAAGGGCTGGTTGCGGATTGGATTATGCGGTCATCAGCCTGAATTAGGAGAAGGGTATATTTCGACAGGAAGTCTTTATTTATGTTCGACTGTTTTTCTACCACTTGGCTTACAAGCAGATGATCCATTTTGGCAAGGAGAGGAAGATTGGTCTTCGAAAAAAGTCTGGAGTGGGGGCTCTATAGCGATTGACCGAGCCTTACATTAAAATTAATTGGAAAAATGGCAAATCAGTGAACGATATTCTGATTTGCCATTTTTTTGTTAATCAGCACATCAGTAGATGGCTCAAGAGGATATAGTTGAGTGTGGTCCTCACAGGTTGAACCGTGCAAAAGGGGCTTATATTCATATTATTGGAGTGTAACTAAAAAATATCT
This sequence comes from Bacillus sp. J14TS2, assembly GCF_018333015.1. Taxonomy (NCBI): domain Bacteria; kingdom Bacillati; phylum Bacillota; class Bacilli; order Caryophanales; family Bacillaceae; genus Bacillus; species Bacillus sp. J14TS2. The sequence goes on along the minus strand of NZ_BORE01000004.1, from coordinate 222,453 downwards.
TGATATTTCTCGAAAAAAAAGAGACAATGCAATAGAGTGAAACCTCATTTTTTCATGAAGGTTTGCTGTCTGATTGCCTATGGCTCGGGACAAAGGGATGGAAGGAGTTGCTTTCCAATTATGATGAATAATGAACTCCTGCGGCGAGATGAAGAAGTAATTGCGGAGTTAGAAAAAGATCTTCGTTATATTTCTGGGATTATTAAACAAAAAGGCCGTGTGATATTGACTGATTACTCCATTACACCACCTCAATTTATTGCATTACAGTGGCTGGTGGAAAAAGGAGATATGACGATTGGTGAGCTTTCAAATAAAATGTATTTAGCCTGTAGCACAACAACAGATTTAATTGATAGAATGGAAAAAAAAGAACTTGTCATGAGGGTCAGGGATCCTAAAGATCGACGAGTTGTAAGAATTCACTTATTGGAAAAGGGAGAAAATATTATTGCAGAGGTAATTGGCAGACGACAAAATTATCTGCAAGAAGTTTTAACTGACTTTTCTGACGAGGACATTGTACAGCTAAAGGGATATTTAGCTCGATTACATCAAGATATGAAATGAAAAAATAGAAATGAAATAGTTGCTTACGTGAACAAGCAATCATTTTTGCTGCGTTTCAGCGAAAAGAGCAACTAGATAGACAAGAGGCGGGAAAGTTGGAACATGCAATAGGTGTCATTGATTCAGGTGTTGGCGGTTTAACCGTCGCTAAGGAAATTATGCGGCAAATGCCGAATGAAGTGATTTACTATGTGGGGGATACAGCACGTTGTCCCTACGGACCACGACCAGAAGCGGAAGTAAGAAGTTTTACTTTGCAGATGGCCGGTTTTTTAGTTGAGAGAAATATTAAAATGCTTGTTATTGCTTGTAATACTGCCACAGCAGTAGTATTACAAGAATTACGCGAAATACTAAATATTCCAGTTGTCGGCGTCATTGCCCCTGGTGCAAGAGCTGCTTTGAAGGTGACGGAAAATGGTAGAATTGGAATTTTAGGAACGATTGGGACGATCAAAAGTCAAGCATATGTACATGAATTAAAGATGATTAATCAGCAAATTCATGTTGAACAACTCGCTTGTCCTAAATTCGTCCCGATTGTTGAAAGCTTCGAATATCATAGTAATGTTGCCAAAAAAGTCGTTTCAGAGACGTTGATTCCGATAAAAGGAAAAGGGCTTGACACAATCGTACTTGGATGTACGCATTACCCTTTACTTGCCCCGTTAATCCAAGCAGAAATGGGACCTGAAGTAAATGTAATTAGCTCTGGGGAAGAAACTGCTCAAGAAGTAAGCACGATTCTCGATTTTAATGGTTGGCTTAATCCTTCTTTGGCTATACCGGAGCATCATTTTTTTACAACAGGTTCACAATCTATTTTTAAAAGGATTGCCTCAGATTGGTTACAATCGGTTGATTTACATATTGAATTTGTGAATCTTAAAAATCAAGATTTACTATATTAAAGGATAAAAACAGCTCTTAGTGGGCTGTTTTTTTGTAGTTTATAATATTATCCTGGAGATCGCGGAATTATGATTTTTATTCAACAATAGCCACGCCTTCTCCAGTTCAGGGCTATTTGATTGTCACTCCTAGTCAACCGTCTTCCGCATTTCTTATAAAAAATTTTGACAAGCCGGTCTATTCCTGAAAGATAGCTCGTATACATAGAGTACAAACTGTCTTAGGAGGGGTACGAAATGTCAAAAAAGGCAAAGATGGCCTTTACGCTGGCTGGTGTTTTAACAGCAAGTATAGCATTAAGCGGCTGTGGTCTTTTCGGAAAAGATAAAGAAAGTGTGGATCCACCAGGAGAAGTGACCCAAATGCAAGAGGGCGAAGATGTAGAATCAACAACAGATGAGACAACCCAAGAAACAGCTGATATGGAAATGAGAGATATTTATTTAGTGGACAAAAATGGTTACGTCGTATCTCAATCGATTCCAATGCCAAAAACGGAAAGTGTGGCGAAACAAGTTCTTTCTTATCTTGTTACAGATGGTCCCATTTCTGGAGTTATTCCAAATGGATTTAGAACAGTAATTCCGGCAGGAACAGAAGTAGATGTAGATATTCAAAATGGCGTCGCAGTGGTAGATTTTTCTGAGGAGTTCTCTGATTATAATGAAGCAGATGAACAAAGTATTCTTCAATCGATTACATGGACCTTAACGCAATTCGATAGTGTTGATTCAGTGGAATTAAGAGTGAATGGATATGCGCTCGAAGAGATGCCAGTTGGTGGGACGCCAATTAGTGAAAACGGGCTAACAAGAGCAGATGGAATTAATACACAGTCTTCTGATATTGCAGATATTACGAATACCCGGCCTGTGACTGTTTATTATTTATCACAAGCTGATGATGATCCTTATTATGTACCTGTTACCAAAAGGGTTTCCAATAATGAAAAAGATGATGTGGCAGCTGTTATTAATCAATTAGTGGATGGACCTGGACTGCAGTCAACGTTATCTACAGCGTTATTCAACGGAGTGAAATTGTTGGAGGAGCCAAAAGTAGAAGATGGAAATGTGGTCCTTGATTTCAACGAATCCATCCTTGAAAATAGTGATAGCAATATCATTTCAGACGCAACCCTTAGCTCAATCGTCCTATCTTTAACCGAACAAAAAGATATAAAAGGTGTATCGATTAAAGTAAATGGGAAGGATGAAGTTGTGAACGAAGAAGGGGAGGCTTTAACCGCTCCAGTGAGCCGTCCGGAAAAAGTAAACGTTGGTAGTTTTTAAATAGGGAAATTTGATATACTATATAATAAATAATCAAGAGGCTGATATGATGCGGCCTCTTGTATTATTTTAGCTGATTATAGTTTTAAGGAGGAATGGACTGTTGCGCTCTCAAGATAGAGAAACATTGGATTTACGAACTGTACATATTGAAAATCAGTATTTAAAGCATCCTGAAGGGTCCGTATTAATAACAGTTGGAAATACAAAGGTCATCTGTGCAGCAAGTATAGAAGATCGTGTTCCTCCTTTCCTTAGAGGAACAGGAAAAGGCTGGATCACAGCGGAATATGCAATGCTGCCACGTGCTACGGAAACGAGAAATATTCGCGAATCTTCGAAAGGGAAGATATCGGGTAGAACGATGGAAATTCAACGTTTAATTGGTCGTTCTCTTCGCGCGGTTGTTGATTTAGATGTGATTGGAGAAAGAACCATTTGGGTTGACTGTGATGTCATTCAAGCTGATGGTGGAACGAGAACGGCTTCAATTACAGGTGCTTTTGTGGCAGTCGCGATGGCCCTGCACAAACTATCTCTAGGAAAAAAATGGACAACCTTTCCACTTAAAGACTTTCTTGCGGCAACGAGTGTTGGAATAAGTAAGACTGGTGAAGTCATCTTAGATTTAGACTATCAAGAGGATAGTCAAGCACAAGTAGACATGAATGTTGTCATGATTGGAAATGGGGAGTTTGTTGAATTGCAAGGAACAGGAGAAGAGGCGACATTTTCGGCGACTCAGCTCCAAGCAATGCTGGATGCAGCGTCACAAGGAATTCAACAACTGATGGAATTACAGCGAACAGCTCTTGGTGAGGTGGCGACTTTGATCGATCAAGTCGTGAAAAAACAGTTATGATGAAAAAAGTAATGATTGCGACCAAAAACAGAGGGAAAGCAGCTGAGTTTGAAACACTTTTTTCCCGATATGGAATAGAGGTACGTACGTTATTGGATGTTGAGAGTCATCCCGATATCGAAGAGACAGGTAATACCTTTGAAGAAAATGCAAGGATCAAAGCGGAAACCTTATCCAATGAATTAAATGGAATGGTCTTAGCTGATGACTCGGGATTGATTGTGGACGAATTAGACGGTGCGCCTGGCATTTATTCAGCAAGATATGCAGGGGAAGAGAAGAATGATGAAGCAAATATTGATAAATTGCTTTATGAAATGAAGGATGTTCCTGATAATAAAAGAACAGCGCGTTTTTATTGTGCGCTTGCCTTGGCAATTCCTGGAGAAGAAACAGTATTTGTCTCAGGAAAATGTGAAGGCAAAATTTTAACTGAAAGACACGGTATGAATGGCTTTGGTTATGATCCAGTTTTTTTTGCAATAACTGCCGGAAAATCAATGGCAGAATTGACAAGTGAAGAAAAAAATCAAATAAGTCATAGATCGGAAGCTTTAAGGAATTTGGAACCAATTATGGAGAATCTCTTTATACGAAGGTAAGATCTAAGCATTTCAAAATATAAGAAGATGAGGTAAAACAGGGCGTGTAATCGGCCCTGTTTTTACTTTTGATCGTAAGATTCTGGGGGAAAAGATGTTAAAAAGGATCAACCATATGATATAATACCGACAAATAGAGAGAGAAAAGTCTATGCATCAATTCATTAGGGTTTTGGAGTTTGAAAGCGTTAACCGCGGATTCTTAGTAGTGGACAATCTTCAAAACAAGGGGATATTCGCACCACTATACGATTATGCTTGAAGAAAAATAAAGAAGGGTGATCAGATTGAGTACACAAAAGCAGCCGAATATTATTTTTATTATGAGTGATGACCACGCAGCTCATGCAATTAGTGCCTATGATAGCCGGATTAACCAAACGCCGCATCTTGATCGAATTGCAAATGAGGGGATGAGGCTAGACAATTGCTTTTGCACAAATTCGATTTGTGCCCCTAGTCGAGCAGCAATTTTGACAGGAAAGTACAATCACTTAAATGGTGTAAGGACATTGTATGAGGATTTTGATGCACGTCAACATCATGTAGCAAAGATTTTACAAGAGAATGGTTACCAAACAGCGATGATCGGAAAATGGCACTTAGGTCATGGCGGGAATAGTGATCCAACCGGGTTTGACTATTGGAATATATTCCCTGGGCAAGGGGCTTACCATGATCCAGAAATGATTGAAATGGGAGAGAAAAAGGTATTTCCGGGATATGCGACAGAAATAACGACAGACCTGAGTGTAAAATGGCTAGAGAAAAGAAATAAAGATAAGCCGTTTTTTATGATGTGCCATCACAAAGCACCGCATCGTCCTTGGGATCCTGATGAAAAATATATGGATTTATATAAAGATGTAGATATACCCGAACCAGAAACCTTTCACGATGACTATGACACTCGTTCTTCGGCTGCGTTAGAAGCCCAAATGCGTGTCGATCGAGATTTACGCAAGAGGGATGTAAAGGAAGATCTACCTGAAGGTTTAACAGCGTCTGAAGCAAAAAGTTGGTATTATCAACGATATATTAAAGACTATCTCCGGTGCATTGCTTCTATTGATGATAATGTTGGACGTCTTCTAGACTATTTGGATGAAGACGGTATCACAGATGATACCATTGTAATTTATACCTCAGACCAGGGTTTCTTTCTTGGGGATCATGGATGGTATGATAAACGATTTATGTATGAAGAATCTTTACGTATGCCATTTTTAATTCGCTATCCAAAAGAAATAGAGCCTAGTAGCGTAACAGACGCTTTCGCATTAAATGTTGACTTCGCGCAAACATTTCTAGATTTTGCAGGGATTCAAGCACCGGATGATATGCAAGGTACAAGCTTAAAGCCGATTCTAAAAGGGGAAACACCTGAAGATTGGCAGACCTCTATGTATTATCGGTATTGGGAGCATATGGATCCTGAACATAATGTGGCCGCACATTACGGAGTCAGAACCCATCGCTTTAAATTAATTTGCTACTATGGTGAAGGCTTTGGTCTACCAGGTACACAAGATATAAAGAAAGAAATTGAATGGGAATTATTTGATCTTCAAGAGGATCCCTATGAACTTAAAAATGTTTATCATGATTCGAACTATCAAGAAACTATTAAGGAATTAAAAAGAGAGCTCTATCATCTGAAAGAAAAAGTAGGCGATATAGATTAATAGAATAGGAGAATGTAAGTGCGTGTTCAAAAAGGAGGATAATTACCGGACTTTTTGAACATCCTCTATAAGAGCTATTGGTCTTTGCTTATTCTCATTTATCTCCAAATGCTTGTATCAATCGTTCCAATATCATTTCCCGTAATTCTTTGGTAAAATAAAACCCTGTTGAGAATCTCTTCTGAGAGGAGCTTGTAAATGAAGTTACTTGTCGTGAGTGATAGTCATGGTGACCGTGCCATGATAAAAGCATTGAAAAATAGATATGGGAATGATGTTGACGCATTGATACACTGTGGCGACTCGGAATTACGCGCAGTAGACCCAGTGCTTGAAGGATTTCATATAGTGAGAGGGAATTGTGACATGGATCAACAATTTCCGAACGAATTGTTACTGGATGTTGCAGGGTATAAAATCTTTACAACACATGGGCATTTATTCCAAATAAAATCTTCTCTTCTCAATCTTGCTTATCGTGCAAAAGAACTGGAAGCTGATTTTGTTTTCTTTGGCCATTCTCATGTACTTGGAGTAGAAAAAATAGAAGAAATGTTATTTCTGAATCCAGGCAGTATCCTGCTTCCAAGAGGAGGAAATGAAAGAACGTATGCAATCGTCGAGCAAAATGATCGATGTACAGTTCGTTTTTTTAATGACAAGCATGAAGAATTGAAAGCTTTTCGGAGCGAATTTTAGTGGGGCTCACAAGTGAAAATTTTTCAAGGTTGCCTAGATGTTGGGGTATAACTAATCCATGTTCAAAAAAAGCGCTAAATTCCTTGATATACAAAGGATTTAGCGCTTTTTTTAAAATGACGTCCCAGGAGGGATTCGAACCCCCGACCCACAGCTTAGAAGGCTGTTGATGCGTTTCCGAAGCAATATGACGGCAACCGATTAACCCTTGACATCTCTACACTCACAGTGATTTATACCGAATAAATTTGATTCTTTCCGACCCCAACCGAACAAATTCAACCCCTATATAACCCCAGTTAAATTGGGGCTAGATAGATTTTTACCTATTTTGCAGGCTTGTTAAAAAGTTCATCAAAATGTGATGCTGCTTCCTTATCTTCCTCAATTAGTGTATGACCATAAATATCAAAGGTTGTTCCGATCCGTGTATGCCCTGCACGTTTTTGTACTGCTTTCGGTCGTATTCCTCTTGTACTTAGATAGGTAAGGGAAGAGTGACGCAAATCATGAAATCTAATCCGTTTTAATCCTAATTCATTGAACTCATCTCTTTCCATAAATCTTCCCCACCATTGGCTAATGGAATCGGGTCGTATTGGTTTACCAAAAACATCACCGAATAAAAATAAATGATCCTTCCACACTCTTTTATTTCCAATTGAAAAAACTTCTTGTGTGCGGATATGGATCAATTTCTTGATCATGTCCATCACAGCTACAGGCAAGGAAAGGAACCGTTTGTTTTTTGTTTTCGTTTCTTTTAGTACGACACCAACACCTTTTTTTACAATTAAAGCTTGGTTAATGTGAATGCCGCCTCGATCGAGATCAACATGTTTTTCTTCGATAGCAGCTATTTCACCTTGACGTGCAGATGACGTTAGAGAAATTGCAACCAATACTTCCCACCTAAATTCTAAATTCGAAAGGTAATTAGTAAGTTTAATTAAATCTTCAGGTTCATATATTTCTGTTTCGACTTGTTCGGGAGTTGATGGCTTAATATCCTCTGCAGGATTGTGGGAGATCCACTTCATCTTTTTAGCAAATTTTAATAAACTATTATATGCTTTATAGCAATTATTAATACTAGATGCGGACAGGGGACCTTCCTTGCCATCCAATCTTGCGCCATCTTTTTTGAGCCCATTAACAAAGTTTAGGATATGGATGGGCATTATGTCTGGAAGCTTCATATGTCCATGTAGAGGCTTTATTCTCTTTTTATATATATTAATATACTCTTGTTTAGTACGGGGCGATAAATCACCATCTGTGATGTTTTCATCCCAAATCTGAAATAATCTATTCAAAGTTATTTTTTCTGGTTTAACGTACTTGCCTGTAAGGATAGAAGATTCGAAAATAGTAAGTAACTTCTCGGCTTCTGTTTTATTTTTCGCTTGTACTGTTTCTCTTTCCCGGATTGGTACTCCTTTTTCGTCATATCCAATAGTGACTACTAATCTCCAACTATTTCTCCCTCTCTTTTCTACATGTGCCATTTCAATGCACCTTCTTTTCTTGTTTTATACATTCGATTGGTGTATTCATAAACCCTTTGATTTCTCCCAGTAACTTACCGTCTTTTAAACGTAATGATGAGTAAACGGGTATTTTTACCAATTTCGACACCGAAAACATTTTACTTGGGTAGTGTTTTGAGTTTGCCATTATTTATCACTTCCTAAAAATAGAATGTATGTTCTTTATGTAGTTAAAAGAAATGCCCGTTTTGGGCATAATTTTTAACCTAGTTAATTTTGTATCCACCAAATAATTTTGGTTCTGCTATAATACGATCATCTTTCTCATATCTGAAAATTACATTTGTATATGAGGATTTACCGGATCTCTCTACCATTTCTTGAATAGCAGGACCAACAGACTCTACCATATCCAATTGTTTATCGACACTAGGTATAAAGAATTCGGAACTTACAAAGACATTGGTTACTTCCCAATCACCTTCAACATTTGGACCTACACTTGTTATAATTCCGTCACCAGTTTCAATAAGATCATTGATCCAAGAATCGAACTCTTCCTCGCTGACTATTTGCGCCTGTTTCGTACTGTCTTCTTTGTGTTTGGATTCTTTAGTAATTTTATCGATTTCTTCTTCAAGTATTTTCTGTTCTTTCTCTTGCTTTTCAGCTTCTTCCTTTTCAAGCCGTTTTTTCTTAGCTTCTAATTTCTCTTGCTTCTCTTTTTCTACTTGCAATACACCCTTCGCTGTATCTTTGTCGATCGTCACTATTTCATGAAATTGAAAATCACTTGTTTTCAAATCCAATTCTTTTTGAAGTTCATTGTGAAATTTGTTAGCTGTTTCTGTCTTCTTTTCAAATTTCAATATTTTTTTATCGAGTTTAGATGTATCCTCGAATTCCTTTTCTTTCTTAACTAATTTGATCGCTTTTTTGACTTGGCCATCATGTTTAGAAAGAGCGCTTCTTATATAACGCTTGATTTTTTTGATTTTCTTCTTTTGCTTCCTGTTGGCATTTTGGTCAAGTTTAATTTCGTGTATCGTTCTTTTTTTCTCCTTAATGTCTTGGCGTAGTTTTTCCAACTTTTCTATGGTTTCTTTCTTTTTACCTTCGATTAAATAGTGAGACAGATTAAGATTCCAGTTTTCTTCCCATGACTCATTAAAGTCACTAATACTGTTATTGACCGTTTCTTCAAAATCATTGGATAACCATTCTTTAAAATCATCTTTCTCATTTGCATATGAGATACTAATGGGAAACGCAATAAATGCACTAAATACAAATGCAACTATGAATCCTTTAAATAGTTTTATTGTTATTGTTCTCTCCTCCCTTGTTTGTTGAAGGGTATGTCCAAAACCATGGACACCCTCGAAAAAGGTTTCTTAATAAAAATCCTTTGTAACTACGTTGAATTTGTTCTGCTCTTGTAACTCAAATTGACCAATCAGGAATTATTAACCCGTATTTTATCTCAAATGTAGAGGGGTCGATTTTCTTTAAGACAACTGTCGCTTTATTAATTATTTTTGAGTTGATCAAAGAAAAATCGCTGTCTTCAACTTCTAATGTTTCTAGTAATAATCCATAGCAGGTATCTTTATCGAAATAATGGAAAGGGATTTCTTCACATGTAATGGCCCAAGATTTATTAAAGTATTGGCTTACATCTTTAGTTATATTTTCGTTTAATGTCGCTTTAATTCTTGATATAATACCAGGAGCAATAGTTAAAAGTTTAGGTAATTGTACATAGCTACTGTTACTCATTCCACTTAAATCTAGAATGAACACTCTTAAGTAGTAAACGACAGATTTATCAGTGCTATTTTCTCTTTGTAGCTGTTCAGCCATTTTAAAAATAGTGTTACGCATTAATCCATAGGATCTTTCGCGTTTAAATTTAATGTATGCACTTTGATATAATGACCAAGATATTTCGCTATTAGTAGGCTTATTGTCGTGAGAAAGCGAGTTCATATACTGTATGGCAGTAGCCACATTATATGTACCATCATTAGAATTATATTTATGAGCTGCCACTATGTAATAATACATTTTTAAAATATTAGAACCTGGTTCTGCAAGTTTAAATGACTGTTCCTTTATGAAAGGCTTAATTTCTTCCGAACTGAAATTTTCTTCAATTCTACTAATTAAATCTACTTTTTTCCCAGATACCATTAATTTTTTTGTCTTTAAAATACCCTTAATATCGGGAACTTTTAAGGATGAAACCGATTCTAAAGGTGTCGACTTTCTAATGTATCCCTTTTGAATGAGTTTGTTAACTGATTTTTTTGGATCAATACCGTATTGATATTCATAGTAACCAGGAAATGCCGAATTATTTGATCTACTACCTATCCAATCTAAAAGCACAACCTCACCGGGTAGTACTCCTGCCCCTAATTCTTCAAGGTAGATTGGGTTGATTTCATTTTTTGTAATTTTCTCTACATTAAATTCAATATTTGTAATTTCATTAGTACTCGATGGATTTGAAATTTTCAATGGTTTCTTTTTAAAAAGAAAATTCAATATACCCACTCAATCACACCTTTTTTTGTTTTATAGGTTTTTTGTTCCAGCTACTATATACCTAGTGGAAGTTTAAAATTTTTTGAGATACACAACTTCACGAGGAACCATTAATATTTTCGCTATATCGTAGATGGATAGATGTATGTATTCTTGAAGTAAACAATCTGGCATTAATAATTCAACGGCGAATTTATTTGCTTCCACCTCAATTTTATCGACAGAAAACAACGTTTTCTTTCTAAGGAAAGGAGTACTAACCCTTGTATGCTGAAGCGCATGTCCTAATTCATGAGCACCTACGAAAAAGGTTTCCTCCTCCGATAAAGAACTATTTAAAAAAATATATTGGCTTTTTCTCATGTAAAGATAAAACCCCCCGATATCCTCATGTAAAGCTCTTGTAACTACATTAATTTTTTTATGCTCGGCTAACTCAAAAGGATTATTGGTGTTGTACTTCTTCATTAGTTGGATTGCAGTATTTTTCGGCAAAAAGCATCACCCTAAGAATCGTTATTATCTTTTCTGTATTTTTTTGGGATATACTTTTTGTTTACTCTTGTTGTTTGGCGATCCGCATATTCAATAGCCTCTAATAAAGACTCTATAGCCTCATCACTCATCGGCTCGCCTTTATAGCTTAATCCCTCACCTGCAGACAAGTCTTTCTTTAATGTTTCCATTCGCTTTGCAATGTCTTTTTCATCTTTTTCTGTTAATGGAGCGGAATTGGTAGTGGAAACCAGGCTGTTGGAACGACCTAATAAGTAATCTGTGGGGACATCAAAGTAATCAGCAAATTTTCTTATTTGCTCAATATCTGGCTTCCTTGTCCCGGATTCATAGCCCGAAATAGTTGATTCTGCAAGATTAAATATCTTACCTAATTCCTTCATAGTTAATTTCTTCTGTTTTCTTAATTCTCTCAATCGTTCCCCGAACATATAATCTCACCTACCTATAACTACAATTATACTTTGCAAAATGCGAATATCAATCTTTTTGAAAAAACTTTGCAAAATGCGTTGACGCTTTGCGTAATGCATTGTAATATGGTTAATAACATCACATAACGAATAGTTGGAAGGAGTGTTATACAAATGAGTTTGCCTAAACAAGCACGACACTTAGCTGGAATGAGTTTAGAAGAATCAGCAAGGAAATTAGGAATTCCAGCAGGTTATCTATCTCAAATTGAAAATGGAAAACGTCAAATAAGTTCAGAAAGAGCCGAGCAAATAGCGTCAATATACAATGTGGATGTTGAAAATATTTTTTTGCCTAGTCGCTATGCGATTCGTGAAGTCAAAAACCTAAAAATGTCAGTTAGGAGGTGATTAGATTGCACGCTGTTTTGGAACGATTTATAGAGTTAAGCATTCTGAAAAAACACCGGAAGTTGTCCCAATCCGAAACAAGAGAATTCAATGAGTCGTTAAAGCTTCTTGAGAAAAATGAATGGCAAAAAGCAAAGCTGAAAAATCTTTCACTTGTAGCTAGCATGATTGACGATACAGATTGGCAACATCAAATTTGCTCTGATTTGGAAAAACTAGAAAGGAGATGTGCTAATGACTAATAGATACAAACTCTCTAAGCAACAAGACGTGCTGCAAGAAATAATTAAGGTTTTGGCATCTAACAATGTTACCTATGAGGATGCTCCTGAATTGTTGGAAGAGGTTGGCAACGAACTTAACCTCTTATGTAAACAACAAATTATCCAAGTTAACCAGCAAAGGAGTGATTTATATGAATCAACTCACAAAAATGTTTGATGGACAAAATTTAGTAATTATCAACGACCAGGAAGGTCCAAAGTTTTTATTGAAAGATGTTTGCAATATTTTAGAAATTGGCAATCCTAGCCAAGTAAAAACAAGACTTGAAGATGGAGTCATTACTAATGAGGTCATCCAAGATAGGCTAGGTCGGAACCAAAAAGCAACATTTATTAATGAAGATGGTCTTTACGATGTCATCCTAGATAGTCGAAAACCAGAAGCGAAGCGTTTTAGAAAATGGATCACATCAGAAGTTCTACCATCTATCAGGAAACACGGAGCATACGCAACACCACAAACAATCGAAAACATTATCAGTGATCCAGACTTCGGAATCCAGTTGCTCACCAATTTAAAAGACGAGAGAGATAAACGCATTGAAGCCGAAAGAACAATTGAACAGCAAAAGCCGAAAGTAGTATTCGCCGAATCCTGCTTAGTCTCTCAAGACACAGTTTTAGTAAAAGAAGTTGCAAAGCTTGCTTGTAATCAGGGCATTATGATTGGGCAAAACAAGCTTTACAACAAATTAAGGGACTGGGGTTATATCCAAAAGAACAACACGCAACCGACTCAACGGGCAATTGAATCAGGTTATTTCCAAGTGTTGCAACGGAATATACAAACCCCGGACGGATCAAGACTCGCTAGGACTACAAAAGTTACAACGAAAGGGCAGTTAAAAATCTTAAATCGACTAAAAAAGGAACTTCAGGAAAAGGCGGCGATTTAATGTTACGTGACACTTTGACGGTTCAGGAAGTTGCTGAACAGCTAAGAGTTCATCCTGACACTATTTACACAATGGTCAAGCAGAAACAAATCCCTCACTTTAGAGTGCGTAGCAGAATATTTTTCACTCAAGAGAATGTAGATGCTTGGATTCGCAATCAAACAACAAACTTAGTGGCAACTTCTTAACTACAAGTTTACTAGGTTTTGATCTAATAGTCTGCTACTGATTGAAAGCAAATTGTTCGATTTTAGAACATCGAGGGGAGGTGTTCGATATGGAGGCTCAGGATTTTAAGTTTCAAGAAATGGCAAAACATGGTCACATTCTTAGAATGACCAGAGTTGTTAAAGGATTAAGTCAAGAATCGCTAGCAAATATGATCGGTTTACCTAGAGCGGCAATATCAAAGATAGAAAATAACAAAATGGAATTGAGATTAAGTGATGCTTGGCGTTGGGGTCAAGCTACTCAAATGCCAGAAGTTCTAGCGGCTATAGTGGGTGGATTTGACGTAGCAACAGTAATGCAAATGATTACTACTTTAATAGGAGGTTTAATAATCCCATGGATTTAAACGAAAAATATCAAAATCTAGGTCATTGGGCAAAATGCATCTTGGATTTACATAAGGAAAAACCCGGGCTGTTTAACGATAAAGCGATCGTAGAGGCATTATTAAAACGCTATGAACAGTTGCAATTTGAAGCAATTAAGGAGGAAGTTTGATGGACCTATTCACAGTATGGCTAATAACAGTAGGGGCATTAGGATTCGGCTTTATGATCGGCAGGTTTGTGAAAAATGACAACAAAAAAAGCAGTAACTGAGCTGGCACTCAAATTACTGCAATGCTAAATAGGTAAGTTCATTATAACACAGATGGGCTTGGAAAGGGTGAAGGAAATGAGTGAAAAGTATGTTCTTCATTTAATAGAAAGTGAATATGGAAATGAAAGATCCATTGGATATTGGGATGGAAAAGTATATCAAAGGGATGATGTTCGCTTCCCTGGTGTAATGCACACTAAGCACGATAAAGATGTTAAAGTCTATAGCTCAAAAAAGCGTGCTAAAAATGCGGTTGCTAAATTAAAAGAAAAATTTACTTTTGTGGATAACGCTGTAATTGAAACCTTAGTCAACGAAAATTCGGAGTTATAAAGGTGAAGGAAATGAAAAGATATGAAGTGTTAGAAGCTTTAGATAGCCTTTATGAAATGAACGATAAAGAAATACAGATGAATCCTGATCTCATTAGGAAAGTTGCAATAGCATCTTACAGTTTAATCAAACAGAAATATTCCAATAAACAAAGAAAAGGAGATATTTAGACATGGAAATTGGCACGAAAGTAACAATGGTGAACTGTTTTGAAGCAAAAAAATATCCCGGAAAGGTTTGGGTTACAAGAAGTGAACCTTGGAAATTAGGCCACGGTCAGGAAGTTGTTTTGCTTGAGGGAAAAATAGGTGGTTTTGCAGTTGATTGTTTAGAAGAAGTAACAGAGTAGTATCGCATTTCAAATTGACAGGCTTAGACCTGTCGTCACGATCGGGAGCTTCATCATTCCTCCCCCATTCCTAATAATAGGTTCCCGGTCGTGACGATGGAGCTAATCTCCATTAATTACTAGGTAAGGTGGTGATACATAAAGTGCATACAAGCGCAATTCTAGTAATAATTATGTCGTTTATAATAGGGTGCTTGTTTATGCTGGCGGTCACAAAAGGAAGAAATTAACAAAAAAAGACTCTCTTCAGGCAAAGAGAGTCAATTACTAAAAAATATCGAATTACTGCCATTGTAGCATGTTTTGCAATGGTCGGTAAAGGGGGAGCGAAATGAACCAATTTGTTGAACATTATAACAAACTTCGCCGGGACGGATACAGCGACTTAAGAGCGTTTGGTATGGTTGCGGGTCGTGTGGCGATCCTAGGTGATTTTGAAGATCTTCAAATCGTATATGACCATCATATGAATGATTTCATCAATGAATGCAAGCAAATATTTGGTCAAAACGAAAATGAAAAACTAAATACGAACGAAAACGGAGGATTGAGCGATGAAAACTATCAAATTATTAAATCTCTCTCTTGAAAATTTTAAAGGTGTACGAAGATTTTCCATAGATATACAAGGGGAAAACGTCAAAGTTTATGGGGAAAATGGCACTGGCAAGACGACCATCTACGATGCTTTTCTCTGGCTCTTATTCAATAGAGATTCGCTCAACAGTACGAAATTCGCCATCAAAACGTTGGATGAAGGCGGAAATGAGGCTAGTGGGTTGGAGCACTCGGTGGAGGCGACATTTTCTATTGATGATACGTCCCTCACATTAAAAAAAATACACAAAGAAGTTTGGACAAAAAAAAGAAACGCAGCCCAAGCTACTTTTTCCGGACACACTAACGACTACTTTATAGATGGTGTCCCAGCTAGTCAGGGCGAGTATAACAAACTAATTACCGATTTGATTGATGAAGATATCTTTAAACTTCTAACTAATCCGTCTTATTTCAATGAAATTTTAAAAGCAGACCAACGACGCAAGGTCCTACTTGAAGTTTCTGGAGATATTACAGACGAAGATATCATTGCCCGTAATCCAAGACTTTCAGCTCTGCCAGATATTTTAGGGAATCGTACGATCGAAAAGCATAAAAAGTTCATTGCTGAGAAACGGAAGGGGATAAACCAAGAACTTGATAGAATTCCGATCAGGATTAATGAAATAGAACACAACCTCCCATCTCTTGAAGGGTTGGATAAACCAGCAATAGTAGCTGAAATAAGTCGTATTGACAGCCAAATAGATGGAGAACAGGATCTTATTTCTAATATTAGAAACGGCAACACCATTGTTCAAAAACAAAAGGAAGTACAAGAAATTGAATTTCAACTAATGCAACTCAAACAGGAGCATGAAGCGGGAAGCAAAGATGCTATATACAAGTTGCAAGCGCGTATTCAAGAGGAAAAATCGAACGTCACGATCATTAATCGAGAGTTAGATTCTTTGAAAGATCATAAGCGTTTTAACGATGAAAGCATCCAAAGAATCGAGTCTGAGCTTGTCCAATTGCGTCAAGAATATGCCGAGATTAACAGTTTAGAATTTTCTCATTCGGATGCTTGCGAATGCCCAACATGCGGACAAGATCTTCCAGAAGAGCAAGTCGCTGCTGCACGCGAAAAAGCATTAAAACAGTTCAACATTGATAAGTCTGAGCGTCTTGAAGGCATAAACCTGAAAGGTAGGCAAGGTAAGGACAAGAAAGACGCCTACATTCAAGAAAATGAAGCTCTTACTAAATCCTATGAAAAAACTAGTAAACAAATTACTGAAAAACAAAATTTGCTAGAAAAATTGAATGGTCAATTATCCCAGGCACAGGATGCGGTTGTGGATGTGACAGAAAATAAGCAATACGTTTCCATACTTGAAGAAAAGCAAGAATTGCAAAACGAAATTTCTAGCTTGAAAGAGTTGGCCAATGAATCGATTCAAGAGATACAAGTGGCGATCGCCCAGCTGAAAACAGAGCGAGAGCAATACCAAGGTGACTTAAACAAATTCATGATCGTAGAGCAATCTGAAAAACGCATCAATGAATTGCGGGATCAAGAACAGGATCTAGCAAGGGAATTTGAACAATTAGAAGAGCAATTATTCCTGATTGAGGAATTTACTCGTACCAAAGTGGAAGTTTTAGAAGAAAAGATTAACTCAAAATTTAAATATGCTCGCTTCAAGTTATTTGAAACTCAGGTAAATGGAGCATTGAATGACATTTGTGTAACGACTTATAAAGGAGTCCCATACGACAAAGGGCTGAACAATGCTGCAAAGATTAATATCGGTTTGGACATCATCAATACACTGTCAGAGCATTACGGTTTTTCTGCCCCGATTTTTGTAGATAATGCGGAAGCTGTTACTAAATTGATTGATACGGATTCACAACTTATCAGTTTAATCGTGTCCAAGTTGGCAGACAAATTGTTTATTGGAGATTACGAAGATTTGCTCGCTTACGCAAAAGAAAAACGATTGAAGGAGGCTATATAAATGCCTCTAAAAAAGGTTTTTGTGATTGAATTTAACGGGTTTATTGTCAGTGAGAAAATGGATCATTATCCATCAGAAGATGAAATTCTGAAATTGATCCAAAAGCATTTTCCAAACGGGTTTATATATGATCAATTTTCGGATGAATACATTTATTCGGAAGCCCATGTAAAAAAATACTTCATGTTAAATGATAAGGAGTCTATATAAATGCCTAATTGTGACTGAAAAGTAGGGGGGATTTTGATGGAGGTTTTTGTAAAACAGACGGTATTTAACCCATATCTTGAAGGTCAGGCCGTTCATGTAACAGGGGACGATATCGACGGTGATCGGTATGACATAGTTTGTCTAGTTAATAACGTTCAAGGCGATTACATCACATTAGTTAATTATAAAGGAGAGCTTATTGGGCCTATACATCTTGAAAATTTCACTTATGGAAGGGACGCATTAAAAATAGCAGTAATAGATATTGGAGGGAACGAAAAATGAGTAATCAAAACCAATCTGCAACACCGGCTTATTCAACAGCATTAACCAAGATCAGCAATACGTATTTCCCAATGATTGAACAGCAGCTTACAGGCAACGGCTTGAATATGGATCACTACGCTAAACAATGTGTTATGAGTGCCATTTCAAGCATTAACGCTGTTCTTGATACCAAGGGGATTAAATGGACCGACGAACAACTGGATAAGAGCAATGTGACCCAGACTTTGCTCACTGTCGCATCGCTTAAATTAAATGCTGCGGCAAACCCGCGCGAAGTGTACTTCCAAATGAGGAGTGTAAAGAAGAAAGTCAATGGGAAAGACGTATGGACGAAGCAAATTGAGCTAGGCATAGAGGGAGATGGCAATGATGCCATTCTCTCTAACTTCGGACGGGGAATCGACACGGTGCATCAATACTGGTTGGTTCGTTCGGAAGATGAATTCGAGTATCCAGCGTACAGAGGGATTGATGTAGAGCCTCCTGTTTGGCGCCCAACAGGAAAAGGGGAAGTAGTGAGAGTTGTCTATCCAATCACCAAAACTAACGGACAGGTTGAATATTATATTACAGAGCGGGAGGACGTTTCTCGCAATTTAATTGCACATATTAACAACAATCTTATGAACGAGACATTCGGCATCGCTAAAAGCCGTTTTGACGCAACTCCTGCGCAAAAGAAACAGATCGATGAAAAGAAAAGAGAATTTTTAAACAAAGTAAAAGAACTTGGCCTGAATGCACTTGATGACGAAGAAATACAGCAGCATATCAGCCCAGCATGGAAAGATCCACAAAGTAGAGAGTCAATGTTAATTCGAAAGATGCGTAACAATATTGTCAAGAAAATTCCTAAAGATTTTGGTAATGCCTTTGTTGAAATGACCTACAGCGAAAGTGAAGATGAAAATCTTGCTCGCCATCGACGAGAAGTGAATGAAAATGCTAATCAGGAATTAATCGATGTCCAATATGAAGAAAGTCCTTCAAGCGAAGAGAGTGAACCTTCTGAAGCTCCCAATAATCAGGATCCTGAAATTATTGATGTTGCAGAAGAGCCAAAAGAAGAACCTAAAAAGGAAAAACAGGCAGATTTATTTGAAACACCTGCCAACGGTCCAGACTGGTGATCGAAATTACAACTATAGCTACTGGGAGCACAGGGAATTGCTATCACATTACTGATGGCGTAACTTCCTTGCTCCTGGAAGCAGGAATTAGATTCAGAGACATTCAGAGAGCACTTAATTTTAAGACTACAGACATTGCAGGAGTATTAGTTACCCACGAGCATAAAGACCATTGTAAGGCGGTTCAGGATGTTGCAAGGGCTGGTTTGGAAATATACATGTCGGTTGGAACGAAAGATGCTATTGGAATTAATCATCATCGCATCAAAACGGTAGAAAAACTACAATCTTTTACGATCGGTACGTGGACCATATTGCCATTTGACGTGGAACACGACGTATCCGAGCCTTATGGGTTTCTGTTAGCTAATAAAGCCGGAGATAAGCTCCTGTTTGCCACAGATACCTATTATGTCCGGTATAAGTTTACTGGTCTTACTCACATCATGGTCGAGTGTAATTATTCAATGGAAATACTATTAGAAAATATATCTACTGGCAGGGTCCACAAAGCCATGAAGGGACGGCTTCTACAATCTCATTTCAGTTTAGCAAATGTGAAAGAGTTTATGATGGCCAACGATTTATCAAAAGTGCAAGAGATTCATCTCCTGCACTTATCTGACACAAACAGTGATGAGGAATTGTTTAAAAGAGAAATACAAGAGCTTACCGGAAAGGTCGTTCATATAGCTTAATTTGCTGGAAAGGAGGTACTCGTTTGGGCGGTTGGATAAAGTTTCACAGGAAAATACTCGAAAATGAATTATGGCATGATGTGACTACTTTTAGATTGTTTACCTTACTCCTGTTGCAGGCCTCGCACAAAGATGGGTTAAAGATAAAAGGGATTGAAATCAACAGGGGACAGTACCTCCGATCCTATTCAAAATTAGCCGAAGACCTGGAATTTAAAGAAGGAAGAGGATACAAAAAGGTATCAAAAAGCACAATTAAGCGTTCCGTTCAGAAATTGATAGACGAGGGAATGGTCACTGTTCGCGAAACGGATAGCGGAACGGTGTTCAGCATAGTCAAATACCATGAGTATCAAGGTTTAGAGGGTAATGAGGAATCATTTAACAGAACGGATAGCGGAACTTTAACAGAACGAACCCAGAACGAAGACGGAACGAACCCAGAACAAGAACAAGAATTAAAGAATTTAAGAATTAAAGAATTTAAAGAAAAAGTAGTAGTAGAATCACCACCAAATGATTTGGCAGCAGTTTTCCGTTTTTATGAACAAAATGGATTTGGGACCATCGGGACTTACATAACAGAAAAGATCATTGCCTGGTGCGATGATCTTTCAGAAGCCCTTGTCTTAGAAGCTTTAAAGCAATCGATTGAGAACGGAAAGAAATTTTGGAGCTATACAGAGGGAATCCTGAAAAATTGGGATGATAAAAACATTAAGACCGTCGAGCAGGCCCATGCTGACCGACTGGAACACAAGGAAAAGGCGAGCCAATCTTATCCACGAAGACGCGCCACTAGAGTTGAGGCTTTGCCTGATTGGTTTGGGGACGAGGATAAAGGACCAGAAGAGGCAGAATTTACCAAGGAGCAGGAGGCGAAAAGAAAGCGGCTAGAGGAGATCCAAGATAAATACCGAAAAAAGGAGGCTGAAACTGCGAATGGATCACATTGAGGTTATGGAGAAAGAGACACATGAAATGTCTCGAAAAAGGAAATTTTTCACAGAAAGTTTGCGTTCTGGAGGAGTTACCCAATCAATTTCCGGTAAACAGTTGCACCTTCTTTCTTGCGAAGAATTAAAGCAGGAATGGATAAATCATCAAGCTGGAAATATCGACATAGGTAGTGGTGAAAATAAGTGGTTTTAGGAGGTTGTGTTCATGAAAACAATATGTATCGATTGTAAATCCTATCCAGTACGAAGAAACGGTAGCTATCTCTGCACAAGTTGTTACGAAAAAGCGCTTCGTGACTCGATAAGGAAAGAACAGCAATGAATGAGCAGGGACGCTGTAAACGTTGCGGGAGAGTATTGAAAAGCGAAAAGAGCATTGATGCCGGATATGGACCGGTTTGCAAGAAAAAGCAGGAAGCTGCAGACGCAGAATTCGAAAAAATCCAGATTACCATTTTCGAAGAATTGGAGTATCAGAAAGGGTTGAGAGCGTGAAAGGTTCTTTGTATAACAGATCTTATGCTAATCGTGGAGCACAACTTGAGAGACTGGTAGACATGACAAATCGACAATACCAAACCAAAGGAATCGCCGATATCCGTAAGGTCCCTACTCCCGTACAGATAACGAAGCATAACGGACGAACGGTAACTGGGTACACAAAAAAGGGAGAATGGGTAGATTATGTGGGAGTATATGACGGTCGATCAATCGTATTTGATGCTAAAGAGACAAGGGAGACAACACGCTTCCCACTCGCCAACATAACACACCATCAATTCTTATTGCTCGAATCATGGTACCAGAAAGGCGCAAAATCCTTTCTTATCATTTCTTATACAAAACGAAACGAAATATACCTTTTGCCTTTCAAACAGTTACAGGAGGCATGGGAGGGTTATGTAGGAGACGGAAGAAAATCAATTCCTTACGAAGAATTCTTAATGAATTGCGATTTAATCACAAGTGATAAAGGTTATGTGCTGCATTATTTAAAGCATGTTTAAAAGGAGGTTTTTACTTTGGATTTGCCAGATAAAATCATTGGTCTTGATCAGATAAGAATCAATCGAGGACTTGAGAAAATCTGTAAATGTAAAAAACGTCGCTTTATGATCGACACAAAAAATAGGCGTATTACTTGTCAAAGTTGCGGAGCTGTAGTTGATCCATATGATGCCATGTACGAGCTAGCGATGAATGGCGAAAGAATGCAGCAGCAGGTTGAAAACCTACTGGAACAACGAAAGCAGATAATTAATTACAAGCCGTGGCTGGTCGCCATTAAGAAATTAGAAAAACAATATCGCGGGAGAAAAATGATTCCCAATTGCCCACGGTGTCACGAGCCGTTTTATCTCGAAGAATTGACTACATGGTTAGGAAAACCATTTGCGGATGCGCGAATCAAGAAGTGGCGGGAAAGCAACGAGGACAGGAGTGAAAAACGTTGAGGAAAGTTAGAGCTCATGAAATAAAACAGGCCTTAGCAAAAAAGCACGAAAGAACAAATGATTTTTTTCTCACAGAGGTAAAAAATGGACCAACCCATATTGGTAATGATCTATATATCATGGACGGACTGGCAATCAAGAAAAGCTGGGTTAACCCCTTAATTACTGGATATGAGATCAAAGTATCCAGAAGCGACTTTTTAAGTGACGAAAAGTGGACAGCATACAAGCATTACTGCCATCGATTAGATTTTGTGGTTCCTGAAGGTATGATCCAACCAAATGAACTTCCAGAGGATATAGGTCTTATTTATTATCAACCTGAAAAGCAGACGTTGCGAACCCGTAGGAAAGGAAAAATTCGAAATATAGAAATGCCATACGAAATGTTTTATTACATCATCATGAATCGATTGGATAATGCACAGTACCCTTTCTTTACATCAAAGCGTGAATATTTCGAGGAGTATGTCCAGGATAAAATAAACTCTCAGCAGCTGGGGCGTAAAGTGAATTCAAAGTTAATTGATGAGGTTTCCAGGCTGGAATCAGAAAACATGTCATTGAAACGAGAAAATGAAAATCTGAACGAAAGCAGTGAAATTGTTAAGGAAATTGCAAAGGTTCTTCGGCGACACGGGTTTAATTTTCACTATCGATGGAGATTTGCTGTGGACATTGATCGAGCATTGAGCACAGCTCTACCACCTCACTTGGAAAGAGATTTGAGGGATATAAAAGATATAAGTGAGCGGCTGTACGGAAATTACAAGAAAAAGGAAAATGCATAAAAACTATCTAAGGGTGATTATCAATGCAACTAGACTTATTTCGGGAAATCATTGTCGATAATTTCGCAGGTGGTGGTGGCGCATCATCAGGGATTGAGATGGCAACTGGCTTAAATGTAGATATTGCAATCAACCATGATCCAGCAGCTATAGCAATGCATAAAGCAAACCACCCCGATACTGAGCACTACTGTGAGAGTGTTTGGGATGTTGATCCCCAGAAGGTTGTTCAAGGTCGGAAGGTCGCTCTTTGCTGGTTATCACCAGATTGCAAGCATTTTTCCAAGGCTAAGGGCGGTAAGCCAGTTAGTAAGAAAATCAAGGGCCTTGCTTGGGTAGCACTTAGATGGGCAGCTACTGTTCAACCGAGAGTGATCATCTTGGAAAATGTAGAGGAATTTAAAACCTGGGGACCGATTAAGGACGGGAAACCAGATCCAAATAGAAAAGGATATACCTTTAAATCATTTGTCCATCAGTTCCGAAAACATGGTTATGAAATCGAGTGGAAGGAATTAAAAGCTTGTGATTATGGTGCTCCTACAACACGAAAGAGATTGTTCTTGATTGCTAGATGCGATGGCCGTTCAATCGAATGGCCAGAACCAACACACGGTGATCCGAGTGAGGTAAATGTCCAGTTAGGGTTAAAAAAACCGTATAGGACTGCAGGGGAGATTATTGATTGGTCGATTCCTGCTCCCAGCATTTTCAATCGTAAAATTCCGCTGAAAGAGAATAGCTTGATTCGGATTGCTAGGGGATTAAAGAAATATGTGATTGAGTCAGACAATCCCTACATTGTTGAGGACAAAGCGTGTTTTGTACAGCACTATTACACCCACCAAGGCAAGGAGACAAGGGCCAACAGTCTTCACAGACCATTGGCAACTATACCGACAGCCAATAGGTTCGGTCTTGTAACAGCATTCCTAGCTAAACATTACGGTGGAAACTATAAGGGAGCAGGAATTGGAATTGATGAACCATTGCACACAATAACCATGAGAGACCATCATGCTCTAGTTACAGCATTCTTGATTAAATATTACGGTCAAGGAGTTGGACAGTCGCTCCATGAAGCGCTGCATACCATTCCGACTAAAGACAGATTCGGATTAATAACAGTTGCTGGGGAGCAATACAGAATAACAGACATCGGCATGAGGATGCTCCAGCCACATGAACTATTCAAAGCACAGGGTTTCCCGGACAACTATATTATCGATCGTGACCATGAGGGTAATAAATACCCGAAAACACAGCAAGTTGCAAGGTGCGGTAATTCAGTCCCACCACCATTTGCAGAAGCTCTAGTACGATCAAACTTGCCAGAATTGTGTGTTGAGAAATACGAATATAAAGCTGTTGTTGGCAGTTAGGGAGGAGAAAGAATGCACCAAATAACTCTGGATGAACTTATGAAAGAGGAAAGAAGAACAAAGGAGCGCAACTTGCCATGGTTTTTACAAATTTCGTCCGCCCCATTGTTGAAGTTTATGGGGGAGGTGGCTTCGCACCCTTCGGGAAATGGTGAGATTAAACAGACAAATTTAAATAAAGGGACCCTCGGCTTTATTAATGGGGTTCAACCTGGGGCATACTGCGATCAATCCTTTTCTTCACGAAGTAAGCATTGCTACGTGAGTTACTTGGACCTAGTTCCAATGAAAGTAACTGAATTCACAAAAGAGGAAATAGAAATGGAATACCCCAAACAATTTGAATTTGTTGAAGTTATGTCAAATAGCAAAATGAAAGTGATTGATAAAGGATACCTCGTCACCCTGCATCCAGATAAATTTTGTTTGAAAGACAGAGACCAGGAAGGAAAAATCTTAAACGAAAGGTGTTATGACGCTAGAGTTCACCATTTCAAGGGATATGAACCTAAACGGCTCTTAGTTTGGAGGGACGGCTATGAGTCCTCTGCAGGAAATTAACCAAATAGCGAGCAAACTACCCTTAGCAGTATTGATGGACATAAACCAACGAATTGGTGACTGGCTGGCATCCGGAGGGAATGAGGATGATCCATACATCGAGCAACAGCTGCGCTTCGCTAAACGGTTTGTTCCAGAAAACAATTACCCCAATAAAGGGAGGTTGACACAGGAATGAAAAAGCTAAAGCATTGGTTCGACTGCAGATTCAAAAATAAGCACAGATACAATTATTACACAAATCGTTGCATCGTTTGTGGTAGAAGGAAATAGCTCTTAGGGAGGTAGAGGGATGAAAAAATGGGAATGTAATGCTTGCGGGAAACCTATCGAGGTTCCAGACAATTACGAACCGGAATTTTGTTGTAGTGGCTACATGTGCGGTTGCTATGGAATGCCTGTTAATCCGGCGTTTTGTGATAATTGTGAACGCAAGATATTAGGGGCGGAGGTAGAAGGATGAGTGAATCATTTCGTCTTTATAAAGTTGTAGAAACTGAGGGCATGAGCGCAGAACAATTGCAGAAGGTTTTAAATAATGCTACAGACGGGTTTCCGGAAATGCAGATTGATCACGTTGTTGGAACGAAATTAATTTTAGGTTATGAATCTATGTTAAATGCAAAAGGCAGGGCAGAGGCGGCGTTGAGAAAAGGATTAAACGCTAAAGTTAACAACACGATTCAAGGGGGACTAGCCAATGGATAAGGAACGGTTGGAAGGTATAAAAAACAGGCTATCAAATTTTAATTTACTCGTTGGAGTTATTTATACACTGGTGACCTTATTCAAATAAAAGAGGGGAATCCAAATGCGACAAAAAGGGGACAAGTACAGACCAATCGTAACGATCGATAAGGTTAAAAAAGGGATACCAACAGTAATACATGTTTCTGGACAAAAATATGTGTTACAGCATCCAAATCAGTATAGGAGGGGTTAGATTGCATGACGAAGGGACAAAGGCGGTAATTGATTTATTAGACGATAAAAAGATGTATGTGGTCAAGGAAGGGCGCTTGATTGAACATACATTACCGGATTACGGAGAAGTAACGGTGGTTCTGCTAGGTGGAAAAGTGGACAGGCTGGTAGATAAAAGTAGTAGGAAGGTGTAGCTAATGGAAAAGGTCATGATGCTAAAAGGGGTAATAGAAACATATCAAAATGATTTCGATTGTGGGTATGAAGGTGAAGACAAAGAATCTATACGGCCTATTATTTTAAATCTGATAGTTGAATTGTCAAGATATACAAATGGACTTAGGTATTGCAGCAAGAAAGATTGCTCGTGTAGTCCAGAGAGAAAAATAAAACAAATATTGAATAAACACGAAAAGGAATTGGACCGAGTTTTATTTCTACCGTTAAGTCTTTGTTCAATCAATATGTTAAAGGTGAAGAGGACTTTGAAAAACATATAAAGCTAATCAAGAGTAGGGGGGATAACGTGATTTTTAAAATACTTAGATCCATAGGCCTTAAAACATTTTTCATAATTTCCGTTCTTTATTTCCCTTTAGTCATAGTAGCGTTCTTGCTTACAGCTACTAATAGCGAAGATTGGAAAAAGAACATAAAAAGATATTACTCAGATATGTGGAAAGACGCATTTTAATAAAGGACTCACTAGATAAGAAATTATAAAACAGGAGGTTATTTAAATGGGAAGAGATATTGAAACAAAGCATACTGCTTATAATTTAAGGTTTAAAGAGCATGAGGTTTTTGAGGATAAATTAGTAGTTGTTGACGAATCAGATACTCCTTTCATATGGTTGGACAAAAATACGGGAAAGGTCAGTTTTGGAGGGAAATACTTCCGTATGTACAAAGAACAAAGATTGCTAGAAGTTTTATATGAATTTGTGTATGCAGCAGCAGATTATATGCATGGAACTGATGAAGAAATAGACTGGATGGCAAGAGTGGAATCTCTATTAAAAAAGTTTGATGAATTACCAGAAGAAATAAAAATTAAACAATAGTCCCAACGGAAAAACCGAGGGCACCAAATTAACGCTAGGGCGGCGTGTTTGGTGTTTTTTTATATTTTTAGGGAGGGGAAGAGAAAATGATTTTTAAAGATAGCGAAATACCTAATACAAATATACTAGAGTTTGATATAATGGAAATGCCATCCAGTTGTGTGATTGTGATTTGTGATGGAAAAGCGAAAGTTAGAGAACTTCCTCCGCATGGAGAGTACAGGATTGTTACGCATCAGGGGAAAGTGAAGCGGATGAGAAGGGAGGAAGGAGAAGAGTTCTAATATCAAATCTCCTCTAGCGACAAGTCCAATTATAAAAATACTTAATCAATGGAGGTAATCATGTTAAAAAAGGTAGTCATTCATAACCTTTTCGAAAGTAAAGAACCAACAACGCTATCTCTGGAAAATAAATTATATATCATAACAGGGGATAATGGTTCAGGAAAAACTACGATATTAAATCATATATATTATGCTTTAAATGGAAACTTCGAATGGTTTTTTGGAAAAAAGTTCAGGGAAACTGAAATGATCTTTACCCCAAACAAGCTGAATATAAAAAAAATGGAAATAAGGATAGTAGACAGTGATTGCATTAAGGTTGATTATTTGGTTGGTGATATAATTTATTCCATAGAGGTAAGTCGCTTAAATCCTCCGAGAGGCGGGTTTCAATTTATCTTTTGTAACGAGGATGAGGATCCAAGCGATGAAGATGAATATGGTATTTTTAGAGTGCCTAAGAACAATTCTATTAATGATCTAATAAAAAAACATATAACATTACGATTTATTAGCGAGATAAGAAAGTCTTTATTATATTTTCCAACCTATCGACGAATTGATAATGATATAAAAAATTTGCTAGAGAATACAACTGATAGAAAATCTGATTACATATTTTATGATCTCGATAAAAAAGTAGAATTCAAGATGCATGACTTTTTAAATGATCGAAGGGTCATTGGGGTAGGGGATAAAGATATTGAAATTGTTTATAAAAAGTATTCAGATGATCTGAGGGCTTTTAACTCGGAAGGGCTTAATGAGTTATTAAAAAACTTCATTCAGGCAGTTATAGAAAGATTGTATAAAGATGAGGATCGAAAACTCGGTCACTTTGAAATTAATACTGAAATGAATACTAAAGCACCTTTCTTATTGGAAGAGTTGGCGGATAAACTAGAGCTATCAATAGAAAAAGATAAGGTGCATAATTTCTATGATAAACGCAACTTACGTAATAAGGAATTGGTATCACTAATGAATAAAAATGGGAATATCAATATTGATCTAGCTAACAACAGGGGGGGGATTAAAAATGGCAAGAAAGAAAAAAAGGTAACTGATAAAGGTATCAACGATATAATAAAATCGTTGTTATTCGGTTTTTCAATTGATATGGATACTGTAGATCAGTTGTTAAATTTGTATAGTGATCATATTGCAAAGCAAGAGAAACTATTAGAACCATATCGCTTTATAAGTGAGGGTTTTGATATGTTTTTTAATAACAAACTAAAGATTAACATGGATTCGAAAAAGTATGATATTTCTTTTTCTAAGCCTTTTTCAAGGTTGTCTACAGGAGAAAAACAGTTAATAACTATATTGTCCTACTATGGATTGGCCTTACGCGATGGCCCATTAGATCCTTTTGTAATAATTGACGAACCTGAGCTATCCTTACATGTCTCTTGGCAAAATAAACTCTTAAACCACTTGCTGAAAAATGAAAAAACCAATTTGTTAATTGCAACCCATTCGCCTTTTGTTGCAAATATGAATAAGTATGGTAATTTTATCCATCAATTAGGTGATATAGATGCTAATTACTAAAGGTTCTTCTATTACAGAAACTGTCGATTCAATAGTCTCTACTGAACATTTTACTGGTGAGCCATACGATGGTCCTCCACTATTGATTGTTGAAGGTGTTGACGACATACAAGTGTTACAAAAGTATTATTACTTTTATAATAATGGAAGTCTTCCGTTCAAGGTTGTATTGGGCAGCTTAGATGAAAAAATGGGTGGAAAGAAGAGAGCATTAGATGCATATAGTGAAAATAAAACCAAATTTAATCAAGTTTTTTGTCTTATTGATCGGGACTTTGATTTCCACTTAGGTGAAGAAAGTGATGACAAAAATGTATTCTACTATGATTATTACGAGTTAGAGAACTATTTATTCGACTCTGAGATTTTAAAACTCCTATTTGGAAGATTTTTTAATTGCACTACTATTGATCAATATAATGTATTAGTTCAAGAGTTACAACATCTAGCTACGATATATGTTCCTTATTCCCAATTGGCTTATTTCAGAGAACTTCACTTCAGAGGAAAAACGGAAATTTTATTATCTGAGGATGGCATCAATAAGTTTTCCAAAATTGTAAAAATAAAACCCGAAAGGATAATAAATGATGATTCATTGGAAGATAGGGGGGTGCCCACAGCGGAGAGGATTGAAAAGTTTTTAGAAAAGGAACTATCAGAAATAAACTTAACCATACAAAGAATAAAAGATAACTTTAGTCATGATAGCTTTTTGTTAATAGCCGGAGCTAGAGAGATTAATGAGGAGTCTGAAGGATTGGATTTTTTTCGATACTTTATTAGCGGGAAATTTATACTTGGATCTTTAGCTATATTATTTAAAACATTTACTAGTATGAGGTATGTTAATAACGTAGATAGAAATAGTATTGAAAATACTCTTAAAAATGAATGGATTCCTAAGAATTCAGTAATGTTTAAACAGCTAATAGAATCAATTGAAAATGAAATTACTTAGTCTGCCTGGCCAACCAGAGGACAGCATTTGATGACAGCATTCAGCTGTGTCATTTGTTGTCCTCTTTTCATTTTCTCGGAAAGGACTTGAAGAGATGAATCAACCATTACAAGACCAATTAAAGGACCGAAAACGAGATTATGAAGAGGTCACTAAAAAGCCATCGAAGTACCGTAGAGAAGATTTAACTCAATCAGATACAGTATCTCATGGGTATGGGTAAGCCGGTATTTCGCTAGTATAGAGGTTCATTCAGACAACGATAAGGGGGCATCATTTATGTGGGCGGACAAAATGATTATTCAGTATGAAGGCGGGCGCAGGGAACTGGGGAGAATGAAACAGAATTTGGGCGATTCTGATTTGGACAGACAAGATAAGAAACATATTAATAGCATGATCAGTGATATGTCCTTTGCTCTCGATTGGATGAAAACAGGGAGAAGACCAGGGAATCTTAGGGGGATTGATAGGAGGTCCGTTTATCAACGCACTGCTTTGGTAGATATGGAACTCATGCCAAGCTTGGATATTACTCCCGAGCCAAGGGATTTGGAAAACGATGAAAAACAAGCACTCATGAATATATTAATTGATCTATCACATAGAGAGAGACAGTGTTATTTGCTCCACATGTCTCAAGGTTGGAGTATGCAAGAGATAGCTGACGAACTTAACATCAAGAAGCCTACTGTTCAGAAATTTATCGAAAGAGCGAAGAATAAAATAAAAAGAAAATTATCGTGTCATACGAATGTCATATGATCGCCACTAATAAGTGAAGACTTATTAACACGGCGCCATCTGTCGGAAACGGATACCGCCACTCAATGAAAATAGTATTTGGAGATCGGATTGCCAACCGGTCTCTCTTTTTGTAGGTAATTAAATACTCTTCATCATTCCGCAGGACTTACATTTGCGGATTAATTTACTCTCTTCTATGTAACTGTGAAAAGCAGCAGTATCGCAGTTATCACAACGACCACTCTTAATATCAGGGTGCTCCTTTAAAACGTAAATCGTATTGAGATCATATTTTTCCATATCTATGGTGATCAGATCCTTTCTGTGCCTTATATATATTAGCATAAAATTTGATAATGAAGGCAGGACATTTAGCCTATGTGTCGAAATATAGACATAAAGGAGGAATGTTCCATGAGTAAGTACAAAGTTAATATTCTTCTTAGAGATGGCAGAAACATTGAATTTGTAACAAAAACCAATGTAAATAAGGCTAAGAGACAAGTGGTCATGGGTGACGAGTATTTGGTTACGGAAGATTTATACATAATTAGCTACAAGGACAGCAAGAAAATAAACGTCGAGGAAATAGGGAAATAGTTTTAGGGGGATATTATGAAAAGAAATATGGAGCTTGTAAGAGAATTATTGTTATTAATCGAAAGTAATAATGATAGAAGAGAACTTGATATTCCAGATGATTGGGATAGAGAATTTGTGGCCTACCACCTAAAAATTTTAGACCAAGCAGGTTTCATAAAAAATAACACTAAATGGGCTGACAACAAACCGATGTGGATGTTTGCCTCTATAACATGGGAAGGGCATGAATTTCTAGATTCAATTAGAAATGATGACGTGTGGAGCAAGACTAAGGCAGGAATTAAACAAAAAGGTTTAGAGATTGGTAATGTTCCGATTGAAGTATTAAAAGAATACGCTAAGTTGCAAATGAAAAACTTATTCGGTTTAGAATAGCACCCAATGTGGTGCTTTTTCTTATGCCTAAAATTCGGAGGTGGCGGTGATATGTAAAATGCCTAACTGGGAAGATATAAAGAGAGAGTGGGAAACAACTAAGATTACATTATCTGCATTGGCAGAGAAACATGATGTAAAGCTAGGGACCCTTAAGAGTAGAAAAAGCCGCGAAGGTTGGTCGAGAGATCCGACTAAAAAGGATGCAACCAAACCGAAAAAGGTTGCAACCCCTGCAAAAGGGATGCAACCGAAAAAAGAGATAAAAGATCCATCTGTAGAATCTGTAAACTTAACGGACAAGCAACGGCTTTTCTGTATTTACTACATTAAATATTTCAATGCTACTAAGGCATATCAGAAGGCATATGAGTGTGCGTATACAACCGCGATGGTTGAAGGGCACAAACACCTAAGAAACCCTAAGATAAGCTCCGAAATTGATCGTTTGAAAAAAGAACATACTGCAGATTTAAAGCTGGATGTTAAAGACATTCTTCAAAAATATATCGACATTGCTTTTGCCGATATAACTGACTATGTAGCATTCGGGGGCAGGGAAGTTCCAGAACGTGATGAGCAAGGTCGGCCATTGACCGATGACAAAGGCGATCCAGTTATGAATTATTACAGCTATGTAGATTTGAATGAATCTGATCAAGTGGATGGTTCCATTGTGACAGAAGTAAAACAAGGGAGAGACGGTATTTCTATAAAACTAGCTGACAAAATGAAGGCTTTTGAAATGCTGTCCAAGTACTTCGATCTGTTGTCCGAAAATGATAAAAAGCGGCTGCAGGAGGAAAAGATTAAACACTCTATAAAAATGGATGACGCTAAGCTCGAACTTCAGAAAAAAGCGGCTGAGAAAGAAACGTCGTTCAATATTATCGATAATAATATCGATCTTTCTTCTTTGTCAGATGAAGAACTGGAGAAGGCGTTGAGTAAATTTGATGAATCGTAGAGTTGTATTAGAAGAAAAGTTAAGACGCGCTATGAGGATGAGAGCATTGCTCTCTCGGGAAAGCTTTTGGGATTTCTGTAAAACTATGGCACCAGATTTCTATAAAGAGGAACGATGGTACCTAAAGTTATATGCCAAGACTTTGGAATCCTTGTATGAAAAGAAATTAACTAAATCATATTTTCGAGAGCTCGCTGCATCTATTGCTCCTGATTGGTTCATGAATGAATTTGAATGGGATAACATTCCGGACAAAAAAGATCCGTTTGTGAAGCTTCTTATTAACATACCACCGCGTCATGGGAAATCTAGGACATTGATTCTGTTTTGTCAGTGGGTCCTAGGGAAAGAACAGGATAACAAGATTATAACTGCATCTTACAATGAAGATTTGGCCACCGATTTTAGTCGCTACACGCGTGATGGGATAAATGAGGAAAAGTCAAGCCTTATGGAGCTTGTGTATTCGGATATCTTTCCTGAAGTGCACATCAAACGTGGTGATTCTTCTTATCGACAATGGTCGCTAGAGGGTAAACACTTTAGCTATAAAGGAGCTGGGCTTGGTGGTTCTGTAACAGGTAAGGGAGGAAACATACTTATCGTTGATGATCCTATTAAGAATGCAGAGGAAGCTTATAACGAAAGAACGCTTGATAAGCAATGGTTATGGTACACAGGTACATTCCTTTCTCGTTTAGAGGAAGCGGGTGGCCGTCCAATTGAAATTGTCAATATGACCAGGTGGTCTAAAAAAGACTTGTGCGGTCGCATCCTTGACGGAAAAGGAAAAGGTGAATGGTTTACCCTTAAAATCGAAGTGAAAAGTAAAGAGACCGGAGAAATGCTTTGTGAGGACCTTCTTTCTTCTCATCGATACGATTACTTCAAAGATGAAATGGAAGAGGGCGTTTTTTGGGCGAATTACCACCAGAAGACGATAGACCATAGAGGAAAGCTGTATAAATATTTCAAAACGTATACAGAGATCCCGAAAGACGAAAATGGGAACTTGCTTTTAGAAAGGATCTTTTCTTATACGGACACTGCAGATCAAGGTGATGATTACCTATGTACCGTAGTTGTTGGAGAATATCGGGGCTATGGTTATGTATTAGATGTTATGTATACGAAAGAGGACATGGAAGAAACAGAACCCCTTACTGCAAAGCAACTGGAAGAAAATAGGGTTAACCTTGCTATATTCGAGTCAAACAATGGAGGAGAAGGATATGCTAGGAACGTCAAAAGAGAAATCAAGGGGATTAACGAGAAGTCAGGTGTAATTATTCATTCATTTCATCAATCAAAAAACAAGAGGGCGCGAATCATATCAAACAGTCCGTTTGTAATGAAAAGGGTTCTATTTCCCGTTGACTGGAAGGCGCGTTGGCCAGAATATTATAAGTCCATGAACGAGTACCAACGAGAAGGTAATAACACTCATGACGATGCTCAAGATGCTACTACAGGGATTGCGGAAATTTTGCAAAACAGAATTGATAAGTTAGATGACTACCAGAAAGGAAGACCATCAAGACAAAGACCTAAAGGAAGGAGGAGATAAACTTGTCAGAAACAAATGTAAAAGCTCGGGTGATCAAAGCTTCCGTTTCACATACTACCCAACAATTGTATAAGGATGATTTTTCCAATCAATACGGAGACATAATAGCTCCCCCATACAATCTTAAGGAACTGAAGATGATTGGAGAATATTCATCCATCCTGCAGCAGTGCGTGGATGCCTATAAAACTAATATCATTGAGTTTGGAATTGAACCATCTTATAAAATTGACGTCAATTCGGAAGAGATCGAAGAAGAGGTTAGGCGACATGCTGAAGCGGAATGGACCAGACTGGATGAATTCGTTCGTTATTTGAACCTAGACGAATCACCAGAAACAATTCTCGGGTATGCCTTTGATGATCGTGAGAAAACAGGTAATGGTTACCTTGAAATCATCCGTGATGGAACAGGAGCTCCGGTTGGTATTGAGTATGTTGATTCTCAATTTATGCGTGTTTGTAAAAAAACTGTAGAAGAAGAGATTGAATACACCATCCTTGAAAATGGCCATGAAAAGAAAGTGAATCGCTGGAAAAGGTTTCGGAAGTACGTTCAGTTGGTCGATGATAAAAAAGTCTTTTTTAAGGAGTACGGGGATCCACGAATTATGAACAGTGCCACCGGAAAGTTTGATGATAATACTCCAGATAATTTGCAGGCCACTGAAATTTATCATATGAAGATTGGCAGCGGGACATATGGAAAACCTCGTTGGATTGGTAACCTTATCAGTTTGTATGGGGCGCGGAAAGCAGAAGAATTAAATCTAACATATTTCACAAATGGAAGACATATCCCAGCTGCTATTACTGTTTCAAACGGTAAACTGGATGATTCATCGTATAAAGCATTACAGGACTACATGGATGATCTAACAGGCAGTGATAATGCTCATAAGTTTCTTTTACTCGAAGCGGAAGGGATCATCGAAGAAAAAGTAATGAATGGAGATGAAAAAATAACTCCAGCTAAAGTAGAAATAAAGTCCTTAGCAGAAATCCTGCAGCAAGATGCTCTCTTTTTAGAATACGACGAGCGGACTAGGCAAAAGATACGGTCATCATTTAGACTTCCACCATTATACACGGGAGAAGCACAGGAGTTTTCGAGGGCGACGGCAGATACAGCTCGAAAAGTAACTGAGGAACAGGTATTCCAACCCGAAAGAAAGGCACTGTCAAGGGCGTTGAACACTCTGTTTCTCGAGCCTTTGGGATTTAAACACGTTCGACTATCTGTTAAGGGTGCTGATTTTCATGATCCTGTCGAAATTGCGGAGGTATTAGAGCCATTTATACAAGCAGGAAGTGTTGCTCCTAACGATTTACGGGATCTACTTAGCAAAGTTTTAGGTAAAAGGATTGATGCATTTCCTGATGAATATAACGTTCCTATACAGGTATTGTTGCGAGAGTCTAGCAATCCACTGTCTGGCTTAATAGATGTTCAAAAATCGGGTGAAAAACAGACAGACCTTATCAATCTTTTAAAGGATATGCGGGATGTTTTAGAGGACTTAAAAAATGAGAAAGATTGATAGGTTAATCAAAAGTCTGAATGATTTCATTGCAAAAG
The DNA here is from genome assembly GCF_018333015.1 of Bacillus sp. J14TS2. Classification (NCBI taxonomy): domain Bacteria; kingdom Bacillati; phylum Bacillota; class Bacilli; order Caryophanales; family Bacillaceae; genus Bacillus; species Bacillus sp. J14TS2. The sequence continues at coordinate 187,090 of NZ_BORE01000004.1, read as the reverse complement.
CAGATGATGAAGAGGAAAGCATTGTCAATATTGTTCCTGAATTTCCAGGACTTGATGGTCTGCCCGCGATCATTGAAGACTACGAAATTACCATCGCACGATTGCTTAGGGAGCAACGTAAGAGGTTTTTAGATGAGTTTAAAGCATTCATACTCAAAAGCGATAAAGAGACACTAGAAGCATTCCTGGTGTTTTTAAAGAATGATTTATTTGCAGGGGATGAGTTTGCGGAACAGTTTGGAGAGGAAACGGCCAAATTCTTAGGAACGACCATCGAAGAACTGGCCAAGACAATGATGGATTCTATTGATAAGGATATCCAATTTGAGGTTCTTTCCGGACGTACCGTCAATTGGATACAAAATTGGTCCAAGGATTTAGCTGATTTAATGCAATTGAGTACTAATGAGGCACTAGAGAAGGAACTTCTGCTAGCCATTGAAGAAGGCGAATCAATAGCTGAATTTGAATTACGTGTAAAGGATATGCCCCAATTCGACAGAAAGCGGGCTCGGACAACTGCAAGGACTGAAATACTCACTGCATCTAGTCGGGCACACTACGAGTCGTTTAAGCAGAGTCCTGCTGTCAGAGGAAAGAAATGGAAACATAGTGGTAACAAGAAAATAAATCCAAGAGAGACACACGTAGCCATGGATGGGGTGACTATTCCTGTTGATGATTATTTTTATGTTGATGGCGAAGCGGGATTATATCCTAGAGATACGAATTTTAGTGCGAAAAACCGTGTTAACTGTGGCTGTGCTATTGGTCCTGACGTGGATGAGGAAATTTTAGGTTTATCCAAAGAGGAAAAAGAAGCAATTAGACAGGAAGTACTTGCTGAAAATGCAAATTAAAAATTATGTCCTTAGGCCAGCATAGCACTTGCACAATATCCCGTACCAATTGCCCAAATTGTTTCAAATGTTGATGAAATGAAATTCTTTATTTTAGTTTTCATGGGCATCGCCTCCGTATTTGTAGGAAAAAGTGTGATACTCCAATTTCTTAACAGTGAAAGGGCGATTAGTATTGGAATAAAGGTCACTATCGGAATTGCACCGACATCTGCTGACACTAGCCTAAAGACATAATTATCAGATTATTATACCACGAATCAGGAGGTTTTGTCAATGTTTGTTACTACTAATCAGTTAATAATAACGAAAGGAGGTGAACAATAAATGCCAAGAGAACTACTTAATGCAAACATCACCCATGTCTCATATGTAGACAAGGGTGCTAATCAAAAGCAGTTTTTCTTCACCAAGTCAGATAAGCAACCAGATTTTAAAAAAGAGGTTAAGTTGTTTATCAATAAAGAGGATGATGAACAACAGCTGGTTTATGGTGTTGTTTACGAACCGGGAAATGCGGATGATTCTGACACTTGGGATTCACATGATGATTTCATGACAGCGGGAGAAATTGAGAAAGCTGCACACGGTTTTATGAAAGATGCCCGCAACATCGATATGCAGCACGATTTTGAAGCTGGTGTCGGTGAGGTGGTGGAATCCTATATCGCCCCTGCAGACTTCGATCTTGGAGAAGAAACAATTACTAAAGGATCATGGGTTTTAGTCACGAAGGCCAGCGATGAAGTCTGGGAAGAAATTAAGAAGGGTGAAATCACCGGTTATTCCATGGCAGGTACTGCAGAAACGATTGAAAAACAGAATAAGAAGCAAAATGAAAAGCCTGTTTTCAAGTCTGATGATCAAGACGAGGAATTCAAGGGCTTTTTTAATATGCTTAAAAGTTTCTTTTCCAAGGGCGAAGTGCGGGACCGTTACGAAGATAACCAAAAACGCCGTAATTTGTGGGCTGTTTGGGATGGGATGGAAGATACCTTCTATGATTCCCTTTGGGATAATTACACTCCAGACGTCGCAGATTTTGAACGTTTAGAAGCGGGTGTCCGTGACTTCCTTGAAATAATTCAAGAGATCAAAAGTTCAGGGGATATTCAAAAGGCGTTAGAAAGTAGACCAGACACAATAGGAAAGGGTGAAACCAGAATGAAAAAAGAGGATTTTGAAAAGCTTCTAGATGAAAAGTTAAATCCAATCAACAAGCGATTAGAGGACATTGAGAAAGAGGAACAAGAGGAGGTCAGCGATCCGTCAAACGATAAAGATGATGACGTGGTGAAACAGTTCTCTTCTGTTCTTGACGAAAAGTTGGATCCTATTAATAAGCGTCTTGAAACAGTGGAAAAGGCAAGAGGTGTTTCCAAACAGGCAGATCAAGACGATGAGAAACAAGAGCTTGTTCAAAAACACTATCTAACAGGGATTATTTAATTTAAAGAATCCGGAAAAGGGAGGAAAACATAAATGAAAACAAATCAGCAAATCATGAAGACAATTGAAACTGGCTCAATTTCTTCTGGGCTATTGAATCCAGAACAGTCTCAAAAGTTTATCCAACAGACTTTCGAGGCTACTGCGCTTGGGGGTCTAATTCGCAAAGAAATGCGAAAAGCAAAAACGGGGGAAATCGATAAGATCGGTATTGATTCTCGTATCCTTCGTAAGAAAACGGAAAACACGGATGATGGTTACCGCGCTAAACCAAAGTATGACAAGGTAGAATATGCAACTACTGCTGTACGTTTACCTTGGGAAATCACGGAAGAGTCTTTGCGTGAAAATATTGAGGGGCAAAACTTCGAGGACATTGTAACCAAGCTTATGACCACTCAACTTGGTGTCGATCTTGAGGACATTTATATCAATGGTGATGAAGATACACCATCCGATGATGAAGATTATGATTTCTTAAAAATTAATGATGGTTGGTTGAAACAACTTCAAACAGGCTCACACATTGTTGACCGTGCTGATAGTGGCGAAAAAATGTCACTAGACTTGTTTTATGATGCACTGAAAGCTATGCCGGACAAATTTAATAATGGTTCGCTACGCTGGTTGGCAGCTCCATCATTTATCCAAAAATGGGAGCAATACTTGTTGAACCTGTCTATTAAAAATGGTGGCGGCTTATCGGAATCGTTAATGAGAGCACCTGGAAGCACTCCATTTGTTCCAGTTCCACGCATGCCAGCAGATAAGTTCATGTTAACAGATCCGAAAAACCTTAATGTGGTTAACACTTACGACGTGAAAATTCGCAAAACAACTGAAGGTGAAAAAGCGATTATGCAGGATAAGCGTTTCTATGTTGTTCACCTTGATTTTGACCCAATCATTGAAGAAAAAAATGCTGCAGTATTGATAAAAGGATTGGCTTAATATGAAAAAAGTTAATAACACTATGAAATCACCCATAGAGGTTGACGCTAAAGGTTTCACGGCAATTGTTGACGAGGATGAAAAGGGAGTTAAGGCAATCCCTTTTGTACAGGTTACCAAAAATGATGATGGCACATTCTCCTATGGTGGCGGTTCGGGCGGACAGGATGGAAAGTCAGCTTACGAGGTAGCTGTGGAGAATGGGTTCGAAGGAACAGAAGCGGATTGGCTTATATCCTTAGAAGGAAAAAAGGGAGACAAAGGTGATCCTTTTACCTATGACGACTTCACGGCTGAACAATTGGAAGATTTGAAAGGTAAAGATGGGGCAGATGGTGTCAGTATCACTGGAGCAACTTCGGACAGTGAAAAAATTACTTTCGAATTGTCTAATGGCTCAACTATAGACATCCCTTGGCCAACACAGGAATAAGCAGAAAAAGATTAGAGGTGAGTTGGAATGATCAAGTTAAAGCTGAAAAACGCTTTATCCTACAACGGGAGTGTCTCTGCAAACAGTAGAAAACCAAATGTAGAGGTAAAGACCAAAAAAGAAGCGGATAACCTTGTTTCTAGCGGTTATTTTGAAATCGTTGAAGATGAAAAGAAAGAAGAGGAGTGATTGTCCATGCCTATCACTCCTGCTGATTTAAAGGCTTATAGCACTTTCGAAGCGGTCCAAAAACGTCCAGATGAACAACTGAAAATGGACATTCTTGAAGCTGAGTCATATATCGATAGCAAGATAGAAAAAGCTCTCCAAGAATATGATGAGTTACCTCCTAAGCTAAAAATAGCTTGGTTGAAGGTAGCTCAATTTTATGCGCTTATCAATGGTGATGAGTCCATGGCTAAAGGCTATAAATCAGAAAAAATAGGGGATTACTCTTACACATTGTCTGATGGTAGTAGTTTATCCATGCCGGACGTTTCCGGTTTGCTTGATGACTTCATTCCAGACGATGGTAGAAATTCTGATAGATTTTTCCTAAGGATGCGTCCGTTATGAGTTATGAAAACCTATTAACACATGAATGTGATGTTTACCATCTAAAATCACGACCAGTAGAGGGTGGTGGGTTCGGTGTGCCCACGAAGGATAGGCAAGAAGAGCAACATTATGATGAGGATCCGGATATCTCTGAACAAAACTGTTATTTTACCGAAAATACGCAGACCATTAGTCAAGGTGAGCCGAACGCTATCATTATTGAGCGGCAATTAGTTCATTTCCCTATTTCTGCTGACATCCGTATAAATAGTAAGATTGTTTGGGAGGGCATTGAGTATAAGTCCCAGAAACCAAGAAATATCAAGAATCATCATCAGGAGGTCATCTTAGTAAGGAGTGAAAGCCTATGATGGACATTGAAGGTTTACCAGAATTCATAAAATCCTTAGATAAAGCAATCAATGGGGGATTGGAAGAACAAATTGGATTATGGATGGAAGCTATGGGCATGGAGTTTTTAGACATTGTTCAAGATGAAATCATTCGAACCGAAACAGTGGATACTAGAAGGTTATTAAATTCATTTAATAAAGGTGACGAAGATAATATCTGGTCCATTTCATCCGGCGGACTTACACTTGATATCGGTACAAATGTCAAGTACGCCAGTTATGTCAATGACGGGCATTTCACTGTAAACCCTAACTCTGGGAAAGACAGACGTTGGGTTCCGGGTAGGTGGAAGGGCGAGCGCTTTGAACATGATCCAAATGAGCGAGATAGCGGAATGCTACTTGCTATTAAGTGGGTTGATGGGACCGGATATTGGGACAACGCCTTAACAATATTCGAAAGAGTATTTGAAAAAGGCTTAGATAAAAAGCTTCAGGAATGGTTAGATACGGCATTTTAGATTTAAAGGTAAGGGATGTGAGTAAATGGCGACTAAAGAAGAGTTGAAAATTAAGTTTAGTGCTGGAAAAAAACCTACAGGACAGGATTTTTCCGACCTTATTGATGGTGTAGAAGGTCCACAAGGGGAAAAGGGGAATCCGGGCCCACAAGGTGAACCGGGTATTCAAGGTGAGCCAGGAGTGGATGGCGAACAAGGTCCACAAGGTGAACCAGGAACAGCCGGGAAAGATGGTGAACAGGGACCAAAAGGAGATCCTGGAGCTGATGGGAAATCGGCTTATGATATTGCAGTAGAGAAAGGGTTCGAGGGTACTGACGAGGACTGGTTAGAATCTTTAAAGGGACCCAAAGGTGACCCCGGTTTTATTAACGAAGATCAATATAACAGGGTGCTTACTCGATTAGATAATTTAGAACAAGCAGTAGAAGGATTAGGGACTGAATAAACTAAGTACATTTCAGTTGTTAGAAAGTATCTTAGGGGGTGAGAGATATAGAGAATGAAAGAGGATCCATAATGGCTTTCCTTTATAATCTGTTTCAAGTGAACGTGTATGACCAAGAGCTACCAGAGAATTTTGCTGTACCATCACTATACGTCCCTACACCAAGTTCTTCGGACGGTAGCGATACGGTTAGTACTTTTCGAAATGATTATGTTTTGCCAGTAAAACTGTTTCATGTCAATACAAATAGGGCCCTAGAGGAAGCTGGAAAAATAGCAACAGCCATTAGAGAGGATCGGTATCTTATACCCTTATTGGATCCTTCAGGAGCGTCCACAGGAGATATGATACGCATTAGTAAAGTGGAGACACGCCGACTAGATAATGGCGTAGCCTTAATATCCATTACTTGGAATAGTCGATATTTCTTCCGGAGGCCTAAAGCTGGGTCAATTGATAATTTTGACATTGATAGTGGGGTGAAAGAATGAGTAAAAAAGCTAAGTTCCCCATCGAAATGCTAAGAGAACACGTTACTGAATTATTTGGAGTCAAGGTGGAGGTTTTCGATGCAGCTGTTTCTCAGATAAATAAGAAAGAAGTTACAAAAGCCGAAGTCCGTAAAAGGATTAAGGCTTATTTAAATAAGGAGGTAAGGTAAATATGAATGGTGGAACTTTCACACCCGGTGTCGCCAAGGAGCGCCCGGGTATTTATTTTAGATTTACAGAAGCTTTAACGGGTAATATTTCCGCAGGAGAAAGAGGTCGGGTAGCTATACCGGTAGTATTAGATTGGGGGGAATCTCATAAAGTATTCGAAATTTCCAATGATCAGGAAGCAAGGGACAAATTAGGTTTGGGGCTCAATGAGATGTTCCTCGTTAAAGAGGCTAAAAAACGAAGCCAAACGGTCCTAGCTTATAGAGTTAATACTGGAGAGAAAGCAACTGCTACTCTTACCGGATTAGAGGAAGAAGGAGAACCTATCGAACAAGCTGAGATAGGGAAAACATTCATTGTTGCCAGTGATGAAAAGATTCCTGGAAATGGAATTATCCAAGCTCGTTACGGTGGAGTCAAAGGTAATCAGATTATGATTGCTGTAACCGAGAACGTGCTGGACGATAGCCTAAAAGATGTTATCACCTATCTCAATAATAATGAGGTTGACCGCCAAACAGTAGAAGTCTGGGAAGAATTAGATAACAATGATTATGTCGTTTTTTCGGAAGAAGGGACATTAGCTCTCACAGCTGGATTACACCTGACTGGTGGTGAAAATGGAACTGCTACTGGTGATGATTATTCTAAGTTCTTTACCGCAATCGAATCCGAGTATTTTGATGTAGTAGGGTTGCCTGTTGATGATGATGAAGCCAAAGTTTCTTTAGTTTCATTTGTTAAGAAACTACGTGAAGATCAAGGGGTTAAAGTAGTTGGGGTAGTTGCGGATTATGTGGCTAATTATGAAGGGATCATTAACGTAACAAATGCTTTAGTGCTTCCTGACAGAGAATTAACCAAGGCTGAGACGGTTGCCTGGGTAGCTGGCGCAAGTGCTGGTGCTGCTTTACGACAGTCTTTGACTTTTGTTCAGCACGATGAGGCTATAGATGTAATACCTCGTTATGACAACCCTGAAACTATAAATCGCTTGAAAAAAGGTGAATTCATGTTCACCTATGATGGTCGAGATAAAACTGTTTCTGTGGAGCAGGACATTAACTCCTTACAAGCTATTAATAGTAAGTTCCGTAAAAATAAGATTATTCGAATCTTAGATGCAATTAATAATGACATCACTCGAGGAATTAAAGAGCTGTTACAGACACGGAAGAATCTTGGAGAAGATATTCCTGCTAATGAGGATGGAGAACAGTTAGTACGCTCGATTGTAGTTCAATATTTATCTGGACAACAAGATGAGCAAGTTTTAATGAACTTCGATCCTGAAACCGATGTGCAAATTGCAATTACATCTCCAGGAGATGGCTTCAACATCGGGGTAGCGGTGCAGCCAGTAGATTCTGCTGAGAAATATTACTTTGATGTGGAGGTGCAATAATAGATGAAGGCACAAAATACTATTCATGGTCGTGAAGGAAGGCTGTTTTTTGAAGGTCAGGAAATGGCACATATTAAAACCTTTGAAGCAACCATTGAGAAGAGCAAATCTGAGGTGAATATTATGGGCCGGAGAATGACTGGACATAAAACTACTGGAGCTAGTGGATCAGGCACAATGACCTGTTACAAGGTTACTTCTCAGTTCATTAAACTTATGATGGATTATGTTAAAAAGGGCGATGACAAGTACTTTACAATACAATCAGTGCTAGATGACAAAGGATCAGGCAGAGGAACTGAGCGGGTAACTCTTATCGATGTTAACATCGATAGTGTAAAGGTAGCTAGTCTGGACGTTGATTCGGAAGCTCTAGAGGAAGAAATTCCTTTTACCTTCTACGATATTGACTTGCCGCAAAGTCTTTCAGATAAAGTCTAAACTAAAATAAAACAATTGGAGGAACAGAAAATGGTTAATCAAATTGAAAATAATAGTATGAATGAGGATGAGATCCAATCAATGGATCTCTCCTTTTTTTTACCAGGAAATCAGAAGCAAGTAGAGGTAATCAAACATCCGATTTCAAAACGTTTCTTGGACAACGATGGAAACATAATCCCCTTTATCTTTAAAGCCATCGCCACTGAAAGAATTGATGCTATCGAGGAATTGAATACACGAATTACTAACTTTAAGGGTAGACGTCAAGAACGAGTAGATTATGCACGCTTCATTGCTCAAGTAGCGGTTGAAACTACGATATATCCTGACTTCTCTGCTGCAGATTTGAGAGCTGCATATAAAACTGAGGATCCTATCGAGATCGCTAAAAAAGTATTACACGTAGGTGGGGAGTATACTAACTGGATTCAAAAATGCTCCGAGATCAATGGATTTGATGATACTTTCGAAGAACTTGAAGAATCAGCAAAAAACTAATGAAGGATGGGGATAAAGATACAGTGTATCTTTATTATGCCATGCATGAGTTACACTATTCCCCATCCCAGTTAGAAGAACTGTATAGAGCGCCACGAAACTTTAAGGCGCTTTTATACGGTTTAATTTCGCACAAACTTGAAGAGCTTCACAGGGAAGCTAAGAAAGATAAAAAATAGTAAGGAGGTGGATCTAAATGGCTAAGTTAACAGCACGATTCGGTGCCGAGGATAAAATCACACGTAAGCTCACAGCTATTAGGAGAGAGGCTGAGAAACTGGAAAGAGTAAGATCTAAAACGAACCGGCCCTTGATAATCACAGCTAAGGATAGAGCGACTCCAGTAATGAGGAGGATAAGTGATTTTGTTAGACGAAGGATGCCTCGCACCTACGAATATACTGTGAGAGCTAGAGATTTATCTACAGCAACTCTGAGGAAGATCCAGGATCAGATTAAAAGAAGGATGCCCCGTACTTATGAGTTCGGTGTAAGAGCTCATGACCGAGCTACCTCGATAATGAGGAGAATCAATGGTTATGTGAAGGCTAATATCCTTGGCACTAAGATGTTAACTATTTTAGCCATGGATAAAGCTTCCCCAGTCATTCGTAGGATTTCTACATATGTACGGACTACATTGGGTAGAGGATACAGCTTTACAGTCCGTGCCACTGACATGGTAACAAAGACTGTGGGTAGAATCTCTGCATTTGCCAGGTCTAGTCTTCCAAGAACAATTAACACCACCGTTAGAGTAATAGATATGGCCACTAGGCCCCTCAGAGCTATCGCAGGAGCTGCTACTTCTACTTTAGGATTATTAGGAGTAGCTGGAGGAGTCGGTGGGGGGATAGTAGTACCAGTCAAGATGGTAGCCGATCGCGAAGACTTAACGACCGCATTTGAGGTTATGTTGGGCAGTGCTGAAGCTGCTAATCAAAGGATGGAGGAATTAACTTCATTTGCCGGAAGAACCCCTTTAACAAGGGATGAGATATTCCGGTCGAGCCGAGTACTCCAGACCTTTACTGGGGATGTACTATCTACGGCTAAAGGAATGGAACTCATCGGTGATGTCGCTGTAGGTACTCAAACCTCATTGGAGGATACGGCGACTTGGTTTGGACGACTATATGATGGTCTGAAATCTGGTAGACCTATTGGAGATGCCACTGCAAGATTACAAGAAATGGGTGCTATCAGTGGTAAATCCCGGGCAAGAATTGAAGAATTAGGTGAATCAGGTAAGAGTATAGAAAAGATATGGCCTGCAGTAACGAAGGAATTTTCTACTTACAATGGCATGATGGAGAAAATGTCTCATAACATGTCCAACTTACTCTTAGGACTAAAATCTTTTGTAGGAAATACGATTTTAATGCCTTGGGGTGAGGGGCTTAGAGACGCCTTCAAACCAGCACTTTTAGCTTTCCGTGAATGGAGAGGAGAATACAGTTTTGTTCTAGCTGATCTCTCTAAGAGTCTGAAATCATGGGGGACATCCTTTGCTGATCAGTTATTGAAACCGACTAGCGGAGTATTAGGATTCTTAGGAGAGCAGATGAAGATATTGTTCCCCGGAAAAATGACTGAGGAACTGAAGCTCAAAATGAAAGATGATCCCGAGCTTGAGCATAGGTTCAAGCAATTAGAAAAATATCGAGGGATGACTTTCGAAGCCCGGTGGAGTCTAGTAAAAGCTAATGTTGGAAATGAGATAGAAGAATGGTGGGACACTAAAGGTAGAGCTGGAGCTGAAAAAGTAGGACAGAATATTGGACGTACTTATGGAGGTTTTATTCGCTCAGCCATTGTGACTTTACTCGGGGGAGAAGTTGATGAGTCTGGAAATATGTTCATTGACGCTGGTGCTACCTCAGGAAAGAATTTCATAGCTGGATTTCTAGAAGCACTAGATCCAGGAGATCTTGCCATTCAGATCGGGAAGAAATTAGGACAGATCAACTTAGATGCTGGTAAGTCCATGTACGGCCACATCATTGGCGATGAGGAATTAGCTAACTCAGGATCAATTGCTGGAGCTTTATTAGCAGATTATGTGGCACTAGCTTTCTTATCAGGATTAGCTGGTAAGATAGCACCTGCTGGAACACTCATTAAGAACATAGGTAAGGGAGCAAGTAAGCTAGCTGGAAAGACTAAGAGAGCTCCAGTTTCAACTCCAGAAGCTGCCCCTATACCGCCGAAAGGGAAAACTCCCTGGTTCAACTGGTCACGAGGAACAGAGCCTAAAACTACTAAGCCCCCAGTCTATAAAAATCCATGGACGGGAGAGAAACCGAAGTTAAATGTTCCTAATGCTCAAAATACTTGGACCGGAAAGCTTTCCAAACAATTATCCACAACTACGAAGGATACAGGGAAATGGACTAAGGCTTTAGGAGGACTAGGAAAGTTCGGTAAACGGATTCCAGTACTGGGTACACTCTTAGGAGGAGCAGCAATAGCCACATCCTCTAAAGAGGAAAGGCCTGGAGTAATCGGTAATGTGGCTGGAGGAGCAGCTGGTGCCGCCGCTGGAGCTACCTTAGGATCTGTAGTTCCTGTGGTCGGGACGGCAATAGGCGGGATAGTAGGAGGAATTCTAGGATCCATCGGGGGAGAAAAGATAGCAGAATGGCTCTCTGAGAATTGGACTTCCATCAAAGACGGGGCTAAAGATGCAGCCACTGCAGTAGGTGATTGGTTCTCCAATGCCGGAACATGGATCGCAGATACCTGGTCATCCGTTTCTAGCTGGTTTATATCAGACGTATGGAATCCTATTATCGAAGGCGGTAAGAGCTCTATAAACTGGATTAAGAATACCTGGGGATCAGTCTCCAGCTGGTTTATGGATAGCGTCTGGACTCCGACTATCGAAGGAGCTCAAACGGCAATAGAATGGGTAGGAGAGAAGTTCGCTGAAGGAAGCCAGTGGGTATCAGAGAAATGGTCTGATCTCTCAGGATGGTTTGTTGCTAATGTCTGGACTCCCCTACAAGACACTGCTATTAATACTATAAACTTCGCAGTCGGACTATTCGATATGTGGAGGGAGAAAGTATCTGAGAACTGGGCAACAGTCTCTGGTTGGTTTGTGGATAATGTATGGACTCCGATAAAAAATACTGCATCCGAAGTCGGAGGATGGATCTCTGATAGATTCAAAGACTCTGTGACTTGGGTAAAAGAGACTTATGGAACTTTCATGACTTGGTTCGAGGATACTGTCTGGAACCCTCTTAGAGAATCTGTATGGGATGCAGTAAGATGGATTGGGGCCAAGTTCATTGAAGCTAGTGTATGGGTAAAAGAACAATGGAATGATTTCTCTGGTTGGTTCGAAGAGACCATCTGGGCTCCTGTCAAAGAAAATGCTGCACAAGCAGCGACTTGGATCTATGACAGAGTAGGTGAAGCTAAGATCTGGATTCAAGAAAAGTGGGCTGATTTCTCTAACTGGTTCGAGGAAACTATATGGACTCCGGTTAAAACCGGTGCTCAAGCCGTAGGACAATGGTTCTCAGACACCTTCCAGAATGCTAAAACCTGGGTACAAGAAACTTGGGTAAGTGTTTCAGGATGGTTTGAAGAAACAGTCTGGACTCCAATTAAGATGGGAGTTGGCGGTGCTGCTTTATGGATAAGTGCTAAATACCAGGAAGCTAAGGCATGGGTTCAGGAAACATGGGCCTCATTTTCTAGCTGGTTTGAAGAGTCTGTGTGGACACCTGTTAAACAAGGAGCTGAAGCCGTAGGAACCTGGATCGGGGAAAGGTACGATGCTGCTAAGTCTTGGGTTCAAGAAGCTTGGGGATCTGTAGCTGGCTGGTTTCAAGATACTATCTGGAGTCCAATTAAGGACGGTGCTCAAGAAGCTGCTGATTGGATTGGTGGAGTATTCGACTCTGCTAAAGAAAAGATCACTGGAGCTTGGAATTGGGCAAAGGGTATTTGGGGAGATGTAAAATCCTGGACAACTGGAGTAACTGAGAGAGGATCTAGTTTAACTGGGTTAAAGAACTCTAGACAGCAGCAGGCTACTCAAAATGCTACTGGAGGATACATCACAAAACCTACACTTAGCTGGATTGGAGAAGCTGGTAATGAGTATGTGATTCCGACAGAAAACAACCTTGGTAGAGGTAGAATGTTACTAGGAAAAGCGGCAGCTGATATGGGAATGAAATTACTGGATAAGAATGATCAAGAGACTAATTCTTTACAGTATAATAACCGAGAAGCTGTTAATGACACTAAGGAAACATTTAACTACTTCAGAGAGAACAACTATACCAATAAAGATACTTTCAATACTTCGAAAGAAAATATCTTGAAGGAAAAGTTCACTAACCTTAAGGAGAATATCTTCAACACGAGAGATACTCATGATGAGGAAAGGATCTTTAACACCAAGGATATCTTCAATAAGAGGGAAATCATCAATACTCAGCGAGAAGAGTACATTAACTCTAAGCAGGTCTACACTGGAACTGGAGCGGAACTGAGAACTCAAAATTTGGAAGGTGAGACAGAGTTAGACTCTGAATTTTTAGAGGTAGCATTAAGACTCCGGAAGTCTGAGAAAGGTTCAGGATTTCCTGTAAACCTCACTATCCAGTTCAATGGCGATAACCATTACTCCGAGGAGATGGACGCTGAGAAGGTAGCTAAGATCGCTGGGGATACTATCGTTGAAAGGATTAAAGACGGATTGAACTCGGAAGGAGAAGGAGCCTATGACCTATGAGATGTGGTTAACTCACGATAAGGACAAATTCCGCCTTCCGGTTCTTCCGGATGAGCTGAATATTGGTGACGGTTCAATGAACCAAACATACAGTGTTGCTAAACTCGGAGAAGTAAATATTATTCAGGATCCTGTCTTGAAGACCTTTACTTTCTCATCATTCCTCCCTGCTAAGTATGGCCCATACTGTGAGTACAAGAAGGTCCCAAAACCTTGGGATGTAATCAAGAAGTGGGAGAAATGGAAAAGGACGGGTAATCCGTCCCGATTCATTTTTACTGGATTTGTGAACATGGCGGTAACTATTGAAGATTTGTCCTATTATGAAAGAGGCGGAGAAGTTGGAACCATCCACTATACTCTGACTTTAAAGGAGTATAAGACAATAACTGTAAGGAAGGTAACTCATAAAGCTTCTCCAAGGCCTAGTCCACCACCACCTCCTAAGAAGGCAGCTGCTAAAACAAAGACTCATACGGTAAAAAGTGGAGATACTCTTTGGGCTTTGGCCGTAAAGTATTATAAGAATGGAACTCAGTGGAAGAAGATCTGGGAGAAGAATAAAAAGCTTCTAACGGACCGGGATAAAAGGAACCTTAAGCAACCTGGGCACTGGATCTATCCAGGACAGAAGCTTACTATTCCTTAAGGATGTGGATGGTCTATGATGCAAGTATTAGTAGTGAAAGAAAAAGAGACATGGGATATCACAGAAATGGTTCAATCAGTTGATTGGTTTGGGAAGAAATACCGAGCTGCTAGAACTGTAAAAATCTCCTTCATCTCACTGTCAGAAGGGCAACACCAGACAGTTAAGCAAACTGAAGGTGAAGGGATATACTTCAAATGGAATGGCGTAGAGCTCTTTCGAGGGGTAATTTTTAGCACTGGGAGATCTAAGAAGGGATCGTTTCAAATTACGGCCTATGATCAATTGGCGTACCTTTTGAAAAACTATGACTCTTATGTTTTTAAAAATATAACACTAACAGGGATCACAAAGAGAATCTGTAGCGATTTCGGAATACCAACCGGTAGTCTTATAGATACTCGATATGTGATCCCTAATAAGGTTTATGATGATGTATCTCTCTACGATATGATTCTGGAGGGAATGCAGGACACACATAAAAACTCGACTGAGAGATTCTATGTTAGATCAGATAAGGGGAAGATCCAGTTATTTCGGCGTGTCGAACAAACTAGTTTGTGGGTCATTGAGGATGGAGTTAACCTTATAAATTATTCTTATGATACCAGTATAGAGGATACAGCTAACCGGGTGAAATTGGAGTCGGGTGAAGGGAAAAAGACTCTCATCGCTACGGCTAACAACGGAACATTACAAAAGCGATTTGGGATTCTTCAGCACTATGAACGTACTACTGAGGATCTCAATCAAGCCCAACTGCAGACGAGAGCTAATAAGATTCTGAAAGATAAAGGAAAAGTAAAGGTGGATTACTCCATTGAGGGATTAGGAATCCCTGAGGTAATTAGTGGGGGAATGGTCCATATAAAAGAAGGTGAACTAGGAATCAATCGTATGTATTATGTGGACTATGACTTCCACACCTTTAAAGGAAAGGACCATCTTATGTCACTGGAACTAACGTTAACGGATGAATAGGAGAGATAGGAATGAACCAGCTTATAAAACAAATCGCATTGGATGCAATGGAACATAGTAAACCTGTCAAAATCTTTGAAGCTACTGTGTCTTCCTCACCCCCTAACATTCAAATTCGACTCAGAAGCAATCCTAAGCTGATAATTCCTAAAGATTTAATTATTGCTTTAGATAGTTCCAGCGATGTCAAAGCTGGAGATACTGTCATGGTAGCTTCTCTTCAAGGCGGACAAGCATTCTTAATCATGGGAAAAGCAAAGAGGTGGTGAGTTGATGCTAGAGCCAGAAATTGACT
Source organism: Bacillus sp. J14TS2 (assembly GCF_018333015.1). Taxonomy (NCBI): domain Bacteria; kingdom Bacillati; phylum Bacillota; class Bacilli; order Caryophanales; family Bacillaceae; genus Bacillus; species Bacillus sp. J14TS2. The sequence goes on along the minus strand of NZ_BORE01000004.1, from coordinate 171,827 downwards.
TCTCCGAAGCAGAGAAAAGTAATGAGGAAGATCGGATGGAGGAAGGCTATCAAACTTATAAGCTAGACATAGATACTGGCCATATTAGCCGCGAGCTGATTACAGGTGTTGAAGCAGTGAAACAGTTTATTGCCCTTGCTATCAGAACACCCCGATTCCAGTATCCCATATACTCCGATCAATTTGGGAGTGAAGTATGGGAACTAATAAAGAGCTCTGATGAAGATGAGGTAACTTTAGAGTTCTTACGGTCTGAGATTGAAAGGCTAACCACAGAGGCACTTATCTTCGATGATCGTATTGAAGATGTTTATGAGTTTGAGATTCAATTCAAGGGTGATACTGCTCATGTTAAATTTAAAGTTGATTCCCTTGGTGAAATTATAGAGATAGATCAGGAGGTGGTAATGTGATTAGATTTGAGAAAGAATACGATGCAATTTTAGAGGAATTACTCTCTACCATTTCTCCTGATCTAGATAGGCGAGAGGGATCCATTATATATAACGCTTTAGCTCCCATGGCCAAGAAACTTTATGACATATACATCCAAATGGACCGGATCCTGGAACTAACCTTTGCTTCTACTAGCGAGGATATGTACTTGGATTATCGTATAGAGGAGTCCGGGCTTAAAAGGAGAGCAGCTGAAGCGGCTATCCGAGAAGTAACATTAAATGTTTCAGTACCATTAGGAACAAGATTTTACGGAGAAGGACTATATTTTAGAACAACATCCACTGGAACAACTGTAAGTGCTGAATGTGAGGCAAGTGGAGAAGAGGGGAACATACCTCCATCAGGAACTAACCTCCTCCCTGTGGATAATATTCCAGGACTTGAAACAGCAGTTCTGGGCAAGATTATTAGTCCGGGTTCAGACCAAGAATCAGATGAGGACTACTTCTTAAGGTATCAAGATAGGATCACTAAGCCAGTAACTAGCGGAAATGCCTATAATTACATCCAATGGGCTCGCGATGTGACAGGAATAGGCTCAGCTAGGATTTTCCCCTTGTGGGATGGACCTGGTACTTTAAAAATTCTTTTAGTGGGGACTGATGGGAGAGCAACCAGTCAGGAAAAGACTCAAGAAGTCTGGGAATACATCGAAGAAATTAAACCAGTAGGTGTAAATCATACTGTTGAACCTGTGACAGAGTTTCCCATCAATGTAACTGCTGAGCTAGATTTAAGAGATGGCCAGACACTTGAAGCAGTAGAAGAGGAATTTAGAACTGAATTTGCTCAGCTACTAAGATCGTTTTCTCAAGAGAGCTTAGTTATCAGAGAGGGAGATGATTACATCTCAGGCTCTGTGAGATACTCTCGAGTAGCCACTTTACTTTTAGGTTTACCTGGAGTAGTAGACTGGCAGAATCTAAAGCTCAATGGAGATGAAGCAAACATTGACCTAAAAGAAGATCAGATAGGCATAGTAGGAGAGGTGACCTTCAGTGAACTCACAAGATGAAATGCTTGAGTCCATTCCAGTTGAGCTGAGGGCTTCCTCTCAGTACATCGCTATATTTGGTGCTAGTGGGAAGCAGCTGGATAAAACTATCGATCAATTAAGTGATTTATTGGATCAGACTTATATAGATATGTCCACTTGGTCTCTTGAGATCTGGGAGGAGGAATACGGCTTACCTAATGGAACAGGTAAACCCACAAGCGAACGGAGGTCCTCTATAAAGGCCAAGAAGATAGGAATTGGTACAGTTACTAAGGATTTGATCAAAGCTGTATCAGAGGCATGGTATGGGGGACAGATCGAGGTTCTTGAGAATTATGCTGAGTATGAGATTGGAATTAAATTTACTTCTAATCTTGGAGTTCCTTCTAATTTAGATGACGTAAGAGAAGCCTTGCTGGAAATCATACCAGCACACCTAACGATTAAGTTCTACTTCAGTTATGTCCTAATTGAGGAGGTGAGCAGGCTTACGCTTGAGGAACTAGAGCAAGTAGAATTAGACAACTTCGCTGGAGGTGTAAGAGTATAATGGCAAGTAATACCGAAAGATTTGATTTATTGAAAAAGGATCCAGCTGTCGATGGTAAAGATACTTTTAATATTGAAACCATGCTTAATGATAACTGGGATAAGTTAGAAAAGGCAGCTAAGAAATCGGAGATAGATGCTCACACTACTAGTAAATCCAATCCGCATGAAGTAACTAAATCTCAGGTTGGCTTAGGTAATGTGGACAATGTGAAGCAGGCTCCTAAAACGGAATTTGATACGCACGTTAACAATAAAAATAATCCTCACGGAGTTAGTTCTGAACAGATCAATGTGATTAAAGCTTATACTCGAAAAGTAAGTGATCCTTATACTAGCTATCCGTTGGGAATCAGTACTTTATTTGTTGGAACTGGAGAACCTCAGGGTTCATGGCCTGTTTATGGAGCTGTTACTACTATTAAGCCCTATGAAACTTCTCAAACTAAGGGAGGATCAACAATTCAATTCCTTACTCCCTATGGAACAACCTCATCAAATGGAGGTGGGAAGATAAGATTTAGGTACCTCCCCTATCAAGAAACTGATTGGTCAGATTTTGTAGAGCTAGCAGTTGCCGATAGGGTATTTACTTATGATCCGAATAAACCATCAGCTAGTAGAAGTTTAGATGGGTATACAACCCCAGGGGTCTATACTCTGGCTAATGGAGACTCAAGTTCAAATGCTCCTGGATCGAGCAATAATATGTCTCTACTGGTAATGAGGAACGGGGATTTTATGACTCAAATTGTCTCGATTCCAGAAACCTCAGGTATTGTTAGGGGATATACCTATATAAGATACTTTGGTAGTAATAAATGGCATTCATGGAGAGCATTAGTAGAAACTCCAGCGTTATCACTTGATAGAGTAGTTCTAGGAGAAAATTCCAGTGGCTCAGGGAACGGAGCTGTATCCCTAGGAGAGAATGCTAAAGCCAGTGGAAATGCTTCCGTGAGTTTAGGTAGAGGGGCAAATGCGTCCAGTAACTTTTCAACTGCAATAGGAGCATATTCAGCCCCCCTGAATTCCAATGAGGGTACTCTAGGGGGATCAGAATCCAACACCTCAAATAAATGGTTAGTTCCTGGCTCTTTTACTGTCTCAGGAACTAAGAACTTTGAGATTCCTCATCCTCACCCAGATAAAAAGGATACTCACAGGTTAAGACATTCAGCTGTGGAGAGTCCTACGGCAGGAGATAACTTATATCGTTTCACGGTTGAAGCAGTTAAAGATAATGAGACAACAAAAATGTTGCTTCCCGAATATTTTCAATACCTCAATAAAAATGTTGATGTATATGTAAGTCCACATCTGCACTTTGGGAGAGCTTACGGTGTCGTAGAGAACGGAGAATTGAAGGTAACTTGTGAAACTGCAGGAGAATATAAAGTATTAGTCATCGGGACCCGTAATGATGAACATCAAGACATACAGGATTGGAGTATTAAAGGAGTAGAGAGAGAAAACGGTGAGTCTTGGACAGGGGAAACTTACGTATTTGAAGTTGAAGAAATCAAAGAGATATCGGAGGTCATGTAGATTATGAATATCATTATTAAGAGCTCTACAATCCAATTTAAGAATCCTACAATCGGTCAACCCTCAAGAGCTGTAGAGGAACATTACTTCGGAAGAGTTGTTACAGCTGTGGTTGATGGTGAGGAGAAAATGTACCGATTTAAACCTGAAAAATTGCCTTACCATTCCGACGAAGAAGGTATGATAGCAGCGATTGAAGAAAGAGTGATTGAGGAACACCAAAAAGAACATCAAGAAGAACAAGAGGAAGAGATGGAAGCCGAGTAAGGCTTTTTTATTTTGGATAACTATTGCGCCGTAGAGAAATTGTGCAGTAATCGCACTCAAAAGCCTCCTAGACCTTGGTAAAATAGTATCAAGGGGGGAGGAATTATTGAAAAACTAGATGAGGAATGGGCAGAACTTATTAAAGAAGCTATTAAGCTAGGAATAACAATGGAAGAAATTAGAGAATTTATTAAGAAGAGTCCTTAGGGGCTCTTTTTTGTATTTTAGATAGAAATCGGGAGGGGGGTAAATAATGCCTTGTAAAGAGGATATGGAGGAAAAGAAAATGTTTAAAAAATACGGCGAGTACATTTTTCTGGCTAATATGTTGATGATAATTGCTGCAACTTACCTGACTATCACCGGGCTGTTTTTTATTACAGCGCCTGCAGATTCTAATTCTCCAACATATGGGAGGATGTTAGAGTTAATGTCTTTTGATGCATATGGTTTGTTTATGCTAGTTGCTGCTACACTTTTATTTGTTTCTTCATTTCAAACTGGGAAATTACGTCATTTATCAATGTTGGTAGGAGGGATATTAGGGGCCTTGATACTCGGCTTGTATGCATCTGCCAGTACACAAGGGGCTGTGAACTTGATGATCCCATTAAGATATTCGTTAATAGCATGCACAAATCTAATCATTGCTGCGGTAGGGGGAATCGGGTTATGGAGAAGCAGGAGACTCGGCTCGTCACAAGATTAGAAATGTTTCAGTCTCAACAAGAATTGAAGCGCGATGTTACTAGTAAAATCGAAGAGGTTGACGGCAAAGTTGATTATCTCAATAAAATCGTACTTCCACTCGTGGAGTCATCGAAACAAACAGCCAAAAATACAGATAGAATGGCAAAATCATTGGACGAGTTCACTGCTGAACAAAGAAAAACAAATGGGAAATTGTATCGGAAATTAAGTGATCATGATATCGCATTGACCGAGTTAGGTGTATCAACAAAATCTCAAGCAGATGTGAAAAAAGCAAATGCAACGATTATTGTAGCTGTCATCGGTGCCGTAAGTGTACTGATTAGCGGCATTTTTGCAATTGCCCCACATTTATTCAAGTGAAAAATCGTTTGAACTAGTTAAAAGCGCGACGGTAATACGAAGTAAGACACCTCATTGAGGGGTCTTTTTTAATTCAACAAAAAAAGGAGGAATTTTAACCATGAAAAACACTGCAAAAAACATTACAAAAGCTACTTGGACAAGGATCATTGTTTTATTTTTAGTGCTTATCAACCAGGTAAGCATTTCTTTTTTTGAGTTTGAAATTTTGCCATTTGATGAATCGAACATTTATGAAGGTGTATCTGTTGTGTTGACGGTTGGCGTTACTATTTGGACAGCCTGGAAGAACAACTCGATTACGGACGAAGCAAAGCAAGCAGATGAATACTTGAATGATTTAAGACAAAATTTAAAGGAGGAAAAATAATGGCTAGAGTAGCATTACAAACACTAATCGACAGGTCCACCAAAAACATGGGAGCTGTCCACGCAGTTGTTAAGGAGACAACATTGGAAGTGATCAAGCGGGCCTATAAGGAAGGGATCAACGTACAAATTAGCGCAGGGTATCGCTCTAACGCAGAACAGCAACGACTATACAATCAAGGCCGGACCACTCCCGGAAACATCGTCACAAATGCTAAGCCTGGTCAATCCCTCCACAATTATGGCTTGGCAGTTGATTACTTTTTGACTAACGAATCCGGCACAAAAGCCGTGTGGACCGTTAATGCTAATTGGCGCAGAGTGGCAGCTATTGCTAAATCATTAGGATTTTCTTGGGGCGGAGACTGGACAGGCTTTGTTGACTATCCTCATCTAGAAATGACTGGAGGTCTATCTTTATCGCAATTACAAGCTGGCAAAAAACCTAATCTCATTAGCAAGGTTGGGGGGACGGTTAGCAAACCACCTGCTAATAAACCGGCACCTAAACCAAAACCATCTAAACCGACCCAAAAATGGACCACTAAAAATGGCAAGTGGACAGGTCAAGTGTTGGAAAAAGGCGATTGTGGACCAGCCGTAAAAGATTTACAAACTAAACTGGCCAATAACAATCCTCCATTTTATCCAGAAAAAGGCGCTAAAAATAACGGGATTGATGGCTATTATGGTGCCAAAACAGAGGATGCGGTCAAGAGGTTTCAGTCTTATTATGGGCTTGTTGTAGATGGCGTAGCAGGGAAAAAGACTTATGGTAAGCTTGCGCCTAAAAAGGCAGCGTCTAAGCCTGCAAGTAAGCCTAAACCATCGGGTGGGGGTAAACACGGCAAGTTAAAAATCGTAGGTGTGAGTAATGCTGCCATCGTTATGGACTCACCAGACCGCAAAAAAGCCAAGAATTTAGGAACTGTTAAGCTAGGTGCTACATTACCACTTAATGGATCCGTTCGAGGTAAAAATAGCGACACCGGATACTGGGAAGTGGAGTTTAAGGGGAAGTTAGGCTACATTACGGGTAAGTTTGGTAAGCAAGTATGATATAATTAAACCAATCGGGCGTCGATCGCCTAGGAAAGCGACTCACTTATATGGTGGGTTGCTTTTTCTTTCTATAAAATAGCCCTCTTTTGTGGGTTAAGGCTTATAATGAGTGAATCATCCAAAACCTTTGTTCACATAATGTTCACTTACGAGGAGGCTCTGACTATCCCTATACTATATAGGCAGTAAAAATAGGAAGGGATGATGGCATTGCCAACTAGCAAGAAGGAAAATTTACAATTTGGATTAATAATGTGTTTTTTGATGGTATTAGTTATGACTATATATAATTTATACCTTAATGGATCAATCGGGAAAATAACTTTTATAGAAGGGTTATTTGATTTTTTAATTGGATTTGCCGTTGCTTTTATACTTGATATGTTTATAGTAGGTCCTAATGCTAAAAAATTGGCATTTAAATTGACTGCAAATACAAGCAAAAAAATCTATACAGTTCTAGCCATATCAAGCTGTATGGTTCTAGGAATGGCGTTTTTTATGTCTATTTATGGATTAGTATCAACTTATATTCATAGTGGTTTTACTTCTAAATCAGTACTTGCAGATTATTTTGCCATTTTTGGTAAGAATTTCATTATGGCATTACCTCTACAGATTATTGTTATGGGACCACTAGTGCGTCACATATTTACTAAGTATATTAAAACTAACATAGTTACTTAAGAAAATGCGTGGATAATAAAAAAATAGCCCTCACGCTTGTGGGGGCGAAATTAACATCAAAAAGTACATTATTTTTTACCGGCAATAATGCAAAGAAATCTAGAATGAAAATCCAGGTTTTATTTTGTTTCAATAAATCCACAAAAAAATGTAACATATTTTTTCAAAAAAGTGTTTTAAAAATCACATTTATGGTATATTATAGCTAATAGCTCATCTACCTAGATGTAGAAGGAGAATGCTGAAGCCATATAATGGCTCCGGCTTTTTAGTTTGTTTGGAGTGTTTGGGTGTATTCCTCATATTTTTTATCATATTGGCTTTTGGATCGTATTAAAAAAACTGGGAAAGCAGTTTCGAATATATAATATGTAAGTGATCCTTTATCTAATTTGTTTTTTAAAATGATTAAATAATCAACTATTCCCTCTTGATAACGCAAGAAAGTTTTTTCAACCACTTTATTCCTCTTGTCTCTTTTTTTCTCTATCCAAATCTTTACACGTAAATCTTTCCTGTTAGCGAGTTTTATTATTTCGGGTATCCAATGTATCCTCGCCATTCGATATAAACATTCATTTCTTTTTAAAGGAATAAACCAAGTGTGAGCTTTTGCTAGTGTACATTTATTTAAACATTCGATATTTGAAATATCATTTGTGCATGGGAATATAGTGTGTTCCCTTTTCTCGGTCAAAGAAGCGATATGCATTAATTTTTCCGGATAAGGATAAGTAATACCATTTGCAATTTTTGATATTTCAAAATAAATAAATTTACCTTCGAATCTAGGACGACTTTTTTGTTGCATAAAAGCCTTGTCAAAAATATGATAAGTGTAGGCAAAGTTTTCTTCTACTGAACCATGTTGAAGTAACAAAGGTTTAGTTAGACTCATTTCATCTAACCCCCTCAGGATTCCAAATGAACAAGTTAAATTTTTTTTCGCTTTTATATGAACTAAAATCAAAGTTAACTTTATATGTTTCTATTATATGGGTTATGATTTTGTTTTTAGCATTGTCTTTGTGTTTCACATATAATCCCCGATGATAATATGATAGTGCTCCGATAATTAAGTCGCATACTTGGAGTAATTCTGATTGGTGTGAGTTGATTTGTTGAATATCCTTTAAGACAGATTCATTAAAATCATACATATTATTGCATAAAACTTCATGCAGTTTTTTTACCCTTTTACCGCCACGTGTATCTTTAATATCAATAAAAATTCTATATTCCTTTCCCCACTCTAGCAAAGGATCAATAAGCCTAAAATACATTTTATAATACCATAAGTCATAATCTCCCATGGAATACTTTCCATGATCGAGTTCTTTTTTATTTTGCGCTACAAGTCCCCTAAAATATACTTCGTTATTAAAAAACCAATCTATAACGTCATAATAGAATTCTATTTTAGAATTTGATACTTTTGCCCACTTTATTTCGTTCCAAGTACTCATACTATGCCGGTTTTTAATTTCGCGAATTTCATTAAAATAAGATTGTTTTTTGTTAGAGTCAACTTGCAAACTTCCAAGAACCATAACATTACTATTATCATTTTCTAAATGACAGCTTTCGTCACAATAAATATATATCATTTAACCCTCCGCATAATAACTTATAATGTTAATAGGATTATAGCATAAAAAGTCGATAATAATTTAATTTTACTATAAAAGTGATACCAATAAACGGGAAAAATTAGTATTAAAATTAATATAACCTCTAAAACTAAGCGTTCTTTTAATACGCTTGATTACTCCACAATTTTCCACTTGAATAAAGAACACATAAAAAGCCCTGCGGAAACAAACAGGACCTTTTACTTGAATAGTTTTCTTAACAGCTTAAATATATCGAATGTAGTTTTATTGTACACCTTATTGTAAGCATACTTCTTCGGGTCTCTCACCCAACCATATCCCCGCGGCATTTTAATTCCAGCACGGTGAACCACTTGTCTTTTAATACTAGTCCGTGCGCTTACTCTTTTTTTTTAGACTGGGTTTCCTCATCCCTATTTTGATTTTCACTTTTTAACACTTCCTCACGATCTTTAAGCAGCTGGAAAAATTCTTCAATATCCTCCAATTCAGCTCGATTCCTAATAAAGCTTCTAGCTCTCGATCGATCACTTAAATATTTGGCTTTCTCCTTATTTTTCTCCTGCCATTTTTTATTCGCTTCGGTCTGTTTGTTCTTTTCCAATTTGTTCAACTTCCTTCATTAGATGTTTTTTCTTGGAATTTAAAAATAAGCAACTCACCATTCGGACGGGTGCCTGCTTTTTCTGTTAAGCATATAATCCTCTAGGAGTTCCTTACTTCGGGTTTTGAGCACATGTTTGGCGTATGTTCGTACATGCCCATAACCTTTGTATATTACCTCGTACTTTGTATGACTTAAACAATATATCTTGATGTTATTATCCCTCATATACTTTTTATTTTTGTATGAATCCTGTTGGATAGCGTGCATTACTTTTTCCACATATCTATAGTAAGGCTCTTTTAATTTAATTTGGCTTTGCGCAATAGCTTTCAGATCATGATTTAAAATCTTTATAAGTAGTGGCAAGAATATAGCCTTTTCGATCGTGGGTTCCTCATGTTCTGGTATTAGCATTTAAATCATCCTCCTATTTGAAATTATTATACCAGAACAAATGTTTGTTAATCAATTTGAAATAGATCGCACGTTCTTATTTAATATATAAAAACAAACGTTTGGAGGTTGAGATCATGAATAGCCTTTTGAAAAGAGCATGTGACAATAAAACTCCTATACAGATCATTTATATTGACCAGGACAATCAAATAAGCCAACGAACCATAAAGGTGTTGGCTATTACTAAAAACAGCGTGAAAGCTTATTGCTATACAAAACGCCAATTCCGTACTTTTAAGTTAGAAAACATATTATCAGGAGGAAAAGTTAGGAAGGGAGCATAATAAAAACCCCATCAAAAATGACGGGGCATGTGTAATTAGTTTATATTAATAAGCCCGCAAAATAGCCAAAAAAATCAATCCAACCCCAATCCAACCCCAATGACATTCTTCTGACCATATTTTCAACCAGTTTTTTAAAATAAAAAACGTTGGACCCTTTGATACATAAAGGGTCCAACGTATTGGAAATGACGTCCCAGGAGGGATTCGAACCCCCGACCCACAGCTTAGAAGGCTGTTGCTCTATCCTGCTGAGCTACTGGGACATTTTGTAAAAGACATTCTTTATTATATAGAGTGATTAAGGTGAAGTCAACACTTTTTCTGAAAAAATTTTTCTCTTCATCACATTAAGGTATAAAAAAGATTTTCGCAGATTGATTAAAGATTCTTCAAATATATATTTACAAAAAATTTACCTACCTTTCATCCAGAACTAACAATATGGGGATATATTATAAGTGTAAGGCGAATTCGAGAGGGAGAGGTGCTTCAATGTTAAAAAGAATTTTTAATCTATTTAAAGAAGAAGAGCCAATTTATGAATTACCTCGGGAATTAGAAAACGTAGATGACGACGAATTAGAGGAATACGAACCAGAAGATAGATATTATTTTTATTAGTCCTGATTAGGGCTATTTTTATTTTTGTTTAAATGTAAGGAAATTCTTCCTGTAGCTGAGAGTATTAGAAAGAAGGAGTTTTATTGGAATTTATTCATCCGTATTCAACATGAATCGATTTTAATTCTAATGCTTTCATATGCTGTATGTGACATGTTCTGGATAAAGGAGGAAATGTTCTTCTCATTAATTGATATTGGTTAGAAACATAGCCGTTTCGAAGAAGGGGGAATGATAACCTCTTGTAAGCTTTGTGATGGGGATGGATTATTTATCGTCACGGGCCAGCTAAGAGGTATAGGAGTTATAGCAGGGTACAGCTATAAGGAGCCAAATGTTTTGTTATGTGTTTGAAAATAAGTGTTTTCTAATTACTATCTTGCACTCAATGTTAAGATCAATAATCTGTAAATAGCAAACAACCCAATATAACCTCCAGTTATCAAAAAAAGAGGGTTTAGAAAAACGCTATGAATCGCTGTCATAAACACAGTGTTATCAATGAGGATTTGACGAATTGCTAGTGCAGCAATATCCCCAAAGATAACTGCTGATAGAAGAGCGATAGCATTAAAAACGATTTGGATGGTCTTACTCTTATTTTTTAGATAAAGCATAAGAGTTGGGAAGATAATCGAAGCAGCTAATATAATGATCAAAATGTCACTCCTTTAATTAATGTCGGAGTTTAAACCAATTGCGATTATTCAAACTGTTGCTGAGTAGTTTCTGCCCAATCTGAAAATGAGCCGGTACCATTGCAACTAGGACAAGTAGGATCAATATATGCATTTGTGATAAAAAAACCTCTTCCAGAACAGTCTGGGCAGGTCCCCTTGTCACGATTGGTATTTATCTTCTTCTCAGTTTGAACAGCGTTCCAGTCAGATATTTTGTTAGTTATTTTGTTGAAAATCTCCATATCAATTCACCTCAAAATTTATTATGAGGAATTAGAAGGAATATTATTCATTTGTTTCGGTTTTGCTTCAGTTTTCAATCAAATGACACATAGAAAGGGTGGAGGTAAAGGGATGGCTTGCATCTTTTACGAAAAGACCGATACCAGCCATTTAAATAAACATGGGATTCCGATCAGAGGATAGTAGATATAGAATATGACACAAGATTAGTGGAGTTTATAAAACGGGTGGATTTTAAAATAAAAGCAGTTAATACATATTCTGAACAAGCAGGGGAGGAATTACTCCCCTCGCAGATTAGACTTGGCAATAGAACCATCTGTAGTTAGTCTGTATGTGCCCAGCACTACAGGATTAGTCTGAACCAAACCTTCATGCATTAAATCTATAATGGCTTGATTTACGATAGATAAATCTTCTTTTTGAACCTGATCAGCTATTTGTTTCGGTGTTTGCCATTCAGTGTTTAGCGCGAGAAATACAGACTGTTGAATTGTGGTCAAATTCATAATGAACGCCTCCTTGTTTTATATGCACATCATATATATTAAAAAGGATATCTTATTTTATAAATATGTCCGATTCAAAACAATATGTAAAGAGGAAAATAAACTAAATGAGATTGTCTCTACAATAAAACTTCCATCATACAAGTTAAAACCGGATCTTTTCCTGTCTTGGAACATTACTTTCAAGCTGATCAAGACGCTTTTCTAACTAAAAAATCCCAATTTATTTAGATCATTTAGATAGGCATGGAATAATTCTTTGTCTATTCTACCTTTTTTCTTATTTAGTTCATGACAAGAACCATAAGTAAGAATATTTAGATAGCAATTAAGTTTTATACTATCGGCACGCATATCCCACCCATTTACATACTGGTTATCTTTAGATTCCAATACTAATGTTATACGTCGTCCTTCTAACCCCCATTGTACAAACTCTTCTTCACCTGGAGTAACATTGGACCAATCAAACGGATGCTTTCTGTTATCTTCAATTTCTTCTCGGTATTCTTCTTTTTCTTCAGGGGTGAATAGGGTATCTAAGGTTGTAGGATCTGTAATACTAAAAGCGGCAAATACGTAATTATGATTTACTTGATCACTTCCCTCCAAGTCTAGTATTTTCTCCTTTGAAATTTCCTTTGCATTAAACTTTTCTTTCAAGATACGGAGAACTTCTTCGTTAGTGAAAATCAAACGATGCTTACGTCTTTCATATTCATCGGTTAGTTTAGCATAATAGCTCATTTTATTTGATCCTCTCATGCATTATTAAAAACTTTTCACTTCATTGTGTTCAGCTCTAGGGCCAAGACAAATAAAACATATCACTTTGACATACGTACAGATCAAATAACTAACATTTTCTTTTTATTTTTCATGTAGTATTATGACGACTACAAATTAAAAATGTTTCGTTTTTTTTTTTGAAAAAACAGGAAAATTCTCCTGTTCAGACCGAGATTTAAGATTTTATAGCAAGAATGATAAAAAATTACAGCTGCATCTTCTTAGAAAAAGAAGGGAATCTGCCAAATATATGGAATTATTTAATTGTCAATACTTATAGAAAGAAGCGGTGTGTGGAATTTCTATTTTCCTAGGAGATAAGATAAATGAATACTTCTGTTGAAGATTTGATTCAAGAATTCATAGAACAAGAAATACCCAAAAGAAAAGCCTTAAATGTTATAATTTTATGTGGCTCATATGCTGTTGGAAAAGCAACTGAACGAAGTGATATAGACTTATGTTTTATAGGAGATTTTTCTGAGTTTCAACGGGAAAGTCATGTTTATAAGAAACGTGAATTTCAATTAATGATTTCTTCATGGTCTTGGTATGAGGCCGTTATTCAAAATTACGAAAGGAAAAACAATATTGATACGATTACAACAATGTTAGCGAAAGGCCAGTGTTTATGGGGAGAATCAGAACGATGGATCAATTTAAAGAAACTAGCTATAAAATACTATAATATGGGGCCAAATCCAGCTACGAAGGATGAAATCAGAAAGTTGAGAGTGCGAATAACTGATTTGTGGAATGACTATTGTGCTAGCACTGAAGAAAATAATCGTAACTGGCTTTCGTTCCATATCATACAGGTGTGTGTTGAGGTTCACTTTATAATTAGAAATTGGTGGGGCACCAAAACCAAGTATCAACTTGAGGAATTAGAAAAAAGAGATCCGCACATGAACTCTTTGGTGGGAAATTGTTTAAAAGCAAAAGGCACCAAGGAAGACATATTATATACACTCTGTAACCATGTACTAAACCCTATTGGTGGATTTATGAATGAGTCATGGTCAAGCAGAACGGAGTCAGGAAAAAACTAAAATGCCGTACTGCTCTAATATGAAGCAAGTACAAGAGATGACCGAGTGGAAGAATATACATATACAAAGATTTTAGGTGCTATCGTCGGAATGATGACAATCTTAATAGCAGTAGGATTTAGCATACTTTCGTTTATAGGTATGGGTTTATCAAAAGCATTTAATACAGGAAATGATTATTCTCCATCTCTAATAATCTTTGTATTCCTGCTTTTATTTATTCTTGGTATCGTCACTGGATATGGTCCTTTCAGGCTTAATCATAAAGCATGGTATTATATTTATATTGGACTATGTTTAGCGCTTGGAATTGGTTGTGTACTAGCCTTTATTATTTCTCTTGGATCACTTGGGGTCAAAAATGAATTATCTATTTTATGTATCGGAATGATTTATATATTATTGGGATTTTTAGTGAAAAGGAAAAAATGACCTAGTCGCAACTAAACTAGAGAGAGCAATACAATCATGTGCGTCTCAATCTTGTAACAAGCTTTGTAATAGTTCGAAGGCATCCCTTCGGTGATTTTCAGCTTCTAGATTCAACCTATTTGATTTCTTTGAAATGACTTGTTACACTCGGCGTGGCGATTATCGTCTCGCCTTTAGCTGTTCTTTGAGACGGCGGAGTTTTTCTTAGGACTTGTTCTTTATAACTCATAAAGCCATATCATTATATCATCTTTTAAAAGGTATATAGTCTATTGTTTCCTAGAAAATTCACCACATATTAGTCCTTGACATACATAATATTACTGGTTATATTTGACATAACATCTATGTGTTATCTTTTTAATTGTAAGAAAATTAGGAAAAAGTATTTGTCGTATGTAGGAAGGTAGTAAATGGATAGGGAGTGGTTCAGAAATAGGATCTCTTTTCGAGAACGGATAGGTAGGGTCTAGTTAATCATGGTCGTGTCTTTGGAACGTTTAAAAGCTGATATTTCATTTTTTGGAGGGGAAGATTTGAAAGCGATTACAAAAACGGTGTTTGTTTTCCTGTTATTCGGTTGCCTAAGCCTATTGTTGGTTTCATGTTCTAAGGATTCTTCAGAAAGAGCAAGTACTGATGTAAATAATGAAAAAGATGTCACTGAAAATGATGAGGAGAAGGAACCGGTGACGCTTTCTGTTCTTGTTCACTGGGATGAAGAAATGTTTAATGAACGTTTTAAGGAGCCTGTTGAGGCGGCACTTCCCCATATCACATTAGAGCACTTCCAGTCTGGGTCTGGCCGCGAAGACTTAGAGGAAGTATTTGCAAGCGGTGAGAGCCCAGATATTTTCTTTGAAGTTTCACAAGAAAATTTGGAATATCTTGAACTTGATTATGATTTAGATGAATTAGTAGAAAAACACTCATACGATTTAAGCCATATCAATCCTGTTTATTTAGATACAATTCGGTCGAAGGATAAGGAGAAACGCCTGTTAGGTTTACCTTATGAGGTTAATAATTATGTTTTATTCTACAATAAAGATATTTTTGATTTATTTGGTGAAGACTATCCATCTAATAATATGACATGGACTGAGGCTTTAGAGTTGGGAAAAAGACTAACAGGTGAACGGAATGGTGTTTTTTATCGTGGCTTAGATTTAGATAAGGTGGAAGCGCCGTTGATGCAACTATCAGTCAATAAAACTGATCCTGAAACAGGCGAATTATTATTGGACCAACCTGAATTCACTAAATATTTTGAGCTATTGGATCAGATTATTGCCATGCAAGGAGACTCAGATGGGGAACATTTTGATAGAGAACGCTTCCCTGAGGAACAAACGACAGCGATGCTCGTTAAATTCGTACAGGGATTAAATTGGTGGAAGGATGATGAATCGCTGAATACAGCGGTTGCCCCAATTCCTGTATGGGATGGAGGACCGGCAGTTAGCCATCGTCCAGATACAGGATTGATTCCTTTGAGTATTAACCCACATAGCGAGAAGAAGGATGCGGCATTCGAAGTACTCACGTATTTTACGGAAGACGAATATCAACTATTCGCATCACGTCAAGGGATTGGTCCCTCAACGACAAATGAAGAGGTGCTCAATGAATTTTTCCAAGATTATGATTTCGCTAATGACGCGAATGTAGCAACCATTTTTGAACATCCGCCTGCACCAACACCTGAACAGATTAGTCAATGGGATCAATATGTCGATCTTGACCCACGTAGATATGCCGAATCAGGTATGGATCGTAATGAATATTTGCGCGTGATTGCAGAGGAATCAGAGACTAAGATACAAGAAGCGAAAGAATCAGAATAAGAGAATAAAGGATCAAAGCTGATTTTCGGTGATACCCCCCTTGTTAGAGATACTAACGTGGTATATGGATAGACAAAAATATCGAATTTATATAGAAAGATGAATAAATAAATAGATCTGCATCTTCTAGTACAGGAATAGGAAACTAGGGTTACAGTATTCCGCAAATACAGGAAGGTAAAGATGTGGCGAGCGACAATTAAAAAGTAGGGAGGAGAGAATAATTTCTTTTCTCCTATTTTTTTGCTAAAATAGAAACCTGCTGAAAGATCTAATCACGAAGATTATAGATAATGAGCCTGCTTGCCGTGAGTAATAACATGGTGATAGGTCAGTAATAAAGGAATTAAAAAGAAAATATGACCAGTATATGTTGTTTTTTTGTTGATTCGCATGCTTTATGCATTAAAAGCCACAACTTCCTCGCAATCAATTTATAGAATGGCTTTGCTAAAAATGTCCCAGGAGGGATTCGAACCCTCGACCCACAGCTTAGAAGGCTGCTGCTCTATCCGGCTGACTATTGCCAGATCGTAGTTTTAACTCGTTCCTCTGCATTAATAAAAAAACCTTATGATTATTAGGAAAAAAGCTAGCTATTTGTTTTCTTAGAAATGATTTGTTACACTGATTTCTAACCTAAATGATGGGCGGTTCTATCATGAAAAAAGACCAAAACGATCGTGATTCGGCCATTATCATTCCTTTTCCTGGACTGAAGGATCGTTATTATGAAAAAGGTATATCTAGCTTGGAATCTCATCATTTTCAAGAAGCAGTTGATTTTCTCAAACAGGCCTATCAAATGGATTCAACTGATCCGCATATTTCAGCAGCTTATCTTGCGGCTTTATATGAAAATGGAAATTATGATGACTCTAAGCGAATGGCTGAGGAACTTTTGAAAAGCGGTATTGGAAGTTTCTATGATGTTCTTGATATTTATCTGATGATTTTGATTCAATTAAACGATTATAAACAGGTCGTTGCGACTCTAAAGCCGTTATTTGAAGAAAATGAAATTCCTCCTGAAAAAGCGGAACACTTTTTACAATTACTAAAATTGAGTGAAAAAGCTGTTAGAAACCAGGTGATGGAGAATTCTCCTAAAGATGATATCCCTTTTCTTCATCAAGAACAAAGCCCGCAAGATCAGTTAATTGGCCTAGGTATGTTAAAGGATAAAAATATTCATCCATATTTGGATTCGTTAATAGAAATGCTCTCTGTTGAAAAAGTTCATCCGTTTATCAAAACAGCCATCCTTTCACTTTTTAAGGAGAATAAAATTGATCAATCCATCTTAGTGGAAAAACTCGGAAAAAAAGAAACATTGAATCCAATGGACATCCCTTCCGCTGAGGAATTCCCTTTCTTCCATTTAGTAAAAAATCAAATGGAAAGCCAATTAAGAGATCATAACCCTGTATTACTAGAACAAATTCTTGATATGATAGAACGGCATTCCCTTTGTCTTTATCCATTCGAATGGGAGCCAACTAACCCATCTGTCTGGACAGCCGCCTATCGGGCAATGGGATATGAACTATATGGGGAAAATTGGAATCTTGAAAAACTAGCGGAATTTCATAGTGTGCAAGAAGCGGAGTTAGGGACTATATTCACCTTTATCGTGAAATTGGAGGAAATTTCTTCGGCGATTGTTTCACCCCAATAGTTGAAACGTATGTATCCTATGTTATAATGTAATGGTTATGCTGGATTGAGTATAATATAGCGGAACATACATAGTGAAGCGAGTAACCGCAAAAATAAGCAGTAAAACAACTGAGTATATATTGTTGGAGGTATTAAAATGGCAGCAAAATGGGAAAAGCTTGAAGGTAATAAAGGTGTATTAACAGTTGAAGTAGATGTGAAAACTGTTAATGAAGGTTTGGACCAGGCTTTTAAAAAAGTATCGAAGGATATTAATATACCTGGATTCCGTAAAGGAAAGGTTCCACGTCCATTATTTGAAAAACGTTTTGGAGTAGAAAGTTTATTCCAAGACGCACTTGATTTCATTCTTCCTGAGTCTTATGCTAAGGCCGTAGAAGAAGCAGAAATTGAACCAGTTGATCGTCCTGAGATCGACATCGAACAAATGGAAAAAGGAAAAGAATTAATTTTCACTGCAACAGTTACTGTAAAGCCAGAAGTAAAATTAGGCGAATACAAAGGTCTTGAAGCGGAAATACTTGATGATACTGTATCAGATGATGATGTAGAAGCAGAAGTAAAGACTCTTCAAGAACGTCAAGCAGAGCTTGTTGTCAAAGAAGATGGTGCAGCTAGTGATGGTGATACAGTTGTTATCGATTTTGAAGGATTCGTTGATGGAGAACCATTTGAAGGTGGCCAATCTGACAACTACTCTCTAGAAATCGGTTCAGGATCTTTTATTCCTGGGTTTGAAGAACAACTTATTGGGGTAAAATCAGGAGAAGAGAAAGAGGTTCAAGTTTCATTTCCTGAAGAATATCATGCAGCAGAATTAGCTGGAAAGGAAGCTACATTCAAGGTTAAGCTTCATGAAATTAAAGCAAAGGAACTTCCTGAGCTTGACGATGAATTTGCTAAAGACGTTGACGAAGAAGGAGAAACATTAGAAGAACTTAAAGCCAACATCAAAAAGAGACTTACTGATGAAAAGAAAAATGCAGCTGAACAACAACTACGTAATAGTTTAGTTGAAAAAGCAGCAGAAAATGCCGAAATCGATGTACCAGAAGCTATGGTTAATAATGAAATGGATCAAATGATGCAAGAATTTGAACAACGCTTGCAAATGCAAGGAATGAATCTTGATCTTTATTTCCAATTCTCAGGCCAAAACGAAGAGGAACTTCGTAGCCAAATGAAGGAAGATGCTGAACAACGCGTGAAAACTTCCCTTACTTTAGAAGCCATTGCGAAAGCTGAAAATCTTGAAGTAGATGACGAAGCTGTCGATAAAGAAATGGATAAAATGGCTGAAATGTACAAAATGGAAGTAGACGAAGTTAAAAAGATCATGAGTGCGAATATGAATAGTCTAAAAGCAGATTTGAAAATGCAAAAAGCTATTGATGTTCTAGTTGAAAATAGCAAAACAAATGCATAAAAAACATAAACATACACATAAGATATAAGAATGCGAAACAAGGCACAGATAGGAATCGTGCCTTGTTTTGCCAAAAGAATACATATTGATTGATGGCCAACACTGGTTCGGCATGAGTTTGAATAATGGTTATTGCTTCATGGAATATGGTACAATGCAATACATAGCTATGGCTTGTTAATTTGAAAGGTAAATGGAAAGGATATAGCTTATTATAGGGGTGAAATCATGTTTAAATTTAACGAGGAAAAAGGTCAGTTGAAATGTTCTTTTTGTGGTAAAACACAAGAACAAGTGAGAAAATTAGTGGCTGGACCTGGTGTATATATATGTGATGAATGCATTGAGCTATGTACAGAAATTGTGGAGGAAGAACTAGGGACGGAAGAAGAAGTAGAATTTAAAGATATCCCTAAGCCACTCGAAATTAGAGAAATCTTAGATGAGTATGTAATTGGCCAAGAACAAGCTAAAAAGTCTTTAGCTGTGGCCGTTTACAACCATTATAAGCGTATTAATGCCAATAGCAAAATCGATGATGTCGAGCTTGCGAAGAGTAATATATGTTTGATAGGTCCTACTGGAAGCGGTAAAACCTTACTTGCACAGACTTTGGCAAGGATTTTAAACGTACCGTTTGCAATTGCGGATGCAACGTCATTGACGGAAGCGGGTTATGTTGGGGAAGATGTGGAAAATATCCTACTTAAATTAATCCAATCCGCTGATTATGATGTGGAAAAAGCAGAGCGTGGGATCATTTATATTGATGAGATCGATAAAGTAGCTAGAAAATCGGAAAACACTTCAATCACTAGAGATGTTTCTGGTGAAGGTGTACAACAAGCCTTACTTAAAATATTAGAAGGTACTGTAGCGAGTGTGCCGCCACAAGGAGGAAGAAAGCACCCACACCAAGAATTTATTCAGATTGATACAACGAATATATTGTTTATTTGTGGTGGAGCTTTCGATGGTGTTGAACAGATTATCAAGCGCCGTCTCGGACAAAAAGTGATTGGTTTTGGCGCAGAGGTGAAAGGTCAGGAAGAAAAGAAAGAACTTTTATCCGAAATTCTTCCAGAAGATTTACTTCGTTTTGGATTGATTCCAGAATTTATCGGCCGCTTACCTGTCATCGCAAACTTAGAACAGTTGGATGAAGAAGCGTTAATTGAAATTCTAACTCAACCGAAAAATGCCCTTGTCAAACAGTATACAAAAATGTTGGGTATGGATGAAGTTGAGCTTGAATTTGAAGATGACGCCCTTCATGAAATTGCAAAAAAGGCGATTGAAAGGAAAACAGGCGCTCGTGGTCTACGATCAATTATTGAGATGCTAATGTTAGACGTGATGTTTGATCTGCCATCTCGTGAAGATATAAAAAAATGTATTATTACGAAAGATTCTGTTCTGCAAAATAAGCCACCTAAGCTTGTACTTGAAGATGGAACAGTTATTAAGGGATCTGAAAAAAACTCAGCTTAAGTCAAAGCAAACGAGTTATAATAAAAAACTAGGATTTTTAACAAAAAAATCCTAGTTTTTTTATGGTTAAAATTCTTAAAAATCCATAAAATCACTAGAAAATCATGGTTTATTCCTCTTTGAAGCGGAGATACTAATAGATAAAAGATAGACGTTATTTTGTGTCTTCGGGAGGGTAATGTATGAATTGGACAGCGATTATTATTATGATTCAGTTGTTTTTTGGCATCATTATTGGATTGTATTTTCTAAATCTATTGATGAACCAAAGATCTCAAAAGGTTACCATTGATAAAGAATCAAAAAAGGAAATGGAACATCTTAGAAAAATGCGAGGGATAAAGTTAACAGAGCCTTTAGCAGAAAGAGTAAGGCCAGCGAAATTTTCAGATATTGTAGGGCAAGAAGATGGGATTAAGGCGTTAAAAGCAGCGTTATGTGGACCAAATCCCCAGCATGTTATTATTTATGGGCCGCCAGGTGTAGGAAAAACAGCTGCTGCAAGGCTTGTTTTAGAAGAAGCAAAGAAAAATCGACGATCTCCCTTTCAGACGGATTCAGTATTTGTTGAGCTAGACGCCACAACAGCGAGGTTCGATGAAAGAGGGATAGCGGATCCCTTAATTGGTTCTGTGCATGACCCTATTTATCAGGGGGCTGGTGCAATGGGGCAGGCTGGAATTCCACAGCCAAAGCAAGGTGCCGTGTCTAATGCTCATGGCGGTGTCTTATTCATTGATGAAATTGGTGAGCTTCATCCGATCCAAATGAATAAGCTATTAAAAGTATTAGAAGATCGAAAGGTCCATTTCGAAAGTGCCTATTATAGTTCGGAAAATAATCAAATTCCTACTCATATTCATGATATTTTTAAGCGAGGACTTCCTGCAGATTTCCGTTTAATTGGCGCCACAACACGGACGCCTAACGAAATTCCACCAGCTATTCGTTCGAGATGTATGGAAGTATTCTTTCATGAACTGGAAAAAGGGGAAATTGAAATTGTTGCAAACAAGGCAGTAGATAAAATCAATTTTACGATTGATGAAAAAGGTCTTGCCTTATTATCTTCCTATGCTAGAAATGGACGAGAAGCTGTCAATATGATTCAAACCTCTGCTGGTTTAGCAATCATAGAGGATAGAGAATATATACAAGATGCAGATATGGAGTGGGTCATTCGCTCAAGTCAGCTTGTCCCACGTCATGAAAAATCCATTCAATCACAATCGAAAACAGGAGTTGTGAACGGACTTGCAGTAACAGGCCCCAATAGCGGCATGCTATTAGATATTGAGGTCACGGTCTTTCCAGCGGATAAAGGCACAGTACAAATTACAGGTATTATTGAAGAAGAAAATATTAACGGTCAAGGAAAAACCGTCAAAAGAAAAAGTATGGCAAGGGGCTCCATTGAAAATGTAGTAACAGTATTAAAAACAATGGGTGTTCCCATTCAGCAGTATGATATTCATGTCAATTTTCCAGGGGGGATTCCAGCAGACGGTCCTTCCGCCGGTGTGGCAATAGCGGTAGGAATATATTCAGCAATTTATAAAATACCAGTGGAACACACAGTTGCCATGACAGGAGAAATAGGGATTCATGGTGATATAAAACCTGTTGGCGGCGTATACTCTAAAGTAAAAGCAGCAAAACTTGCAGGCGCTAAAACAGTGCTTATACCTGCCGAAAATATGCAATCCAATTTAAAAGAGATAGAAATGGTCACAGTAATGCCCATTAGCCGTCTAGAAGAAGCATTAGAAGTGGCTTTAATTAAAAAGGCTGGGCATGATCGAATCTTACCTGATTTTTCAGCGACTAATAAAAAAAGTGTTTAAACTAAGATAGTCGGGACAATGGCTAAAAGCGCGACGTCCTGTCGGCAGGCTCAAGCAGCGACATCCTGTTGCCTCGCCTGCACTAGCACATCCTGTGCGTCGCAACGCCGATGGACTCACTTCCTGTGAGCCAGTTTCTCGACATCATATGACCATTTAAGCTAAAATGGACACAGAACGAATAAGGAAAATAAAAGAATGGATAGCGCCCTTAAAGAGGATGTTCAAAAAGTCCGGTAAAAATGACACTGCGAATTTCTTCGTTGGCTTGCTTCTTCGCTGCTCATGTATCTAAATGCATACATTCCGCTGCTCGAAGCTGCGCCGCCTCGAACTTCTTGGTCCTTTTTATCCTCCTTTTTGAACACGCACTTAAGGCGCTTTCTCTTTTCTTAGATTCTTTAGGAAATAATTGGACGATGTGAATAAGTGAAATAGTGAAAATCCGTCTAGTAAAATAATATAAGTCGGTACTAGTTTCACAAGGGATAAAGATGTAGGTCTTCAGTCGTTTATCCTTTTAGGCATTCTACATTGTCTAAAAAATAGCACGGAGGTAGTAAATATGACAAAAAAAATAGAGCCGTTAGTGCCTCTATTGCCATTGCGGGGAATGCTCGTTTTTCCAACAATGGTCCTGCATCTTGATGTGGGAAGAGAGCGCTCTGTTCAAGCTTTAGAACAGGCGATGCTAAATGATCATTTAATCTTTTTGACAACCCAAAAGGATATCGAAATTGAATCTCCAGAGGACGGGGACTTATTTGAGATAGGTACATTGACTAAGGTTAAGCAAATGTTAAAGTTGCCTAATGGAACGATTCGTGTTCTGGTAGAGGGATTGAGTCGAGCCAAAATAAAAAATATAAAGGATCAAGGTCCTTATTATGCTGTGGATCTTGAACGATATGATGATGATATACAAGCTATAAATCAAGATGTTGAAATTCAAGCGTTAAAAAGGACCATGCTAGATTATTTCGAACAATATATTAAGCTTTCGAAGAAGATTTCTTCGGAAACCTTTGCAACAGTGGCTGATATAGATGAGCCAGGTCGGATGGCTGATATTATTGCCTCTCATTTGCCCTTGAAAATTCAAGATAAACAGGGCATTTTGGAAATTATTGACGTAAAAGAAAGATTAACAAAAGTCATCAATATTATTCACAATGAAAGAGAAGTTTTACATTTAGAAAAGAAAATTGGCCAAAGAGTCAAGCAATCCATTGATCGCACGCAAAAAGAATATTATTTGCGTGAACAGATGAAGGCTATCCAAAAAGAATTAGGCGATAAAGAAGGAAAAACGGGAGAAATAGCAGATTTGGCTGAAAAAATCCGTGAAGCGCAAATGCCAGAAAATGTAGAAAAAATGGCATTAAAAGAGTTAGATCGTTATGAAAAAATTCCTACTTCCTCTGCTGAAAGTTCTGTTATTCGCACTTATATTGATTGGTTAATTTCATTGCCATGGTCAAACGCTACAAAAGATGATTTGAACATTCATAAAGCTGAAAAGATCTTAGAACGCGATCACTACGGATTAGAGAAGGTAAAAGAACGAGTGCTAGAATATCTTGCGGTACAACAACTAACTAATTCATTACGAAGTCCTATTCTATGTCTTGTTGGACCACCTGGAGTAGGAAAAACAAGCCTAGCACGTTCGATTGCAGAATCAATGGGAAGAAATTTTGTTCGTGTCTCATTAGGTGGTGTGCGTGACGAATCTGAAATTCGTGGGCATCGTCGTACCTATGTGGGGGCTATGCCTGGGAGAATTATTCAAGGGATGAAAAAAGCGGGCACGATTAACCCAGTGTTTTTGCTAGATGAGATTGATAAAATGTCCAATGATTTTCGTGGAGATCCCTCTTCTGCAATGTTAGAGGTATTGGATCCTGCCCAAAATAGTAATTTCAGTGATCATTATATTGAAGAGCCCTATAATTTATCCAAGGTAATGTTTTTGGCGACAGCCAATGATTTAGCTTCTGTCCCAGGACCACTGCGAGATCGGATGGAAATTATTTCAATTGCAGGATATACGGAATTGGAAAAAATTCATATTGCCAAAGACCATCTATTGCCAAGACAGATAGAAGATCATGGTCTTACAAAAGCTCAACTTCAATTAAGAGACGATGCGATTAAGATGCTGGTTCGCTATTATACCCGCGAAGCTGGAGTTCGTGAATTGGATCGTCAGCTCGCCTCCATTTGTAGAAAAGCGGCCAAATTAATCGCTTCCGGTGAAAAGAAAAGAGTGATCGTAACCGAAAAGTATTTGACAGAATTGCTTGGAAAGAAAAAATATAGTTATGGACAAGCTGAGCTTGAAGATCAGATAGGTGTAGCAACCGGGTTGGCCTATACCTCAGTAGGAGGGGATACTTTACAAATAGAAGTTTCCTTGTCTCCTGGTAAAGGAAAGTTAATTCTGACGGGAAAATTAGGCGATGTAATGAAGGAATCGGCACAAGCAGCCTTTAGCTATGTTAGGTCGAAAGCAACCGAATTCGATCTTGAAAAAGATTTTCACGAGACAACAGATATTCATATCCACGTTCCAGAAGGAGCCGTACCCAAAGATGGGCCATCGGCTGGGATCACCATTGCAACAGCTCTTATTTCCGCTTTGACAAAGAATCCTGTCAAAAAGGAAATCGGCATGACAGGAGAGATCACATTACGGGGAAGAGTTTTACCGATTGGCGGGTTAAAGGAAAAATCACTAGGCGCCCATCGGGCAGGGATTACGACGATTATTATGCCGAAGGAAAATGAGAAGGATATAGAGGACATTCCAGAGAGTGTTCGTCAAGACCTTACTTTTATTCCTGTTTCCCATGTAGATGAAGTATTGAAAATTGCATTATCGGGGGAGAAACAATGAAAGTAAATAATGCAGAGTTTATCATTAGTGCCGTCAAACCAGCGCAGTATCCTGATGAAGGATTACCTGAATTTGCGCTGGCGGGAAGATCGAATGTGGGGAAATCGTCCTTTATAAATAAAATGATTAACCGAAAAAGTCTTGCACGTACTTCTTCTAAACCAGGAAAAACGCAAACCTTGAATTATTATAAAATTGAAGATACCTTCTATTTTGTTGATGTTCCAGGCTATGGATTTGCAAAAGTATCCAAAAAAGAACGAGAAGCATGGGGAGAAATGATTGAGACTTATCTCACATCAAGAGAGGAATTATGTACGGTATTGCTAATCATTGATTTAAGACATCCACCGACGAAAGATGATGTTTTAATGTATGATTTTCTAAAACATTATGACATTCCATGTGGGATCATCGCTACAAAAGCGGATAAAATCCCTAAAGGAAAATGGGAAAAGCACAAAAAAATTGTAAAAGAAACGTTAAAATTACAAATAGAAGATGACATCGTCTTATTTTCAGCAGAAACAGGAATGGGAAAAGAAAAGGCATGGCATATATTAGAAAAATGGCTGTAAGATAATGAATAGAAAGCTGGGACAATAGTGGTTTTGCAAAAAAAAAATGAACTACTGGCGTGCGTATAACTCGCTCCGGAAATATACCTAGCTTTCCGCGAGCGAGTGTCCGCTCAAGCTTCACCTTTTGGAGCTCTCACTTCCCACAGGAGTCTACGAATATTTCCTCCGCTAAGGTAATGCATTTACATTTTTATTTTGTCCCAGCCTCTATCCAAGTTATTTTCTTTTATGGAAAAATAAAAAGTATAGACCAAAAACAATGAAAAGATAGGGCCATGCTTGGTCAATCCAGGCAATACTTTGTCCATTTTTAAGTAGCCCTTCTTTTAATTTGTCAAAAAACAGTAATAATAAAGAAATAGCGAGAAACAAAATCCCTTGGAATAAACCATTCCCTGTTTTTACATAGGTAAGGAATAAACCGATTGAAATCAGCAACAAAAAGATGCCAGAAATATCAATCGTTACAGCTAAATGCTGAGTAATATGAAAATGAAGTCCGATTCCAGTTAACAGAACTCCGGGAAATATGAATGAGTAATCTTTTCCGGCATAGCCATTTACCAGAAAAGCGATTCCGACAATCACAAAGAGAGTCGGCCAAGAGTAAAAACCTTGAAATAGGGAAAGCTGATAATACTGTAAAAGAAAATAAATACCAAATCCAAATAGAATAATTCCTGACAAAAGGTATGGTGGCTTTTTCATAAAAATTCCTCAACTTCCTTAAAGAGATTGTTCAAAAGGATCAAAGGCTAAATTCGCGACATCCTGTCGCAACGCCTTTGTGACCTGCGTCCTGCAGGCCTCCGGTAAAAAGGACACTGTGAGATAACGGTTCTTCGACTAAATACCGGCACGTCCTGTGTCGAACGTCAAAGTTACCACATACGCTCAAGTCCGTTTCGCCCTTTAGACGTACAGGTTGTCAGCATCTTTAGCTGCCTGGGTCCTTTTTATCATCCTTTTTAAACACGCATTTAAATGATTACTCTAAATATAGCACAGGTTTCAATATGTGTTCACAACTTTTTAGAATTCTTCTAATTAAGCATGTTATAATATAGATATGGACTAAAACTGGAGGTGCCATTTATCAAATGCATATTATTGTTGTGGGGCTTAATCATAAAACGGCTCCAGTGGAAATTAGGGAGCGTTTAGCGTTTTCTGAATCAGAGCTGCCAATAGCAATGGCATCCTTAAAGCAACAAAAAAGTATTCTTGAGAATGTCATTGTTTCTACATGTAATCGCACAGAAATCTATGCAGTTGTTGATCAGGTTCATACTGGTCGATATTATATAAAGTCTTTTTTAGCGAATTGGTTTCATATGGATCTTGAAATGATTGGAGATTATCTATACATTCATGAAAAAGAATTAGCGGTAGAACATCTTTTCAAGGTCATCTGTGGACTAAATTCCATGGTCATTGGTGAGACACAAATTTTAGGGCAAATTCGCAATAGCTTTTTAAATGCTCAAGAAAATAAAACAACAGGGACTGTCTTCAATCAGCTCATGAAACAAGCGATAGCCCTCGCGAAAAAGGCTCATTCCGAAACAGATATAGGGGCTAATGCTGTTTCTGTTAGTTACGCTGCAGTTGAGTTAGCTAAGAAAATTTTTGGAGATTTACAAGATAAACATGTTTTGGTAATTGGGGCAGGAAAAATGGGAGAATTAGCCATTAAAAATCTTTATTCCAATGGCGCCAAAAAGGTTACAGTTATCAACCGTACGTTTGAAAAATCCCAAGAACTTGCTCAAAAGTTTGCAGGTCAAGCTAAGTCACTAAATGAACTTCAGTGCGCTGTGATGGAAGCAGACATTGTCATTAGTTCAACTGGTGCTAATGGCTATATCATTAAAAAAGACATACTGGTTGAAATGGAAAAAATGAGAAAAGGTAGACCATTATTTCTTCTAGATATCGCGGTTCCTCGTGATTTAGATCCGGGGATTTCGGAAGTTGAAGATGCATTTTTATACGATATTGATGATCTGGAAGGAATCGTCGAAGCAAATCTGGAAGAACGCAAATTAGCGGCAGCCAAAATCGATATCATGATTCATGAAGAAATCAATGATTTCAATGAGTGGCTTCATACTCTTGGGGTTGTGCCTGTAATTACTTCTTTACGAGAAAAAGCACTTGCCATCCAAGCGGAAACGATGAATAGTATTGAACGGAAAATGCCTGATTTATCAGAAAGAGAAAGAAAAGTTTTAAATAAACATACAAAAAGTATTATTAATCAGTTATTAAAAGATCCTATTTCGCAAATTAAAGAAATGGCTAGTGAGCCGCAAGCAGCAGAGAAAATAGCCCTATTTGAGCAAATCTTTCAATTGGAAACGGGGGAAGATCAATCTAAACAGGAAACAACAGTAAAACAGAAAACAAAAGAAGCGGCTAGTCAAAAAGCTCCCCTTTTTCAATCATAAGAGGGAATGCAAATGATTTCAATTATGATGGTTAGATTACCCGAACTTATTATTGTTCTTTATGCCTTATCGATATTATTTTACTTTATTGATTTTATTGGGCAAAACAGGAAGGCAAGTCAGCTTGCCTTCTACCTGTTATCAATTGTTTGGTTATTACAAACAATTTTTTTGTTTTTCTATATGTTCTATACAGGCAGGTTTCCAATCCTTACTCTTTTTGAGGGACTTTATTTTTATTCATGGGTCTTAATTACATTATCTTTAACAATTCATAAAATTTCTAAAGTTGATTTCACCATTTTTTTCACAAATATTGTTGGATTCACGATTATGACGATCCATGCGTTTGCTCCAGGGCAAATGCCTGCAATGGCTGATCAACTTATTTCAGAGTTATTATTTATTCATATAACCATGGCTATTTTTTCTTATGGAGCTTTTACATTATCTTTTGTGTTTTCGCTATTATATTTATTGCAATACAAACTATTAAAAGAGAAAAAATGGTTCAAAACCCTTTGGCGTTTAGGAGATTTAAAGAGATTAGAGCGGATGTCTTATGTTTTAAATGTTATTGCAGTTCCTATCCTATTATTAAGCTTGATCCTAGGCCTCCAATGGGCATTAATAAAGCTTCCAATGTTTCACTGGTACGATCCTAAGATTATTGGGTCTTTTTTAGTAATCGTAATCTATGGAATTTGGCTGTTTTTACGATTAAAAAAAGAAATCAGTGGGAAACGCTTGGCCATATGGAATTGTGCAGCCTTTTTAATTCTTTTAATTAATTTCTTCTTAGCTAGCCGTATCTCTACTTTTCATATTTGGTATCATTAAAAAATAGATTTGTTTTTAAAGGAGGAAATATTGGTGAGAAAAATTGTGATTGGGTCGAGAAAAAGTAATCTTGCCCTGAAGCAAACCAATTGGGTGCGAAAGCAATTAGAAAAGATAGGAGCTCCTTTTGAATTTGAAATTAAAGAAATAACGACAAAAGGAGATCGGATCTTAGATGTTACCCTTTCAAAGGTGGGGGGGAAAGGTCTGTTCGTCAAGGAAATCGAGCAAGCGCTCCTAAATGGAGAGATTGATATGGCTGTTCATAGCATGAAGGATGTGCCAGCCGTTCTTCCCGATGGGTTGATCATTGGTAGTGTTCCCGAACGAGAGGATTGTAGGGATGTCTTCATTTCCAATCAACATATTCGACTACAGGATTTACCGGCAGGCGCGATCATTGGTACTAGTAGTTTAAGAAGAAGTGCGCAGATTTTGGCGATTCGTCCTGATCTTGAAATTAAGTGGATACGGGGGAATATTGAAACCCGTTTATCGAAATTAAAAACGGGTGATTATGATGCGATTATCCTGGCTGCAGCTGGATTAAAACGGATGGAATGGGATGAAGATATTATTACAGAATATCTTGAACCGGAAATCTGTTTGCCTGCGATTGGTCAAGGAGCATTAGGCATAGAGTGTCGCGAAAATGATGAAGATTTACTTAGCCTTCTTAGTGAGCTAACTTGTGAAACAACTGCCCAAACTGTGGAAGCGGAGAGAGCGTTTCTCGATAAAATGGAGGGAAGTTGTCAAGTGCCAATTGCAGGTTTAGCGAAGTTAGTGGATGAAAAACAAGTTCAATTAACGGCATTAGTTGCTTCGCCAGATGGGAAAAAGATTTATAAAGAAACACTTAAAGGCATGGAGCCGAGATTGCTCGGAGAAAAGGCAGCTTCCCTGTTAAGTGATCAAGGAGCCAAGAAGCTAATTGACCAAGTAAGGGAAGATTTGGCCAATGAATCATAGGCACAAGCCCTTAAAAGGACAGCATGTTTTAATTACTAGGGGTGGAGAGCAAGGAGAGCAGTTTTGTTTGGATGTCGCTTCAGCTGGGGGAATTCCTCATATGATTCCCCTTATTGATTTTCGTAGGTTTACAGATCCTAATCAATCTTATTATCTTCACCATTTGAGAGAATATGACTGGATTATTTTTACTAGTAAAAATGGTGTTCATTATTTTTTCGAGCAGGTCAAAAAGCATGTGGATGACGTTACCGTTCTAAGTCAATCGATTCAGTTTGCTGTTGTTGGAGAAAAGACAAAAGAGGCTTTGGATCGCTATCATATCAATTCATGCTTTATGCCACATATATTTACGGCAGAGGATTTCGTTCATGAGTTCTTTCAAACTGGATATTCAGCGAAAAAAGTGCTTATTCCTAAGGGGAATTTGGCGAGGCGAACGATTGCGGAAGGTTTTCGAAGTCGCGGGATTCTAGCAGATGAATGGATTATATATGAAACATTTTATCCCACTGTGCAGAATGACCAATTACTGAATTTAATTAAAGAAGATACTCTGGATGTTGTCACTTTTACTAGTCCTTCCACGTTTAATCATTTTATGAAAATCGTGAAACAGCCAATCACGCGACACATAAATCGATTGATTATTGCGACCATTGGGACAGTGACAAAACAAGTGATAGAAAATGAGGGGTACGGCGTGCAAATTTGTCCGGAAAAGTTTACGATGGATGATTTGTTTCAAGAGATATACAATTATTATCAAGAACGGGAAAGGAAAGATATACATGAATTTTGATCGACATCGACGTTTGCGGAGCTCTGCAAATATGAGAGCGTTAGTTCGTGAAACCCATTTAAGATCAGAGGATTTTATCTACCCTTTGTTTATTGTCGAAGGAGAGCAGCAGAAACAGGAAATTTCCTCTATGCCAGGAATCTATCAAATCTCACTTGATCTAATGAAGCAGGAGCTCGACGAGATTGTACAGCTTGGGATTAAAGCGGTCATCTTGTTTGGCGTTCCTGTAGAGAAAGATGCATGTGGGACTGGGGCTTACCATGATCATGGGATTGTTCAAGAAGCAACACGTGAAGTGAAGAAGCATTATCCAGAACTACTCGTTGTTGCAGATACTTGTCTTTGTGAGTATACAGACCATGGGCATTGCGGAGTAGTAAAAGATGGAGAAGTCCTTAATGATGAAAGCTTAGAGCTTTTAGTCAAGACTGCTGTGAGTCAAGCACAAGCAGGCGCAGATATTATTGCTCCATCTAATATGATGGATGGTTTTGTAAGCTCCATACGCCATGGGTTGGATGAGGCTGGTTTTAAAGAAATTCCAATTATGTCCTATGCTGTGAAATACTCTTCTGCCTTCTATGGTCCATTCCGAGAGGCGGCCAACAGTACGCCACAGTTTGGGGATCGAAAAACCTATCAAATGGACCCTGCTAACCGTTTGGAAGCATTAAGGGAAGCAGAGTCGGATATCGCAGAAGGAGCCGATTTTCTTATTGTAAAGCCGGCACTTTCCTATATGGATATCATTCGCGATGTAAAAAATGAATGTAACTTGCCGATTGTTGCCTATAATGTCAGTGGGGAGTATTCTATGGTGAAAGCTGCAGCTGCAAATGGCTGGATTGATGAGAAAGCAATCGTGCTCGAATCATTAACAAGTATGAAAAGAGCTGGCGCTGATTTAATTATTACATACTTTGCTAAAGATGTAGCCAGCTGGTTATGAAATGCGAAAACGCCTTGTTCAGCGATGTACAAATTTGGATTATAAGGTTGAACGGCTAAGAACGCGCCGTCTTGGCGCAACGCCGTTCTGACCAACATTCTGTTGGCCTGAGATAAAGGAAACACGATGAGCCTGAAAGGTGAATCGAGTTGACTTATCGTAGGAAGAAGATGTAAATTTGCAATCGCTAGGCGCTGTAGCTAGACAACGCGACGAAGTCTAACACTAAGTAGAATGGAAAAATAAATCATAATTGGAGGTTATAAAAGATATGCGTTCTTATGAAAATTCTCGCAATGCATATGAAAAAGCCATACATATGATGCCTGGTGGTGTGAATAGTCCAGTCCGCGCATTTAAATCGGTTGATATGGACCCGATTTTTATGGAAAAAGGAAATGGCTCCCATATCCATGATATTGATGGCAATGAATATATTGATTATGTGCTCTCATGGGGGCCACTCATCCTTGGTCATGCAAATGAGCGGGTTATAGAGGCTTTGAAAAAAACAGCAGAAAATGGTACGAGCTTTGGTGCACCAACCATTTTGGAAAATAAGTTAGCAGAGCTTGTTATTGAAAGAGTTCCTTCCATTGAAATGGTCAGAATGGTCTCATCGGGAACAGAAGCGACGATGAGTGCATTACGAGTAGCAAGGGGATATACTGGTCGTAATAAAATATTAAAGTTTGAAGGATGTTACCATGGTCATGGTGATTCCCTCTTAATTAAAGCAGGTTCAGGGGTGGCTACGCTTGGATTACCTGATAGTCCCGGCGTTCCAGAAGGGATCGCTAAAAATACAATAACAGTTGCTTATAATGATCTTGAAGGAGTTCAAGCGGCATTTGAGCAATTTGGAGAAGATATAGCAGGTGTGATTGTAGAACCTGTAGCCGGAAATATGGGAGTAGTCCCTCCTAAGCCTGGGTTTTTACAAGGACTTCGTGAGCTGACGGATGAATATGGTTCGCTTCTCATTTTTGATGAAGTGATGACTGGGTTCCGAGTAGGTTATAACTGTGCTCAAGGGTATTTCGGTATTCTTCCTGATTTAACTTGTTTAGGTAAGGTAATAGGCGGGGGACTGCCTGTAGGAGCTTTTGGTGGTAAAGCTGAGATTATGGAAAAAGTCGCTCCAAGTGGACCAATTTACCAAGCTGGGACTTTGTCTGGAAATCCAATTGCCATGACTGCCGGCTATGAAACACTCATTCAATTAACACCTGAATCCTACCAGGAGTTTGTCCGAAAAGGGGATATGTTAGAAGCGGGATTAAAAACAGCCGCAGAAAAGCATCATATTCCCCATACGATTAACCGAGCTGGCTCGATGATTGGTCTCTTTTTCACGAATGAAGATGTATATAATTTTGATAAGGCAAAGACGTCTGATCTGCAATTATTTGCAGCCTATTATAAAGAAATGGCTAATCAAGGTGTCTTTTTGCCACCATCTCAATTCGAGGGTATTTTTCTTTCTACAGCTCACTCTGACGAGGATATTGAAATGACAATACATGCGGCGGAACGGACATTTGCAAAATTAAAAAATTAAAGAAGATGTTCAAAAAGGTTGGTAAAAATGATACTTCGAATTTCTTCTTCCTTTTTGAACACGCATTTTAAAGAAAAAGAATGGCACTCAACGCCATTCTTTTTCTTTTTTCATAAATAACCAATAACGGTCATAGAGTATAGGGAGTAATATTTTCATTGGAACGAAAGGAGGAATGAATTTGCCTGATCGCCAACAAACATCGCTTAAATTTCCATTGGAGGAAACGGTTTGGTTTGAAAAAGGACATGAAGTTGAGGATCTTTTATCCATTTCATTGGATCCTACTATTAACATACTGGATGAAGAAGAATTTGTTGTATTAAAAGGAACCCT
This sequence comes from Bacillus sp. J14TS2, assembly GCF_018333015.1. Lineage (NCBI taxonomy): Bacteria > Bacillati > Bacillota > Bacilli > Caryophanales > Bacillaceae > Bacillus > Bacillus sp. J14TS2. The sequence goes on along the minus strand of NZ_BORE01000004.1, from coordinate 137,845 downwards.
TGAACTAAGTGGAGAGTATAATCATTCTCCTGGAAATGATACGGTGATGGAAGATCCAGAGAGTAATAGGCATTATATACAAAATGTAGAAATCAGAAATAATGAAATTGGTGAATTTTCTCACCGCTTTCCTATTGATATCACAATCCCGAAAAGAAGGATTGCCGATATTGGAGAATTGGAGATTGAGATTTACTCATTCGATTATGCTTTACCAGAAAAGAATCGCCTCCAAGTACTTGCAGATATTTATATTAACGGCTTATATGAGGATAAGGAAGAAGTGATCTTAGATGCTGCTTCATTACAGGAAGCAAGTGAATCGATCGAATCGACTGAACCGTTATTGGAGGAAGAAGACAGACAAGAGTTAAATCAGGTGGTAGCGGACGAAACTTTACCTGAGGAAGATGATGATCAGGATGCAGAAAGGGAAGAAGAAAGAGAAGAAGTTGCGATTGAGGTCTTCCAAGAGACAGAAGATACTGAGGAACTAAAAACTTCCTCAGAAAATGAAAATGAGTTATATGAATCGTTTGAGGTGGAAGCAAGAATTTTACCTGAGCTCGAAGAAAATAATGATGAGAAAGAAGAGAATCTGTCTCCCTTCCAGCATCAGCTTCCAAATCTGCATGAAAAAACGCCAGAAGCGAGTGATCCAAATCAGGTGATAGAAATAAAAGCAGAGGAGGAGGACGAGGGGAATTTAGCACCAAGTGGCTTAACTGATTTGGATGCAAGAACAGATGTAGACACTCCTGAAGAGCAACAGACGGAACAAGAGGATGAATTACAAGAGGTAGAAAAAACACTTTCAACTTTGTTTCGCCAAGTACCAAAGCTAACATTGGACGCGTTTAAAGAGGAAAGTAACGTTCAGGAGGAAGAGCAGCGGGAGCCAGAATCATCGTCCATTTATTTTGAAGAATCATCTTCCCAAGCGGTTGAATCAAGTGGCCTCATGGAGTCCAAGGAAGAGATGAGCAGCAAGAAAAAGAAAAAGAAAGATAAGTACCAATCGATTTCATTTGCTGATTTTTTTGCTAGAAAAGAGGAAGAATCTGTTAGCAAAATGAGAGTTCGTTTAGTCCAGCAAGGTGATTCTATTGAAAATTTGGCAGAACAATATAATTGCACCACGCAACAATTATTAAGAGCAAATCAATTAAATGAAAGTGATGAAGTACATGAGGGACAGGTATTGTATATTCCCACAAAAATTCATCCATTGAAAAGAAAGTAGAGGATGACAGCTGTCGTCCTCCCTTTTTCTGATTGCTAACTATTGTGGAGAAATAATTAAGGTTAGGCTTAGGGAATGAGAGTAAAATGGGTGATGCTATGGATAATAAACCATCAAAAAAAATAGAGAGTTTAGTAGAGTTGTATGGGTTAACATTACGATTTGCGGAAAAGCAGGGAAAGGTTTTTAAAGTATATACAGATAAAGGAGAATTTGCTTTAAAACGAATGGTTGCCAAACACGGATTAGATTTCTTATCCTATATTCAACAATTATACCAACAAGGATATAATCGTATTGTCCCTATTTATCCAACTTTAGATGGTCGCTATGCTATTTTGCAAGGAAATTCCCTTTATTACTTAATGCCATGGTTGGACAATAAAGAGAGAGAAGGACATGTACAAAAGCATCTTGATCTTTTCCGTGAATTAGCACGGCTTCATTCGATAACCGTACGCGAAGTCCCTGTTCGGGCAGAAGAGCGAGAAGAGCATTTTGAACGGATGGGTACTCGATGGGAGCTAGAACAAGATGTATTAGAAAAATTTATCCAACAAAGTGAAAGGCAAATGTATATGTCACCGTTTCAAGTTCTATTTTGTACGATCTACAGTGAAATTGCAGGGGGCCAACGTTACGCCATTAACAAGTTAAAAGAGTGGCATGAATCGACTTCTGAAGACACCACAGCTAGAAGTGTCGTCATTCACGGGAAATTATCGAATGAACATTTTCTTTATGACCATAATGGGATTGGATATTTTACTAATTTTGAACGAACGGGAGTTGCTTCCCCTATCCATGATTTATTGCCTTTCTTGGATCGCGCCTTCCAAACGCGCCCTAAGGCATTTGACCACGGAATGGAATGGTTAGATGCTTATTTCCGTTATTTTCCCTTTACTGCGGATGAAATGCTTTTGTTTTTAAGCTATTTGGCTTATCCAAGCTCTGTCTTCGCCACCATTGAGCAATACTTTGCTAGTGAAAAAGAAAAGAATGAAATGAAGCTTGTTCAACAATTACAGAGACAGTATTGGCGAATGAAAAATACAGAGTATGTTGTGATGAAATTGGAAGAGCGAGAGCAACGAAAGAAAGAACAGAATACAGCGCCCCCTTCCGAGTAAAGAGTGGAAGGGGCTTTTAGATCCATTCAAAATGTAAGCTAAATGCTGCTGTAATTAAGATAATTAACAGAAAAACATCTAAAATAGTCGGGAAAATAAGTGTGCGAATACCTTGGAAAATACAAATGGGTATAACGAGTTGGCGACAGATTGCCTTCAGATTTCTCATCGAATTTTGAAAAGCATACGTATTAAATTTTCTCTTCATATCCTCACCTTCTATCTAATGACTTTACCTTAATTTATGTAGAGGTGTTTTATTCTGTGCCTAATCTTCCATAATAGTCCACCAAACAATCTGTCCTCACATTTCTTAATTAAGTAGCTTGCATAATCATTTCAGATGATTAAAGAAGGAGCGATTGTTATGACGATTTCTGGTAAAGATTTTATCAACAGAATCGATCATTTAAAAAGTGATATCTGGGTTGATGGTAATAAAATAGTGGGAAAGGTGTCAGAGCATCCTGCCTTTCGAGGAGTCATGAAAAGCAAAGCCCAGTTATTTGATATGCAAAATGATCCTGCTTTAAGAGATGTGTTTACGTTCATTTCTCCGAAAACAGAAGAAAGGGTAAGTTTTTCCTACCATCAACCGAAAACGAAGGATGATTTATTATTTCGTCAAAGAGCAACAGAGCTGTGGGCTCAGAAGAATTTTGGCTTATTAGGCCGATCTCCTGATTACGTAAATACCGGAATGATGGTATTGGCTGCTGCCCACCAGCTTTTTGGTGCAAAGGATAAAAAATTGGGTGAACATATTCTCCAAAATTATGAAGCTGCGATGGATCAGGATCTTACTTTTACACATACCTTTATCAATCCTCAAGTGAACCGGTCTATTAGTTATTTAGAGGATTCAGATTCAGAAGCAAATATTGCGGCAAAGGTCATTGGTGAGAACAGCGAAGGAATTATAATTCAAGGCGCTAGATTGTTAGCAACACAAGGAGGGATAACCGATGAAATCTTGGTTTTACCAGCTGGGGGTAATTTTATTGAAGATGCTTATATCTATGGGTTTACAGTCCCTTCAAATGCACAAGGTTTAAAGTTCATCTGCCGAGAATCATTTGTGAACGATGAAGGCTCCTCTTTCAATTATCCTCTTGGATCACTATTTGAAGAGATGGATTCGATCGTCGTATTTGATCATGTTCTAGTTCCTTGGGAAAAAGTCTTTTTATACAAGGATATAAATATTGCGCATCAATTTTTTTCAGAGGCTAATTTCAATACGATGCTACTGTTTCAGGCAGTTGTGAGAATGATTGTAAAAACAGAATTTATATTAGGATTAGCAGAATCCGTAGTAGAAGCCATTAATATTGGAGAATACCAGCATATACAAGATAAAATGAGTGAGATTATCGCAGCACTTGAAATTATGAAAGGACTTCATTTGTCTTCACAAGTGAACGCGGAATTGGATAAATGGGGAACGATGATTCCAGATGCAAAACCATTACAAGTTGCCATTCACTATTACCCAAGGATATATCCTCGTTTGGTTGAAATTCTGCAATTATTAGGTGGAAGCGGACTTATTTTACTTCCAACTGAAAAAAGTTTTGAATCCCCTATTCGTAAGTATATTGATACTTATTTACAAGGCTCCAATTCTTCTGCTGAAGATCGTGTCAGGTTATTTCGGCTAGTCTGGGATTTATGCATGAGTGCATTTGGAACAAGACAAACTCATTATGAACGATTCTTTTTTGGTGATCCAGTCCGATTGGCTATGGGTCTTTACAATGGGTATCCCAAAAATGAGTATATGAAGAGGGTAGGAACGTTTCTTAGGGAGAATAAATAATAGAAGTAGAAAGAGGATGGGCAAAAAGCATGAAAAGAATGCTATTTTAGTACTAATGTCGGCGGTCACAGCAATTGCCATCAACGTCTGTAAATTAAAATTAACTATGTAGGAGTAATTTTTTTAGAAATAGCCTAAAATGCAAATGAACATGAAAAATGATTGACATCATCCCCCTTTATTCGCTACTATAGAGTAAATCAAATTGTATAAATGCTTTGATAGGGAAGAGTACTTTGGATCGTTACTTACAGAGAGGAAAATCAGTGGTGTGAGATTTTCTAAGTAGCCCTAAAGGAAGGTCGCCCTTGAGCAGCTTTCATGAATTGGATAGTTAGTGCTTGTTCAAATAAAAGGATACAAAACAAAGAAATTACGGTGTGCTGTCTCGAGTTAAGGAAAAGCAAACCACAAAAATTTCGTATCCGACTTTTTGGATCTCCCTAATAGTGAAGGCCGGCAAAATTGTCGTTAATTTATGAAGTGCTAGGCCTTTATAGTGTAGAATGGGCTTAAGCAAAAAGGTGGTACCGCGAATCTGCTCTCTTCGTCCTTTTGACGAAGGGGGCTTTTTGTATTTAAAAAGGATGTCAGCAGCCTTAGTGAATTGTGAAAAGGAGAATTCAAATGGAAAATATAACGATGTCGACAAAATATGAACCACAGAAAATTGAACAAGGACGATACGACTGGTGGGTGGAAGGGAAGTTTTTTGAAGCACTAAATGATGTAAATAAGGAATCTTACACGATCGTAATCCCTCCCCCGAATGTTACGGGAAAACTTCATTTGGGGCATGCTTGGGATACAACTTTACAAGATATTTTAACACGGATGAAAAGAATGCAGGGGTATGATGTTCTATGGTTACCTGGAATGGATCATGCTGGGATTGCTACACAAGCGAAAGTAGAGGAAAAGCTGCGTGAAGAGGGAAAAAGCCGATATGATCTTGGAAGAGAGAAGTTTTTAGCAGAAACTTGGAAGTGGAAAGAAGAATATGCCGATTTTATCCGCAAGCAATGGGCGAAACTAGGGCTTGGCCTTGATTATTCGAAAGAGCGATTTACTTTAGATGAGGGGCTATCTAAAGCAGTTCATGAAGTATTTGTCACGCTGTACAAAGAAGGTCTCATTTACCGAGGAGAATATATTATTAATTGGGACCCAGCAACAAAAACAGCCTTATCTGATATTGAAGTCATTCATAAAGATGTTCAAGGAGCCTTTTACCATATGAACTATCCACTTACAGATGGTTCAGGATTTATTGAGATTGCCACAACGAGACCTGAAACGATGCTTGGAGATACAGCTGTAGCGGTCCACCCAAGCGATGAGCGCTATCAGCATTTAATTGGAAAGACAGTGAAGCTTCCGATTGTAGAGCGGGAAATTCCCATCGTAGCTGACCATTATGTTGATATGGAGTTTGGTTCAGGTGCTGTTAAAATTACACCAGCTCATGATCCGAATGACTTTGAAGTTGGAAATCGCCATAATTTAGAGCGTGTACTCGTCATGAATGAAGATGGGACAATGAATGAGAATGCTGGCAAATATCAAGGCATGGATCGTTTTGAATGCCGTAAACAAATCGTAAAAGATTTACAAGCAGCTGGAGTACTATTTGAGATTGAAGACCATCTTCATTCTGTTGGTCATTCAGAACGCAGTGGTGCCGTTGTAGAGCCATATTTATCCACACAATGGTTTGTTAAAATGCAACCATTAGCTGAAAAGGCGATCGAACTTCAACAAAGTGAAGAAAAAGTTCATTTTGTTCCTGAGCGTTTTGAAAAAACCTATATGCACTGGATGGAGAATATTCATGATTGGTGTATTTCTCGTCAGCTGTGGTGGGGACATAGAATACCGGCCTGGTATCAAAAAGAAACAGGGGAAATTTATGTAGGACATGAAGCACCGGCAGATGGAGAAAACTGGGAACAAGAACAAGATGTATTAGATACATGGTTTAGCTCCGCTCTCTGGCCTTTTTCCACAATGGGTTGGCCTGATACAGAGGCGGAAGACTTCAAACATTATTATCCAACTGATTGTTTAGTAACAGGATACGATATTATTTCCTTCTGGGTATCGCGAATGATTTTCCAGGCGAAGAAATTTACAGATCAACGTCCTTTTAAAGATGTTTTAATTCATGGATTAATTCGTGCTGAAGACGGACGTAAGATGAGTAAATCGCTTGGAAATGGGATCGATCCAATGGATATCATTGACAAATATGGTGCTGACACACTTCGCTATTTTTTAGCAACAGGCAGCTCACCAGGTCAAGACTTACGTTTCAGCATGGAAAAAATTGAATCAATCTGGAATTTTGCCAATAAAATTTGGAATGCCTCCAGATTCGCCTTGATGAATATGGATGGAATGACGTATGAAGAAATTGATTTAAATGGTGAGCAGTCTGTAGCGGATAAATGGATATTGACGCGGTTAAACGACACCATTGAAGCAGTTACGAAACTAGCTGAAAAGTATGAATTTGGGGAAGTTGGTAGAGCCTTATACAACTTCATTTGGGATGATTTCTGTGACTGGTATATTGAGATGGCAAAACTTCCTTTATACGGTGAAGATGAAGCGGCGAAAAGAATGACCCGCTCAGTTCTAGCATATGTTTTGGATCAGACACTACGCCTTCTTCATCCAATTATGCCTTTTATTACAGAGGAAATATGGCAACATCTCCCTCATAGTGGCATGTCGATCACAGTCAGTGAATGGCCTAAAGCTGATAAGCGATATATGGATCAAGAAGCAGCAAGTGAAATGAAATTACTGATGGACATTATTCGTTCGGTTCGTAATATCAGAGCAGAAGTCAATACACCGATGAGTAAAGAAATCAATCTTATGTTAAAAGCAAAAGATGAGAAGGTTTTAAAAGCTTTAGAAGCGAATAAACAATACATTGAAAAGTTCTGTAATCCACAAAATCTGGAAATAGGCACAACTATAGAGATGCCAGAAAAGGCAATGTCAGCTGTGGTGACAGGAGTAGAATTATTTTTACCATTAGCAGGTCTCATCAACATCGAAGAAGAGCTTGCTCGTTTGCAAAAAGAATGGGATAAATGGAACAAAGAAGTAGAACGGGTACAAAAAAAACTAGCGAATGAAAGATTTGTTGCAAAAGCTCCAGAAGCAGTAGTCAACGAAGAAAGAGCAAAAGAAAAAGATTACCTAGAGAAAAAACAAACAGTAGAAAAAAGAATCGCAGAATTAAAAGCAATGTAAGACCAAAAGCGGAAGGTGCCTGCCTATCGGCGACAAGCAAATGTTCTGAGACAAAGAAAGGCGTTTTTCCCTTTCATTGGCTCAGGTTATTTGACCTCGAGCCGATGGCGCCTGGAGCTGGATGGACAAAAGCGCAAGCGCCCGTATAGCGACGTACAAACTTTTAATAAGGATGAACGGCTAAAAGGTGCCATCCTGGCGGCAGACTCAAAAGCGGCGTCCTGTCGCTTCGTCTACACTAGTAGCCTTACCATTGGATGCGGGTATACTCGGAGCTAGGCGTTAGAACTAGACGATGAAACTTAGAATTAGATTTTATTCATAGGCTAAAGTTTGTTAATTCTGGCAAGTAAATAAATAAGAGGATGGGACATAACTGAAATGCTAAGCTCCAAAGACGAACAATGTATTGCCTTAGCGAAGTATATTTCCGAAGCGGGGTATAGGCAGTTCGGTTTTGTCTTGAGTAAAAAACTTTTGTCTCAGCCTCTTTATACAGAACAGAAGGTGTGAAGTTGATACATACATATACAGAAGCACTTAATTGGATCCATTCACGGCTTCGACTAGGGATAAAACCAGGAATAAAACGTATGGAATGGATGTTAAGCCGTCTTGAAAATCCTGAGAAGAATCTTCGTGTGATCCATGTAGGAGGGACGAACGGGAAGGGATCTACTGTTACTTATATGCGTTCGATCCTAAATGAAGCTGGATACTCAGTGGGGACATTTACCTCACCTTTTATTGAACAATTTAATGAGCGGATTAGTATCAATGGAAAACCAATTGATAACAATGAAATCACTGCATTAGTGAATGTAGTCAAGCCAATTGCAGAGGAAATAGAACAAACGGAACTAGGGCCTGCGACAGAATTTGAAGTGATCACAACGATGGCGTTTTATTATTTTAGTGAAATCCAAAGAGTGGATGTTGCTTTATTTGAAGTAGGGTTAGGGGGAAGATATGATTCCACCAATGTCATTCGCCCTGTTGCTTCCGTCATTACAAATGTTGGCATGGACCATATGCAAATCTTGGGCAATACAATTGAAGAAATTGCTTACCAAAAGGCTGGTATTATAAAATCAAACATACCTATATTTACTACGGCACAAGATAAGCGTGTTTTATCTGTGTTAAAGCAAGAAGCTATACAGCAAAAAGCTCCATTTTATCAAATAGGCAAGGATTTCCTTATAAAGGAATATCATCCCATTGAGCATGGAGAACAATTTAGCTATCAATCGAAATGGGCCTCATATGATCACTTACAAGTATCATTGTTGGGTCGGCATCAAACAGAAAACGCAGCAGCGGCTTTAGCAGCATTAACCTATTTGCAATCTATAGGGCAGCTGAATATACGAGATGTTGAGTTCCGAGTTGGATTACAAAAGGCCTTTTGGCCGGGAAGGCTGGAACGCTTAAATGACAGTCCTCTGATCTTCATTGATGGCCCACATAATGTACAGGGCGTACAAGCCTTCAAATTAGCAGTGGAGACGCATTTTCCAAAAGAAAAAATAAAGCTGGTATTTACGGCATTAAAAGATAAAGATTTAACAGATATGTTTACAGTCATTAACTCGATGAATGTTGATCTTTATTTAACTGAGTTTGATTTTCCAAGAGCGGCATCGGTAGAAGAATTACAAGCTAAATCAAGTAATGCAAAAGCTCACTGTAATAAAGATTGGAAAAATCTGATCCGAACATTGGTTTTATCAGCAAAGGAGACGGATATCTTAGCGATTACTGGTTCTCTATATTTTATCTCAGAAATAAAACCTTTTTTGAAAGAAATGATTCAGTTAAGAATGGAAACTGGTTCATCCATTGATCTTCCAAAAGAGAAATAAAGTGAAACTTCAATCAATGGGGATTTTTCGATGTAGAGGATGTGCTAATGCAGAAGTGTAATTGTCGTCGCAAACTTACCTTGTTTCCTCATTCCTCACTGATTCGGAGGATCACAGGCTAAATCCGCGCCGCCCTAGTGATAGTTTCGCCTGCACTTGTACGTCCACTACGTGGTAACGCCTTTGTGAACAGCATCTTGTTTGCCTGAACGAATCGGGCTTTTACTCAAAAGGCGAAAGCGCCTGTCTAGCGACGTACAAATTTATATGTTTCTGACAAGTTAAAGGAAACACGATGAGCCAAAAGGGTTGACTTATCGCAAGCAGAAACCGCGAATTTGCTAGGCGCTGGAGTCAGATACGGGTAGTGTCTCCCCACCTACGCTTCTCCGTATTCTCTATAGTGCTGAGGTGGGGGGATTACTGCCCGTTAATGCGGGATAAAGGCGGTGAAAAATGAAAATTATTATTTTTGTTTATGCTCTTATCTTGGGATCATTTTTGAATGTGGTAGGATTGAGAGTCCCTGCCAAACAATCGATTGTGAAGCCTCCGTCAGCCTGCCCTGGATGTGGAAAAACACTAACAGTTTTTGAGTTAATTCCTGTCCTGTCATTTCTGCTTCAGCGGGGAAAGTGCAAACAATGTAAGCAGCCGATTTCTCCTTTTTACCCGATTATGGAATTAGCCACAGCTCTTTTATTTGTCTATGCCTATTCAAGGATTGGTTGGACATTTGAATTAGTGATTGCATGGACCCTAATTACATTATTTGTCATTATTTTTATTACAGATATAAAGTTCATGCTTATCCCCGATAAAATCCTCGCTTTTTTTGCCATCTTATTTATCGTCGAACGAATGATTCAACCTCTGCAACCGTGGTGGGATTCGTTACTAGGCGCAGCCGCCGCATTTATTCTACTAATGCTTATTGCGATTCTATCAAAAGGGGGAATGGGGGGAGGCGATATTAAGTTATATACAGTCCTAGGACTTGCGCTTGGAACGAAATTTATGCTTATTTCCTTCTTTTTTGCGAATATTCTTGGCGCGATAATTGGGATCATTGGTATGGCTTGCGGGTTTTTTGAAAGAAAAAAACCCATTCCTTTTGGTCCGTTTATTGCAATGGGAACCCTCATTACCTACTTTTACCATCAGCCTATCCTAACATGGTATCAATCTCTATTCCAATAGAGTATGTTCAATAACTCTATTAAAAAAAATGACGAAAACCTTTTTTTCCTAGACGACAAAAGTTTCGTCTTTTTTTTTTGGTTGTATGATAGCATGAGGAAAATAACTGGGCGGGAGGTAATAGGAATGGCAAAAGAAGATGGACAACAATCAACAATTAAAATCAAATTAAATGGAAAAGAACGCCCTTTTGAGGAAAAAACGGTTGTGCATGATTGGCAAGCAGCTTCTGAAGAAACATCCGCAGCCTCATCAGAAGAAATGCTCGATGAAGAGGAATTCGAATGGATTCTACCAAATGAAGAGGAGCCAGAGATTCCAGAATTTAAAGTGAATCATCATACCGAATCGAAAAAACGTCCCAATATTCATAGATTCGGCAATGGTCCATTTACATTAGGGATTAAAAGGACAATCATATCTTTTGTACTAGCTATCACGGTAGGATTATTGCTTGGGACTTTCTTCTTGCAGATCATGAAAAGAGAAGATATACAAGCAACCACAACTGCACAGAATCAAGTTGCTGCAGAAGATAAGCCAGGAGAAGAGAAAAAAACTGGTGCGGGTTACGAAGCAACACTGCCAGCAATGGCGGTCCCTGTTTTACAAGCGGGTGTTTATTCATCAAAGGAAAATGCTGAATCTGCAGCGAAGGAATTAACCAATCAAAACTATGCCACAACGATTTTAGAGATGGATGGAAAATATAATGTATTTATAGGAGTGGCAGGAGAACTTCAAGAAGTAGAATCGTGGGAAAAAAATGTAAAAGAAAGCGGTTTAGATGTTTTGGCCAAAGAGCTGTCACTAAAGGAAAGCTCGATCAAGCTAGCAACCAAAGAACAAGCAGAACAGCTATTAAAAGAGGTAAATTACTTTAAAACTGTTGCTGGAGAAGCGGTAAAAGGAGAAGTGGGAGGGGATGTAAACGAGAAGGTCTCGCAGAATGGTTTACAACTGATAGACTCCTATAAGGATGGAGTATACCAAAATAAGGAAGCGGTAAATTTGCAAGAGCAATTACAAGCTGCTTTAAAAGGTCTCGAAAACTCCTCAGAAAACAAAGAGGAAGCAATAAAAGTTCAACAATCTTTACTAAATTACATTACGATCTATTACCAATTAAGCAGCCACTCTTAGTGAATGGCTGCTTTATTAAGCTCAACATTGCAGTCTCTCGTTGATTGTCGTTTTATATTCATATAATTAGCGTCTCTACCTGCTTGTTTCTTTCTTGTTTTCTTGGTAAGATAAGGCTATGTATCTCCCATTCTTGAGAAAGGTAGGACAACCACATGAGGAACCTCATCTTAGCTTCAACTTCACCCCGCAGAAAAGAACTTCTTCAAAAAATAAACATTCCATTTACAACTTTTTCACCAAATGTCGATGAATCTATTAGTCGAAATTACCCGCCAGAAGAGATGGTCATGATATTATCCTCTCGCAAAGCGAATGTAGCCGCTCAACAATTTCCTTCTTCTACTATTATTGCTGCAGACACGATTGTTGTTGCAAACGAGAAAATCCTCGGTAAACCCACTGATAGAAAAGAAGCGAAACAAATGCTATGGAACCTTTCGGGGAAGAGGCATTTTGTTTACACAGGTGTTACGTTGATCAATGAACAGCAGATAGAACGTTTTTATGAAAAAACAGCTGTTGATTTTTGGCCATTAACTGATCAAGAGATTGAAAAATATTTAGATAGTGGTGAACCATTTGATAAGGCAGGAGCTTATGGGATTCAGGGTTTAGGTTCCTTGTTCGTCAAATCGATTGAAGGGGATTATTATTCTGTTGTAGGTCTACCGATCTCCCGATTATTTCGTCTTTTAATGGAAAAGAGACTTGTTCCTTATTCATAAACATCTATAATAATAAGGAGGAGCATATTGGATACGAAAAAGGCGTTAATGATTAGAGATTTTCCTATCGCAGACCGTCCGCGTGAGCGTATGATTAAGGCAGGTCCACAAAGCTTATCTACTCAAGAAATTATCGCAATTCTTTTAAGAACAGGGACAAAATCAGAATCGGTCCTTCAACTTGCTAATCGTCTTTTAACAAAATTCGATGGCCTCATGTGGCTAAAGGAGGCAGCTTTTGAAGAACTAGTAAGTATTAAGGGAATTGGACAAGCGAAGGCTGTTCAACTAGTGGCTGCTGTTGAACTAGGGCGAAGAATTAGCAACTTAACATATGATGATCGCTATGTAATCAAGAGCCCTGAGGATGGTGCCAATTATGTAATGAATGACATGCGTTTTCTCACGCAGGAACATTTTGTCGTCCTATATTTGAATACGAAAAACCAAGTGGTGCACCGACAGACAATTTTTATTGGGAGTTTGAATGCGTCTATCGTTCACCCTAGGGAAGTGTTTAAGGAAGCGTTCCGACGGGCGGCAGCCACGGTTATCTGCTTTCATAATCATCCATCAGGCGATCCAACACCTTCACGTGAAGACATTGAAGTAACCAGACGCTTAGCGGAATGTGGGAAAATGCTAGGGATTGAAGTATTGGATCATGTGATAATCGGAGATAAAAAATATGTCAGCATGAAAGAAAAAGGATATATGTGAGACTGTTATTTTGAAAAAGGTTAAGATATAATAATACTGGCGTTTTGAATAATTATGTAAGACAAGTAGATCAAGTCTGTATAAAATACGAAAAATCGTGAATTTTGCCAAATGAATTGTAGGAAGATGTCGTACGAGGCATATGGCATGGGAAAGGGAGATACATACAATGTTTGGATTAGGTACGAAAGATCTAGGGATCGATTTAGGAACGGCTAACACCCTAGTGTTTGCAAAAGACAAAGGAATTGTATTACGAGAGCCATCTGTCGTTGCATTACAAACGGACACAAGGAAAATTGTTGCAGTGGGAAATGATGCAAGAAATATGATTGGTCGTACACCGGGAAATATTATTGCCTTACGTCCAATGAAAGATGGCGTCATTGCTGATTATGAAACGACTGCATCTATGATGAAGTATTATATTAATCAAGCTCTTAAGGGGAAGGGAATGGGCGGAAAGCCGTATGTAATGGTTTGTGTTCCATCTGGTATTACGGCTGTAGAACAAAGAGCCGTTCTTGATGCAACAAGAGAAGCAGGAGCACGTGATGCTTATCCAATCGAGGAGCCTTTTGCTGCAGCAATTGGTGCTGATTTACCAGTGTGGGAACCAACAGGAAGTATGGTTGTCGATATTGGCGGTGGTACAACCGAGGTCGCTGTGATCTCTCTTGGTGGAATTGTTACAAGCATGTCGATACGTACCGCTGGAGACAATTTCGATGAATCGATTATCGCCTATATTCGTAAAAAATATAATTTATTAATTGGGGATCGTACATCAGAAGCAATCAAAGTAGAAATTGGTTCAGCCGGAGAAGTAGAAGGACTTGCACCAATGGAGATTAGAGGTCGTGATTTACTTACAGGTTTACCGAAGACAATTGAGATTTCAGCTGAAGAGATTTCTGGTGCGCTTAGTGATACAGTAACGGCTATTGTGGATGCGGTGAAGAACACATTGGAAAAAACGCCGCCAGAATTAGCTGCAGATATTATGGATAGAGGAATTGTTTTAACAGGCGGAGGAGCTTTATTACATAACCTGGACAAGGTAATGAGTAAAGAAACGGAAATGCCTGTGTTAATTGCTGATGAGCCACTTGATTGTGTTGCGATTGGAACAGGAAAGGCTTTAGAGCATATTGACCTATTTAAGAATAAAGCCAAGGATTCTCGATAAGGAAGATGCGCCGGTTCTTGCTACTGGCGCTTCTACTTTTAGGCCACAAGGACATGAGTTAGAACGGCGTTGCGACGTGCATGCGAAGGGACAAAACGTTGCGTTTTTGAGCCTGTCTTACTTTTTGAACTTCTTTTACTATAGCTACGTTATTTCCGCTTTGAAAGTTAGAGGTGTATGGGATGCCCCATTTTTTTCTAAATAAACGTCTAATCATATTATTAGTTAGTCTTATTATCCTGGTTTCGCTTATCGGTTTTTCTTTGAGGGATAAGGATAATATTTCAAAACCTGAGCAGTTTTTTAAAGATGTGGTTGGTTTTGGTCAATCAATTGTTGCTAGACCTGCTCATGGTATTGCCAATTTATTTGAGAATGTAGAAGATTTAAAAAATACATATACTGAAAATAAGAAACTAAAGTCACGATTAGAGGGTTTAGCGAAGTTAGAAAAGGAAATTGCTGATTTAAAAAAGGATAATAAGGAATTAAGGAATGTCCTTGAGAAAACAGATGATCTACGTGAATATGAAACAATTCAATCAACCGTTATTAGCCGAAACCCTGAAAGATGGGACGAAAAATTTATTATTAATCGAGGAACGAATAGCGGTGTGGATACAGAGATGGCTGTGATCACTGCAAAAGGGTTAGTTGGAAAAGTGATAAGTGTCTCTAAAATGACGGCGACAGTTGAGTTATTGACATCAGAAAACACACAAAATAGAGTATCAGCTCAAATACAAGGAAAAGAAGAGATCTTCGGGTTGATCAATGGGTATGATGCCGACAAAAAGCTATTATTAATGAAGGACATCCCAGTTGATAAAAAATTAAAAGAAGGACAAAATGTAGTTACTTCTGGGCTTGGCGGGGTCTTTCCCAAAACACTTGATATTGGAAAAGTAAAATCAGTAGAAATGGATCGTTTTGGTCTAACCCAAATTGCTTATATTGAGCCATCAGCTCAATTTTATGATTTCGAACATGTGATGGTTGTCGCACGCACAATGGGGAAGCAAACTGATTTAGATGAGGGGGAAGAATGATGCAACGATTGATTCTTCCTCTTCTTTTAACTTTATGTTTTTATTGTGAAAGTGTTTTTGTTGAGCTAACTCCACCTGGAACAATTAAAAACGATATTTTATTGGTCCCTCATTTTTTGTTAGTCCTCTTGATTGTTATGGGGATTTTCTATCTGCGAAACCGAACCCTGATTTATGCAGCGATTTTTGGTCTTTTATTCGATGTGTATTATACGGAAATTATTGGTGTTTATTTATTTCTACTCCCAATTGTTGTCTATTTAGCTTCTAAGATGGCTAAAGTGGTCCAAGTGAACATTTTTACCACCTTTTTTATTGCTCTTTTATCTGTGGGAATAGTTGAATTTGTTGTATATGGTTTGAATGTATTTGTACTCCAGCATAATATGGGGATTCAGGAATTTCTAAATCGAAGACTATGGCCTACACTGATCGTCAATCAGATCTTTTTCTTGATTATTTATTTTCCATTTAAAAAATTATTGACGCAACGTAAAAAGATTGAACTGCATGAATAAGAATCTTGCGCTTTTCTCATAAGAGAAGTTTAAAGGTGGCTAGGTTAGGTCTAGCTTCGACGTACAGGATGTACTAGTGCCGCGAGTGCTACAGGACGTGGTGAGTTAAGGCGGCCAGCGCCTAACCCCTAGGGGCTCGCAGGATGCGAGTCCATCGGCGTGCCACAGGAAGGGGCGTCCTTAGCCGATGTTCCGCTAAATAACCCTGCCTATGAAGGGAAAAAGCCCCTTCCTAGGTTCAGGAACATTTGCTTGTCCAAGGCAGCCGCACGCCTTGTGCTTTTCTTAAAAAAGAGGATTTTTTCAAGATTTGTCGAATGAGCAAGAGATGACGATTTTGGTTCTTTGCGTTAAAATATAGGAAATGAACCGACGATGGAAGTTAGTAGTTGAAAGGAGATAAGAGGGCACAGTCAACGATTGAACGTCTCCTTTGCCCGCTATATATGAAAAATAGACAAAATGTCATGATAAAAGGAACGAAAGATGGTCTTTCATTACAATTAAATGATACTTGTTCTTATGAAGCATTATTACAAGAGCTGGACGAGAAGTTAGTGAATTTACAGGGGCGAGAGAATGATAGTCCGCTTATTTCTGTACGCATTCTCGCTGGAAATCGATTGTTAACGGAAGAGCAACAGCAGGAATTGAAGGAACGAATACGCGATCAAAAAAACCTTGTAGTGGAAGACATTGTGAGTAATGTTTTAACAAAGGAAGAATCGCAGCGAATTATAGATGAACAACTGATTACCTCTGTTACGACAATTGTCAGATCAGGACAGGTTTTGGAAGTGGCAGGTGATTTATTACTTGTAGGAGATGTGAACCCTGGTGGGACCGTTCGAGCTGGTGGGAATATTTTTATCATGGGCGCTCTCAAAGGAATTGCCCACGCTGGTTTCGCAGGTAAAAAGGAAGCAGTCATTGTCGCTTCTTTTATGACACCTTCACAATTACGGATTGCTGACTGTATCACACGTCCCCCTGATGATCATGATCAGGAAGGACATCATCAAATGGAATGTGCCTACATAGATGAATCACAGCAAATTATGATTGATAGATTGCAAAATTTGAAACATATTAGACCAAATATTACAAGATTCAAAGGGGGACGTTAAAATGGGTGAGGCGATTGTGATTACATCAGGTAAAGGAGGAGTTGGGAAAACAACTACCTCCGCAAATCTTGGAACAGCCCTTGCCCTGCAAGGGAAAAAGGTATGTTTAATTGATACGGATATAGGCTTGCGTAACCTAGATGTTGTATTAGGATTGGAAAGTCGCATTATTTACGATCTTGTTGATGTTGTGGAAGAAAAATGTAAACCGCATCAAGCCTTAGTGAAGGATAAGAGATTTGATGATCGTTTATATCTATTACCAGCTGCACAAACAAGTGATAAGACTGCTGTATCGCCTGAACAAATGAAACAGCTCATTTCCAATATGAAACAAGATTATGATTATATTTTAATTGATTGTCCAGCCGGAATTGAGCAAGGATACAAAAATGCAGTCGCTGGTGCAGACCGCGCAATTGTAGTCACTACACCTGAAATTTCGGCTGTCCGTGATGCAGATCGGATTATCGGCTTATTAGAAAAGGAAGACACATTAGAACCGCCAAAATTAATTATAAATCGAATCCGTAGTCAAATGATGAAGGATGGCGATGTTCTAGATGTTGATGAGATCGCCCAGCATTTATCAATTGATCTACTGGGAATTGTTCAAGATGATGCAGCAGTGATAAAATCATCGAATCAAGGAGAGCCGATTGCGCTTAACCCTAATAGTAAAGCCTCCATTGCATATAGGAATATAGCCAGACGAATTTTAGGAGAGTCTGTCCCCTTACAATCACTTGATGATGAAAAAACAGGCTTTTTTGTAAAATTGAAGAGGTTATTTAGTAGCTCATCCTAAATCTATCAACGAAACTTTCACATCTTTTGGTGTGGAAGTTTTTTGTATTGTGAAGGAAACTATAAAATTGTCGCTTGTGGATACCTGTTTACCTTACGGTTGGTGTCTAGCTCCAGGCGCCATCTGCTCGAGGCTCGCAGGATGGGAGTTCATCAGTGTTGCGACGTGGGGAGACCAGTGCAAACGAAGCGACAGACGCCGCTAACTTAACCCTTCTTCCTATATCAAGCGCTTGCACTTTTCCCAACTTATCGCATATTTGCTCTGGACAAGTCATATGGTAGTAAAAATGGCTAAGGGGGATGGGGGAGAATGGACCGCCATAAATTGGAACAAATTCGGAGAGAAATGAATAAAAGAAGGAAACAATATGGCATTACTCATGATCGGAAATTAGAAGAGACATTTTTTCAACAGGATGATGGGGAAAATTCTGTTTTCGAATCAGACCCTAACGAATCGGTGCATCCACTTTTTAAAAAGGAAGTCTTTTTTATGAAAATCTTTATTTCAGCCATTCTTGTCCTGCTTGTTGCGATTATTTTTCAATCACCCTCTTCAAAGATGGAAGCGGCAAGGGCTGAGATAAAAAAAACATTTGAACGTGAATTTCAATTCGCAGTTGTGGCAGATTGGTATGAAGAAAAATTTGGACAACCATTGGCCCTTTTTCCTGCACAATCAGATTCTAACAAGGAGGAACCGAAGGAAAACCTAGCTATGCCTGTAACAGGAAAAATATTAGAACCTTTCTCCGAGGAGCATCAGGGAATCATTATGGAGACAGGAACTGAAGCGAAGGTGGAGGCAATGTCATCAGGGACGGTCACGTTCGCCGGAAAGAAGGAGGGAATCGGCAATACCGTTATTATTCAGCATCCTGATTATTCTGAATCATGGTATGGTATGCTGGATCATATCTCTGTCAAATCAATGGAAAAAGTGACGGCAGAACAACTGATTGGCACTGTTTCTTCAGGGGAAGATGGAGAAACTGGGCAGTTTTATTTTGCGATTAAACAGCATGATACATTTATCGATCCTATCCAGGTGATGAAATTTGAATAAGTATGGGCGCCTTTTTACAAAAATAAGAATTCATCCATTAATGTGGGGAATAGCTGGGCTAAGTGTGCTCACTGGATACTTTTGGGAGTTACTCGCCCTTTTCTTGATCGTCTTTATTCATGAAATGGGTCATGCTGTTGTTGCTCAATTTTTTAATTGGAAGATAAAAAAGGTCATGCTCCTCCCCTTTGGGGGTTTTTGTGATGTTGATGAGCATGGAAATCGAAGGCTCGTTGAAGAGTTTTGTGTGATTATCGGAGGGCCCCTTCAACACCTATGGATAGCTGGAATCATTCCTCTTCTTCATATGGGCGGACTAATATCAGCAGAATATGCCCAGCAAATTAGCCACTATAATTGGATGATTATGATCTTTAATCTTCTGCCAATACGCCCACTTGATGGTGGGAAATTAGTTCATTTATATCTCTCAACTTATAAATCTTATCTTGATTCCGTACGAATGTCTGTAGTTATTTCATTTGTTATTTTATTGATGTTCCATTTACTTGTTCTTTTGGTAGCACCTCTTCATATCAACATTTGGGTGATTTTAATGTATTTAAATGTTTGTTTATGGACAGATTGGAAACAGCAAAAATATCTCTTAATGAGATTCTTGTTGGAACGCCATTTTGGAGAGCAACAAAGCATTTCACGATTACAAACAATACAGGCTGATAGCGAGGATTATGTTTTTGATATATTAAGCAAGTTTAAACGAGGCTATAAACATTTAATTGATATTGATGGAAAAACGGATCGTGAATGTCAATTGGATGAAAATGAACTCCTCCATGCGTACTTTTCGGAGAAAAAAGTACGAGCACGCTTAATCGATCTCATGTATGCAAGTTAACGGATTTTTGTCATGTATATCTTTTATACTTAAACCGCTATTGACAGTTGAACATTGTATATGCTAAAATTTTTATGTTAGTTTGTAGCGCCTGAGCTACAACCGCACATACCAGGTATGAAAGTTTCTATTTTTTTAAAAATAGAGCACCTGCAAATGGCGAGTCTTAGTCTAATAAGGAGGTGCGATTATGTACGCAATTATTGAAACTGGTGGAAAACAAGTAAAGGTAGAAGAAGGACAAGTAATCTACGTTGAAAAGGTAGATGCGACTGAAGGTGATTCCTTTACTTTTGACAAAATTCTTTTCGTTGGTGGCGAAGATGTAAAAGTAGGAAGCCCATTTGTAGAGGGAGCTACTGTTACAGCTAAAGTTGAAAAACAAGGTCGTCAAAAGAAAATTGTTGTTTTCAAGTATAAGCCGAAGAAAAATTATCATAAAAAACAAGGGCATCGTCAGCCTTACACAAAACTTGTCATTGAAAAAATCAATGCTTAAGAGAAGATGTTCCTATGATTCAAATTAGAATTAGCCATACAGCTGATGGTGACATTAGTGGCTTTACAATGCAAGGTCATGCTCAATTTGCCGATAAAGGGAAAGATATTGTTTGTGCAGGTGTTTCAGCTGTCGCTTTTGGCAGTTTAAATGCAGTCATTGCCCTGACTCCAATTGAACCGGAGATCACGATAGAAGAAGATGGTTTCCTAAACTGTTCCCTTCCTCAGCCTTTGGGGGGAGAAGGGAACAAGCAGGTTCAATTATTATTAGAAGGAATGATTGTTTCCTTACAAACAATTGAAAGAGAATATCCTGAATTTGTAAAGATCAAATTGATTTAAAAGAAACGTTCTAAAATGGAGGTGAATCAAATGCTAAGATTGGATCTTCAGTTTTTTGCTTCGAAAAAAGGAGTAGGTTCTACTAAAAACGGTCGTGATTCAGAATCAAAACGATTGGGTGCGAAACGAGCAGATGGTCAACTTGTATCAGGTGGCTCGATTTTATACCGTCAACGTGGAACAAAAATTCATCCAGGGGAAAATGTTGGCCGTGGAAGTGATGATACACTATTTGCCAAAACAGATGGTGTGGTTCGCTTTGAACGTGTTGGTCGCAACAAGAAAAAAGTCAGCGTATACCCAGTAGCATAAGACAAATCACAGAAAGGCTCTAACCAACTATGGCTAGAGCCTTTTTTATTTCTACTCATTCGCTTCTTTTTATTATACAATAGAAACGATTGAAGAATGTTGGGAAGGATATAATGATGAAAGATAAAGAAGGAACACTTACTTTATTACAACACGCTCGCCATGATTGGTTAAATCGGATTCAATTGATTAAAGGCTATCTTGCATTAGGAAAAACAGAAGAAGCTGAACGAGTGATTGAAGAAATCGTTTTAGAATCTCAACAGGAAACGAAATTAACAAAATTAGGCTTGCCAGAATTTGCGACATTGTTACTACTTCATAATTGGGGCTGGGAAGGCCATACATTCCAGATAGAATATGAGTTCATCAATGATTTATCTGCCCGATCCATCAATGATGTAACATTGACGGATTGGATGAAAAGTTTTTTTCAAGTAGTCTCAGATGCTCTTCATCCATTATATTCGAATCAATTATATGTTTCGATTGAACCGTTGGAAAAGAGCCTTTCCTTGCATTTTGATTTTGAAGGAAAGCTAAAGGATTTAAATAGTTTAGAGAAATGGTTATTACATTATGAAGATAAACAGATTCACATTAACCTTAAAGAAGTAAGTGAAACGAATTTTATTTGTAACGTTATTTTTAGTGGAATGGAGTGATCATTGTGTTTGTCGATCAGGTGAAGGTTTATGTGAAGGGTGGAGATGGCGGCAATGGGATGGTTGCCTTCCGCAGAGAAAAATATGTAGCAATGGGCGGGCCAGCTGGTGGAGATGGCGGAAAAGGTGCAGATGTTGTCTTCCAGGTAGATGAAGGATTACGTACGCTCATGGATTTCCGTTATCAACGACATTTCAAGGCACCCCGAGGTGAGCACGGGATGTCTAAAAGTAAGCATGGAAAGGGTGCCGAAGATTTAGTTGTCAAAGTACCACCAGGAACAGTTGTAAAGGATCTTATCACGGAAGAAGTGATTGCCGACCTTGTCGAACATGACCAGCAAGCTGTAGTGGCTAGAGGAGGACGTGGAGGTAGAGGAAATGTCCGCTTTGCTACACCGGCGAACCCAGCTCCAGAAATGGCAGAAAATGGAGAACCAGGACAGGAAAGAGATGTTGTTCTTGAACTGAAAATTCTTGCTGATGTAGGACTTGTTGGTTTTCCAAGTGTTGGGAAATCCACCTTGCTTTCTGTTGTTTCAGCAGCTAAACCTAAAATAGCAGAATACCATTTCACAACCATCGTTCCGAATCTAGGTGTTGTAGAGACTGAAGATGGTCGTAGTTTTGTTATGGCTGATTTGCCAGGGTTGATAGAAGGGGCTCATCAAGGGGTAGGGCTTGGCCATCAATTTCTTCGACATATTGAGAGGACGAGAGTAATCGTTCATGTGATCGATATGTCTGGTATGGAAGGAAGAGATCCATTTGAGGATTTCCAGACCATTAATCAAGAATTAGAAAGATATAATCTTCGCTTGCTTGAGCGCCCGCAAATTATTGTGGCCAATAAAATGGACATGCCTGAAGCAGAGGAAAATTTAGCTGTTTTTCGTACAAAACTTAAGGAAGAGTATCCAATTTATCCAATCTCCGCGTTGACAAGGAGTGGAATCCGAGATTTATTATTTGAAGTAGCGAATCAATTGGAAACAACCCCAGAATTTCCGCTCTATGAGACCGAAGACGCTGATTCGGACATTCATCGTGTTGTATACCGCTATGAAAAAGACCCGGATCAATTTTCGATCACAAGAGACCCAGATAGTGCTTTTGTAATAAATGGAGATTCAATCGAGCGCCTGTTTAAGATGACAGATTTCTCAAGGGATGAATCGGTCCGCAAGTTTGCTAGACAAATGAGGGGAATGGGCGTCGATGATGCATTGCGAGAACGTGGAGCGAAGGATGGAGACATTATTCGAATTCTAGAATTTGAATTTGAATTTATTGAATAACACCTATGGTGAATGGGGGAGAGGATATTGGGAGAGAAAGAATATCAAAAAAAGTTTTATCTGGTGCGAGAAGATGTTCTACCCGAAGCAATGAAAAAGACATTGGAAGCAAAAGAGTTAATTGAGCGGAAAAAGTCCGTTTCTATTTGGGATGCTGTCCAACAAGTTGATTTAAGTCGTAGTGCGTTTTATAAATATCGAGACACAGTTTTACCTTTTCACAGGGTTGTAAAAGAGAAAATTATTTCGTTGTTCTTTTATCTTGAAGATCGGCCAGGGTCTCTTTCTACTTTATTAGCAATTGTTGCCAAGCATGCTTGCAACGTATTAACCATACATCAAACGATTCCTTTACAAGGACGAGCAAATGTAACTCTGTCACTGGATATCGCGAATATGAATGATGAAATTGATGATCTCCTTGCCGAACTGAATCGACTGGAATTTGTTGATCGAGTTGATGTATTGAGCTCAGGTGGGTAATCACATCAGAAGGAATATTCAACTAAATGTCATTTAGTTGAATATTCAGCGGAAAAGATGAATTAGAATGTTGTAAAAGAAACACCTTATCCAGAATCATGGTCTGGTTAAGGTGTTTCATTTTCATCGACTAGTATCCCTGTGGCTTTTAATTCTTTTTCCGCTTTTTCGATAGCTTCCTTACTAGGCGCTGCTATCGTATGTAAGTGAATACCTGATGTGAGATCCGCCAAAAGGGAGGAATTCGTTAATTTTACTTTATTGAGGAAATGTTCCACTTCTTTTCGATTAGAGACCATAAGAGAGGCAGTAAGATCTCCATAAATGGGATGTTCGACAGCCACAGTCTTTACTGTGATGCCGTGATCGACTAAAATATTCAGTTCCTCTTCTGTTTGGCTACGTGTGTGTAAGCAAACGATGGTTTTTTCAATAAGGAGATTTTCCTGAGGGGAGCGCATATACAAATAGCCTTGACTTGTAGCAATAATAGGGATATTCCGTGCCTTCAATAAATTTATATCTCCAACGATAACTTGTCTACTGACCCCAGTTTTTTCGGCTAACTCACTTCCTGTAATGGGAGCATTCTTTTCTTTTAATAAGGAAAGTAATGTTTCTCTTCTCTCTTCTCCAAGAATTTTTCTTCCTTCCTTCTTCATTCAATCCCTCCATTCCATAATCTAAGCCTATCTTATCATATTCTTCGCTTCTTCATCATTATTTAGCAAGGACAAACTGGATTTGTCATAAATAACCGCCCAATCTCATAAGTTTTGATGAAGATTATTAGCATTTTGCCCAATCATTCATACACTATATAGACTGAGCTTGAGGAGGGAAAATTTGTGAAGATCCATATTGTACAAAAAGGAGAAACATTATGGAATATTGCCCAAAAGTATGGTGTGAATTTTGATGAACTAAAAAAGTTAAATGCACAATTGTCCAATCCAGAAATGATTATGCCGGGAATGAAAATTAAAGTTCCTGGTCATTCAGGTGGAGGGGCGAAGGAGAAACCGGTTCATCACCAGCCATCGGGACAAAAGGAAATGCCTAAGGCAGAACACCCTTTTTCGCCTAAAAAAGAAGCACCGATGCCCGTTGCGAAGCCACCGAAGGAAAAGCCAAAAAAAGAAAAACCGCAGTATATCTATCAACCGGTAATGCCTCAACCACAGCCATTACCAGAAATTGATATTAACAATTATTATACGATGAATATGCAACAAATGCAGAGTCAACAGATGCAACAACCGGTGCCTCCAAAGGAAAAGCCTGTACAACATGAAGAGGAATCTCCTATACAGGAAATGCCAGTTCAGCAACCTATGTATGGGTGCTATCCGATGCCACAACCGTGTTTTGATCCTTGTTACCCGTACCCACAACCGCAGCCATATCAAGGATATATGATGCCACAAGTACAAGGGATGATGACAGGGGCTCCGATGATGCCTTATCAACCTCACATGCAGATGCCTGGTTATGGCCCGCAAATGCAATGGGAAGTGGATGAATCTTCGGATGACTATGTAGGAATGCAACAACCATATTATGGTGGGACACAGCATCAAATGGAAAGTTCTTCCGATAATCAGCATATGGGGATGATGCATGGTATGGCTCAACCTTACCACCACCCTGGTATGCAAATGGCTGGCTTCCAGCAACCGATGCCACCACAAACTAATTATATGAATCAAGCAGGGGGGGATTGTGGGTGTGGAAATCAAATACCTCAGTTCCATCCACAACCCTATGGCATGCAAGGGCAGCCAATGCCTATGCAGGGGCAAATGTATCGAGGATATCCACCTGTAGGAACAGCGATACCGCCCACTTACGCTATGCCTGTTCGACCCAATCAAGGGGAAGGAAATGAATAATAATTTTTCAGAAGAAAGAGACGGGATACAACGCCGTCTCCTTCTTTTATTAAGGGAGAATTTTGAACTTCCTTTTGTTCGAATCAAACCAATAAAAAAAATGGTATGGCAAGCTAGTACAAAAAATCAACATTGGATTTTGAAAGAATTTTCTACATTGTCCCTTTTTGCAAGACAAGTATCTTTTACAGAAGAATTAAAGAAGAATGGCTTTACCCAGACCTATTCCATCCACCCGAAACCAATTATACTAAGCGATAGAGTTTTTGGGCTCATCCAATTTATCGAAGCTGGGGCAGGGGGGAACATTAATTATCAGCATAGACCTGATATTAAGGATGTTTTCTTATTACTGCAAGCATATCATCATGCAACCAGCACTATATCCAATACCGTAAGAGAGCAAATGCCTGTTTTTGAACAAATAAATAAATGGAAAAAAAGATTAACCGACTTTAGGCAGACACTTTCTCTATATACCCAGCATCCGCTCCGTTCTCAGTTAAGTTATTTTGCAGATCTCGGCGATTGGGCTCTTGATAAAATGCAAAAGCAGGCTTCCTTTTTCACGGAAGAACCCCGTTGTATTATACATGGCGATGTCGCTAGTCATAATTTTATTCGTGATAAAAAAAATCGGTTATGGCTAATTGATTTTGATTTAATTGCTTTAGCACCAGCACATATTGATTATTTGCAGCTTTCTAATCGGATTCTCCCCCATCTGAATTGGGAGGTTGAACGTTTATTTTCATTTCAGCCTATCCAGCCATTCAAAACAAAAGCAGCATTTATAACAGCCCTTGTGTACCCAACAGATATTTTTAGAGAGTGGCTGCATTTTACACGGAGTCATTCACTTGAGCAAAAAAGAAGATGGCCAATGATGGAGACTCTATTACTTAAACAATTTAAGCAAAGAATGAAATTTAATAAGGAGATCATGAAGAAAGTTGAATCTTTATAATATGTGTGGAAAGATTGCTCGTTATTCCAACTTTCGATATAGTTAAGGAAATGAAGTCATGGGAGAGGGGAGTTTAACATGGCAGGACATTCAAAATGGAAAAATATTCAAAATAGGAAAAATGCACAAGATGCCAAACGGGGAAAAGTATTTCAAAAGTTAGCCAAGGAAATCTATGTGGCCGCGAAATTGGGTGGTCCTGATCCAGGTACAAATCCTTCCTTGCGACTTGTGGTGGAGAAAGCAAAGGCAGAAAATATGCCTAATGATAATATCGGGCGGGCGATTGACAAGGCAGCTGGGAACAAAGATACGGAACATTATGAAGAGATTATCTATGAGGGATATGGCCCAAGTGGTTCAGCTGTGATGGTGATGTGTTTAACCGATAATAAAAATCGAACGGCGACAAATGTGAGAGTGGCATTCAATAAAAATGGCGGGAATCTTGGTGAAACAGGCTGTGTCGCTTATATGTTTGATCGGAAGGGATATTTAGCTATAGATCGTCAAGATATAAATATAGTCGAAGATGATATGCTTTTATCAGTCATTGAAGCTGGTGGCGAGGAAATGGAAACAAGCGAAGAAGCTTTTGAAATTTATACAGATCCTGAAAGCTTCATAGAGGTAAAAGAAACTCTAGAAAACCAAGGCTTTACGTTTGCCACTGCTGAAATCACAATGGTGCCACAAACCTATACGCAACTTGAGGGTGAACAAGCGGAGAAAATGCAAAAATTGTTAGATGTGCTGGAAGATGATGACGATGTACAGGAAGTGTATCATAATTTTGCAAATGAATGATAAGGTGAAATTTCAACCAGTGGGGATTTTTTTATCCTCACTGGTTTATTTAATATTAGGATTGAAATCCGAATGAAGGTCTGCGGCTTGGACACTTTTCTACTTTAAGGATAGCCCCAATCATGACTTATAAATACTGCTCTATTTTTGGGGAACAATATCATCGAGGTGTCCAAATGCTAAAAAAGATTCTGGTTTATATCTTTGCTTTTCATTTTATTGCAACAAACGCTATGGCGCAAACTAACCTGCAAATAGAAATATTCGATATACAGCAAGGTAAGGTTATAAAATATGTACAAAAAGACACAGATATACAAGAAGAAGTAGGGAAATTACTTGAAGGCATAACAGGTGTATATGTTCATCACAACCCGATTCCAAATAAAGGGTGGATGATGAGAATTCCTTTGGAGCCTAATATTATGATGAAAAACCAATGGTTTGATGATCTTGTAGATGAGGTAATTATTATTTTTACTGGTCAAGAAAGTCCATATTTAATGATGTTTGATGGGGAAAATAAACCATATTTCTTCACATTTGAGGGCAATACAGCAAATTTAATGGCATTATTAAACTTTAAACCATAGACCTAGCCATGGACTGATGTGCTATCGCAATGAATACATGCAACCCAGAAGCAACTCTCTCCATTTTACAGTTCAATTATTTGGGAATTCAGATTCCTGCGTGGGAATATGAAAAGAGTCAAAATAAAAATTTGGATATGAATGTTATTTTATGGGCAATATAGATTCTAAGAATTAAATTTATAGGCAAAGAGGTGATCCGTATGAAACTTACGGGAAAATTGCTTATTTCATTTATGATCTTAGTAGTAGTGAGTTTAGCGAATCAGCCATCATTAGCTATGCAGAGGGCTCAAGCACAATCAACATCTGAGGAAGAGCCAGTTTACATTCCTGAAAGTCCGCTTGAGATTGAGGTTTTGCTAAAAAGGAAATATTTAGATGGCGACATAAGTGAAGAAATAGTAAGCGAAACCATATGGGCACTAGAAGATTTTTGGTCTAAATATGAAAAATGGCAGCTAATTGATATAGATGAAAAACGAGTTACTTTTGAAAGGGAAGTAAATGATATCTCCCCCTTATTAAAAGTCAATGGCTTCTTTGGTCTGCAAGAGGACGGTACCTTATCGATTTTTAATGGCAGCCCTGATCAAGAAGATATTATCCATTCCTTTTTTCAAATTGATATGAAAAAATTAGAGGGGAATAAAAGAGAAGAGCTTAAGAAGGGAATCCCGATCCAAACAAAAGAGACCTTTACAGAAGTATTAGAAACAATGAAACAGTATTCAACTGAAAAGAAAAGCCTGACTTTTTAGGGAGTCAGGCTTTAAGTTTGCAGTAACAGAAGGAATTTTATCCCTCATTAATGGACAGTTTTATGTTACAATAAAGGTTAGTATGAAAGAGGAGAGAAACTAGTGTACGAGTATATAAAAGGGATAATTGAACACATTGGACCTGAGTATATTGTGTTAGAAAACAATGGGATCGGCTACCAAATTTTAACGCCTAATCCATTTGTTTTTTCAAAGAATCAGGATGTTGAAACGATTGTTTATACATATCAACATGTTAGAGAAGATCTTATCGCCTTATATGGTTTTACGACATTTGAAGAAAAGATCCTATTTAAGAAGCTTTTGAATGTCTCAGGGATTGGCCCAAAAGGAGCTTTGGCCATTTTGGCTTATGGAGAACCGGCACAGGTGATCCAGGCAATTGAAAATGAAGATGAGAAGTTTCTTGTTAAATTTCCTGGTGTAGGAAAGAAAACAGCGAGGCAAATGATCCTTGATTTAAAAGGAAAATTACAAGATGTTGTGACTTTACCTGAAGTGGCTGCGACTGTTCAAAAAGAAGAGACTGTAGTAGATGATGCTGAAGATGAGTTGAAAGAAGCATTATTAGCATTGGGCTCACTTGGCTACTCCGAACGTGAATTAAAAAAGGTCGAACCAAAATTACAGGGGAAGGACTTAACAACAGATCAGTATATTAAACAGGCTTTACAATTATTGATGATTTGATAGATGAGGATATTCAAAAAGTCCGGTGAAAATGACACTGCAGGATATATGATCTTCGACTAAGTATCGGTACATCATGTGTCGAACGTCGAGGTCAGTGCAAGTCCGCCTTGAATTTTCGACATACAGGAAGGATGTACTAATGTCGGCGTTGTCAGCGTAGTCACCGACTTGGTCCTTTTTATCCTTCTTTTTGAACATTCATTAGAAAGGAAGAGATGGGATGGAAGAACGAGTATTATCTAGCGAAGCAATAGTAAATGATCTTTCTTTTGAACAGAGTCTCCGTCCACAAACTTTATCCCAGTATATCGGACAAAATGAAGTAAAGAAAAATTTAGCTGTTTTTATTGAAGCAGCAAAATTAAGAAAAGAAACATTAGATCATGTGCTTCTCTATGGGCCGCCAGGACTTGGGAAGACGACTCTAGCTGTTGTGATTGCTAATGAAATGGGCGTCAATGTGCGGACAACTTCTGGACCTGCTATTGAAAGACCTGGTGATTTAGCAGCTATCTTAACGTCTCTTGAACCAGGAGAAGTATTATTTATCGATGAAATTCATCGTTTGCCTAGAGCAATTGAAGAAGTGTTATATCCCGCAATGGAAGACTATTGTTTAGATATTGTCATCGGAAAAGGGCCAGAATCTCGATCTGTTCGCCTTGATCTTCCACCTTTTACGCTTGTAGGGGCAACCACAAGAGCTGGTTCTGTCTCAGCACCCTTACGCGATCGTTTTGGGGTATTAAGTCGTTTAGAATATTATACTGAAGATCAATTAACAAATATTATCCATCGTACAGCGGAAATATTAGAAACAGAGATTGAGGGGCAAGGTGCAATTGAAATTGCTCGGCGCTCACGTGGAACGCCAAGGATTGCAAATCGATTATTGAGAAGGGTTCGTGATTTTGCGCAAGTGAGGGGAGATGGAGTGATCACTCAACAACTTGCAGATCAAGCCTTAGAGTTATTACAGGTCGATCGTTTAGGTCTTGATAATATTGATCATAAGCTTTTAAAAGGGATGATTGATAAGTTTCGAGGAGGACCGGTTGGATTAAGTACTATCGCCGCGAGCATCGGGGAAGAAGCGATGACTATAGAAGATGTCTATGAACCTTATTTAATGCAGATCGGCTTTCTGCAAAGGACACCAAGAGGAAGAATGGTGACAGAGCTTGTGTACGAACATTTTCATTTAGAGGTGCCGGAACAGTGAATGGGACGGCAAAAGCTCTCATGATCATAGGAGGAATTATTTTTGCGGTCGGCTTTATTGCGCAATTTGTAAAAATAGGTAAACTGCCTGGAGACATAATTGTAAAGAAAGAAAATTTCACATTTTACTTTCCAGTTGTAACATCCATACTCCTAAGTGTAATATTAACAGTGGTTCTGTATTTGATTGGGAGGTTTAGATAGTTGTGAAATTGGATCAATTTGATTTTGAATTACCGGAAGAATTAATCGCACAAGTCCCACTGGAAGACCGATCCTCCAGTCGTTTGATGATTTTGGATAAGCAAACAGGAAAGGTCACACACGAGACTTTTCATAACCTAATAAGCTTTTTACGCAAAGGTGATTGTTTAGTTTTAAACGATACTAAGGTGCTCCCTGCGAGATTATTTGGTTTAAAGGTTGAAACAGGTGCGAAGGTTGAAGTATTATTGTTAAAACAATTAAATGGGGATCAATGGGAAACATTAGTAAAGCCTGCTAAGCGCTTGAAAAAAGGCATGACAATAACATTTGGGGATGGTCAGCTAAAAGCTGTCTGCCAAGATGAATTAGAGCATGGCGGCCGTATTCTTGAATTTCAATATGATGGAATTTTTTATGAAGTGCTCGATCAACTTGGTAAAATGCCGCTTCCCCCCTATATTAAAACGCAACTTGACGATCAAGACCGTTATCAAACTGTTTATGCAAGGGAACGAGGATCGGCAGCAGCTCCCACAGCTGGATTGCATTTTACTGAAGATCTTCTTGAGGAAATACGCGAAAAAGGGATACATATTGCCTATATTACCCTTCACGTTGGATTAGGGACATTTAGACCGGTTAATGTTGATGATATTGAGGAACATGACATGCATTCAGAGTTTTATCGAATGTCGGAAGAGACCGCGGCTTTGTTGAACCAGACAAGAAAACAAGGGGGAAGAATTATTTCGGTTGGTACGACTTCTACAAGAACCCTTGAAACCATTGCATCTGCTCATAACGGTCATTTTACAAAGGGGAATGGGTGGACGGATATTTTCATTTACCCTGGTTATGAATTTAAAGCTATTGATGGAATGATCACAAATTTCCATTTGCCAAAATCGACTCTTATTATGCTTGTGAGTGCTCTAGCTGGTCGTGAGCAGGTCCTTCATGCGTATGAAGAAGCAGTAAGAGAAAGATATCGTTTTTTTAGCTTTGGAGATGCCATGTTGTTGATTTAAGTTTGAGTGCATGTTCAAATAGGAGAATAAAAAGGACCAAGTCGGTTAAAAGCACTGACGTCAACGTTCGACACAGGATGTGTCGGCACTTAGTAGAAGAGCATATATCCTGCAGAGTCATTTTTACCGGACTTTTTGAACATCCTCATAGAAAGAGAAAGGATTGGAAAGCTTGAGCGCGATCACTTATGAATTAATAAAAACATGTAAACAAACAGGAGCAAGACTAGGGGTCTTACATACCCCTCATGGATCATATGAGACCCCTATGTTTATGCCTGTAGGAACACTTGCAACAGTTAAGACGATGTCACCTGAAGAATTAAAAAAAATGGGGGCAGGTGTGATATTAAGTAATACTTATCATCTTTGGCTCCGGCCTGGTCATGAACTTATAAAAGAAGCAGGTGGTCTTCATTCTTTTATGAATTGGGATCAAGCGATCTTAACAGATTCAGGTGGATTTCAAGTCTTTTCTTTAAGTGAGTTTAGAAGGATTGAGGAGGAGGGTGTCCATTTTCGCAATCATTTAAATGGGGACAAACTGTTTCTTTCTCCGGAAAAATCAATGGAAATTCAAAATGCCCTTGGCTCAGACATTATGATGGCATTTGATGAATGTCCACCATATCCTGCTACTCATGATTATATGAAGAAATCAGTTGAACGAACTTCTCGCTGGGCAGAGAGATGCTTAAGCGCTCATAATCGAACAGAAGATCAAGGACTTTTTGGAATTGTCCAAGGCGGAGAATTTGAAGACCTTCGGAAACAGAGTGCTCGTGATTTAGCATCCCTCGATTTTCCCGGTTATGCCGTTGGTGGTTTATCCGTTGGTGAACCAAAGGATATTATGAATCGAATGTTAGAGTTTACCACTCCATTATTACCTAGTAACAAACCGCGTTATCTTATGGGCGTTGGCTCCCCGGATTCATTAATTGATGGAAGTATTCGAGGAATTGATATGTTTGATTGTGTATTGCCAACAAGAATTGCTAGAAATGGAACTTTGATGACTTCGAATGGTCGCTTAGTCGTAAAAAATGCAGCTTATGCCCGTGATTTTAATCCAATCGATGAAAATTGCGATTGCTATACGTGTAGGAATTATAGCAGAGCCTATATTCGCCATTTAATAAAATGTGACGAAACGTTTGGAATAAGACTTACGACTTACCATAACTTGCATTTTCTGTTAAAATTGATGGAGCAGGTCCGACAAGCGATAAGAGAAGATCGCCTAGGTGACTTCAGAAAAGATTTTTTTGAGCGTTATGGATTTAATTCTCCAGACGCGAAAAATTTCTAATATAGATTTTATAAGAAAAGGAGGGTTTTTATGGAACAATTAATCGGTTTATCACCTTTTATTATTATGATCATCTTGTTTTACTTCTTATTGATCCGGCCAAATCAAAAGCGTCAAAAGGCTGTGAATTCAATGCAAAGCAGCCTACAAAAAGGAGATAAAATTGTCACGATTGGCGGCTTACATGGTCGAATCGAAGCATTGGATGAAGGAACTATTGTAATTAAATGTGGCGATGGCAGTAAACTTACATACGATCGTAATGCGGTCCGTGAAGTGTTAGAATCAAATAATAGTGTACAATCCTAAATCTTGTAAAAAGAAGCTGCTCAATGACAGCTTCTTTTTTCTTTATTTATGATCTGAATTGGATAAAATATTTACCCCGAGAACCCCTCCCATTGTAGCTGTTAAAATATAACAAATGTGATAAATCAATTGTTCTAAGGAGAATAAAGAGCTATGTCCTAAAAATTGGTAAGATAAAAGGATAAGCGAGTATAATATCCCTGTGGCTCCTCCAATGACCCAACCTTTTTGTTTTCGTTTTCCTCCACTTATAAAACCACCGAAAAATACAGCGAAAAATGAAATGATTGTAATTAATAGGCTTACAGATTGTTCTTGTGTATTACTAAAATACAAAATGAGTGAAAAAATAAGACTGGATAGTACTGCAAAAACTAGGATGGTCATTAATCCATAAATAATTGAAACAGCAAAGTTTTTCATTTCGATTCCCAATCTCTCCCTTCTACCAACAACGTATATCCCTCTGTACAAGCATATTCACAAAAGAGTTTTTTAGAAGTACTTGTCTCTCTTTTTTAATAGGATTCATAAAAAGAAGATTCTTTCATAATTATGTTTTTTCCTCACATACTAAAAATGCTGATAAAAAAGGGAGGATAGTGATATGGAAAACGTTTTTGTGATTATTGGGCGAGTGCTTATATTATATGCGGTCATATTTATTATTTTTAGATTGATGGGTAAGCGAGAAATTGGTGAGCTAAGTGTTTTAGATCTTGTTGTATTTATTATGATGGGGGAAATGGCGGTTATTGCGATCGAGCAACATGAGGACCCTTTAGCACATACTATTATTCCAATGGTCACACTTATGTTGATTCAATTAGGATTAGCTGTTATTTCCTTAAAAAGCCGTAAATTCAGACGATTAATGGATGGTAAACCTACATTAATCATCAATAAAGGAAAAGTGGATGAGAAAGAAATGAAAAAGATCCGCTATAATTTTGACGACTTGCTTATGCAGTTGCGGCAAAAAGATATTACAAATATTGGCGATGTTGAATTTGCTATACTTGAGACTTCGGGCGAACTTTCGGTCATTAAAAAAGATAAAAAGACTAAGACAGGTTCTTACACAATTCCACTTATTTTGAATGGAAAAATTCAAACAGAACATTTAGATGAGGTAAATAAAGATGAATCTTGGTTAAGAAAAGAATTAGAACGACGCGGTCATCAAGATATTGAGCAAATTTCCTTTTGCAGTTTTCAGGACGGAAAGTTTTTTATTGATTACGATGATTTAAAATCATGACAACGTCGTTAAAAAGTCTCACTCTTACAGGAGGATCGGCTTTATGGTAGGGATGCAGACGAAGCGACATGACGACACTGTTTAGTCTGCCGCCAGGACGGCAAGAACTTAGCATTTCTTCCTTGATCAAGGCGCTTGCGCTTTTGTTCTTATTAAGGAAACTATAAAATTGTCGCTTGTGGATAACTGTTTACCTTGTGGTTGGTGTCTAGCTCCAGGCGCCATCGGCTCGAGGCTCGCAGGAGCGAGTCCATCGGCGTTGCGCCAGGACGGCGCGAACTTAGCCGATGTTCTGCATAATAACCTGAGCCAATGAAAGGCAAAGAACGCCTTTCTTTGTCTCAGAACATTTGCTTGTCGAAGGTAGCGGGCGCCTTGCGCTTTTCTTGTTATCTAAGAATCCGATTAAACCAAGGCAAGCGAATGAGGTCGTTTCTTGTTAATAATTTAAAACAAAATATAAATATCAGATAGATGAAAGTGACGAGCACAATCCCAATGGCCAAGAAAGGGAGAGTAGGGTATTGTTCAAGCACATATTGCATATAAAGAATACCCGAAATCCCGGATAATAAGGTGGCCAAAATAAATTTTGTATACATACCTAAATAGACAGTGAATTGTATTTTTTTCAGTACGGTCGCAAAATGTAAAAGTGTGACGAGTACTGTTCCTGCGGCCATCCCTAGAGCGACGCCATTTATACCAAATGCCGGTTGTGAAGCAAATACAAAGATAACGAGTATTTTTAAAACTGAACCGATAAGACTATTGATCATCGCTGCACTAGCTAAATTTAGCGCTTGTAATATGGCACCGAATGGCCCTTGGAAATAGGTGAATAAAAAGAATGGAGCCAGAAATTGAATGAACTCATAACCATCGGAACTCCCGTAAAACCATTTCATCAAGGGTTCAGCAAACACATATAAAATCACCGTCGATAAACAGCCAGCCATTAAGACGAAACGTAAAGATTGCTGAAAGCGGTATTCTACCATCAATTGGTTTCTATTGGCATTGGCCTCACTAATAGCTGGTACTAGAGAGGTGGATAATGAATGTGTAAAGAAAGAGGGGAGGGATAATAAAGGTAAAGCATACCCCGTTAAAAGCCCATATTGCTTTGTCGCTATCCCGGCTGCTATTCCAGCTAAGAGCAGGCTCTGTGAGACAACAATCGGTTCTAGAAACCAGGTAACCGATCCAATCAATCTCCCACCGGTTGTCGGCAAGGCTACATGCATAAGTTCTCCTAATGTTTTCTTTCCATCATGCACAGATTGAAAAAACCTTTTACGAACTCTAAATTTTTTCTTTGCTTTAAACATAATAAATAAGTAAATAAACGAAGCTAGTTCACCAATAACGGATGCGCCCATTGCTGCCGCAGCCGCATATTCAATCCCCATTGGCAGAAATTGTTTTGCCAGAACGGCGATTAAAGAGATTCTGACAACTTGCTCTAATACTTGAGCAATCGCCGAGGGCTTCATATTCTGTTTTCCTTGGAAATAGCCACGAATAACCGATGAAACAGCGACAATCGGGATAATCGGGGTAATGGCCATCAATGGATACAGTGTTCTCGGGTCTGTGAATAAGGTCTGGGATAAGAGCGGTGAAATCAACATTAAAGTGGGTGTGAAAATGAGTGATAATGTCCCAGTTACAGCTAAAGAAACTGCTAATACCTTTTTCGTTTTCTTTCGATCCCCTTTGGCTTCCGCTTCTGCAACAGCTTTTGAAATGGCAACAGGCAGCCCCATTTGTGTAATGGTAATAACAAGAATAAGGGTAGGATAAGACATCATAAATAATCCGACCCCTTCTGCTCCAATCATACGAGCAATCACAATCCTGTTTATAAAACCAAGAAGTTTTGTGATAAGTCCTGCAGCCATTAAGATGATTGTTCCTTTTAAAAATTTATTCATTTCCTTCCCTGCCTTCTCAAAACTGTTCCATTGGATTACAATGAGTATATGCTAATAGGTGGACAAAGCATGACAAGTTATCTGTGAACATTTAATAAAACGGGGGCGGAGACGATGAACGCAAAACAAGAACATCCTTATGATTCTTACTTTCATATACTTGACCTTGCATTACAAAGTAAAATCGAAGAATTTACTGTTTTAGGCTATGGGACTATTGAGAAAAGGGATTTATGGACGTTTCTTATACAGAAGAAATGGAAAAAATATAAAGAAGGTATTAGAATGTATGAATTAGTCTCAGATGTTCTTTCGGTGAAAATAGGGGATTATATGAATTTTGCGACCGTTGAGGCCTATAAATCTCCAGATTTATTCTCGGATTTAGATTCTAATGAATTAGAAGAATTGCTCCATACTAAAGATAAAGTCGATTAAATAAGCGATGAAATACATACAGAAATGATTGACAGCTTTTTTTTAC
Organism: Bacillus sp. J14TS2; assembly: GCF_018333015.1. Lineage (NCBI taxonomy): Bacteria > Bacillati > Bacillota > Bacilli > Caryophanales > Bacillaceae > Bacillus > Bacillus sp. J14TS2. The sequence continues at coordinate 101,015 of NZ_BORE01000004.1, read as the reverse complement.
TGATTCATAATAATCATATTGACTTCATTCTGAGAGTTTACATATAGGTTTTTGTGTTCATTATGGCGAGGAGGATTTATCAATAATGGTAAAAAGAAGTAGAATTGTTGTTTTTTTCCTAATTATCCTGTTATTTGCGGGTTTAGGTGGGTCAACAACAAATGCGATTTTAAAAAATATAAATTTAGGCCTTGATTTGCAAGGAGGCTTCGAAGTCTTATATGAAGTAGAAGCTGTTAATGCAGATCAAAAAATAGATAACGATACTCTTATACATACGACAGAAGCATTAAATAAACGGATTAATGTTTTGGGCGTAAGTGAACCCAATATTCAAATAGAAGGAACGGACCGGATTCGTGTACAATTGCCAGGGGTTGAAGACCAAGACCAGGCAAGAGAAACACTCGGTACGCAAGCTGTTTTAACCTTTAGAGATGTTAATGACGAGGTTAAATTAGATGGAACAGATTTAGTAGAAGGTGCGGCTGAACAGTCGTTTAAAGCAAACACGAATGAGCCAATTGTTCTAGTTGAAATGAAGGATCGGAAAAAGTTTCGTGATGTTACACAAGATATTGTTGATATGGCACCGAATAATGTTCTAGCAATTTGGCTGGATTTTGAAGAAGGTGTGGACTCTTACAAAGAAGCGTCTAAAACTGGCAGTTCTAAGTTGCTCTCCGACCCGTATGTAAGGCAAGTTTTTAATGATACAAGTGTATCAATTGAGGGGAATTTCACAACACAAGAAGCAAAAGATTTAGCCAATCTTTTAAATGCAGGAGCATTACCTGTAAAATTGAAAGAGGTTTATTCTACTTCAGTCGGAGCTTCGTTTGGAGAACAGGCTTTAAGTAAAACGGTGAATGCAGGTATTTTAGGTGTTTTGCTTATTTTTATCTTTATGATTGCTTATTATCGCCTACCTGGTCTAGTTGCAACCGTGACACTCTCCATTTATATCTATTTAATACTGCTGGTGTTTGATTTAATGGGAGCTGTATTAACCCTTCCTGGAATTGCTGCATTGATACTGGGAGTCGGGATGGCAGTTGATGCGAATATTCTGACATATGAACGGATTAAAGAAGAATTAAAAGTGGGAAGAACGATTTCATCAGCTTTTAAAGCGGGAAGTAAGTCATCCTTTACAGCTATTTTAGATGCTAATATTACTACATTAATTGCTGCGGGCGTTTTATTCTATTTTGGAAACAGTTCTGTTAAGGGCTTTGCAACGATGTTAATTGTCAGCATCTTAATGAGTTTCTTTACAGCTGTTTTTGGTTCGAGATGGTTGCTAAGCCTATTAATCGATAGTCGCTTTTTTAAAGAGAAACCAGGCTGGTTTGGTGTGAAACGTGGAGCTATTTTCAAATTAACCGAAAATAAAACAACACATGATTTGGCAACACCATTTGATCGCTTTGATTTTGTTAAACATCGAAAGAAATTTTATATGTTTTCATCGATTTTAATTGTTGGTGGAATTATTGTTTTAGCAGTCTTCCGCTTGAATTTAGGAATTGATTTCTCAAGTGGGACAAGGGTTGAAATTGATGCAGGAAAGCCTATCACTACTGAAGAAGTTAGTTCTGATTTGAAAGAGTTTGGCATCGATACGCAAGATATCGTATTGGCTGGTAATAACAATGAGATTGGGGTTGCGCGTTTCAAAGATGAAGTATTGGATCATGAAGAAGTCGCTCAATTAAAAACATACTTTAATGACAAGTATGGGAAAGAACCAAATATAAGTACAGTTTCCCCACAAGTAGGGAAAGAACTAATCAAGAATGCTTTCTTTGCATTGCTCTTTGCAGCGATTGGTATTGTAATTTATGTGTCCTTCCGTTTTGAGTTCGCAATGGGCTTTACGTCTATAATAGGGCTACTTCATGACGCATTCTTTATTGTCGCGGTATTTAGTTTGACCCGGTTGGAAGTTGATTTAACCTTTATTGCCGCCGTATTAACGATTGTTGGTTACTCAATTAATGATACAATTGTTACTTTTGACAGGATAAGGGAGAACATGACAGCAAAACGCCGTTTGAAAACGAAAGAAGATATTGCGATGGTCGTGAATCAGGGTTTACGGCAAACATTGACACGCTCGATTAATACAGTATTAACGGTTATTGTAACAGTTGTTGCTTTATTAATCCTAGGGAGTGAGTCGATCCGTAACTTCTCCTTTGCTTTATTAGTAGGGTTACTTGCAGGAACCTATTCGTCCATCTTTATTTCAGCCCAACTATGGTATGATATGAAAGTAAGAGAGTTAAAGAAGAAAGGGCCAATCGACACGGTCAAAGAGAAAAAGAAATGGACAGATGAGCCACAAGTATAAAAAGTAAATCATGTGTATCGATTTTTTGCATAAGAAACGTTGATAGCCAAGGTGAAACCGCAGGATACTGCGGTTTTACCTATTAATCCAAGTCCACTTATTCTAGATAGGAAAAACGGAAATTAATGAATAATCCTCATTTACATAATGTCTTCGTTCTTCTTAGTCCGTATAAACCAATCAAATGAAGAAAGATCCAATTTTTAAAGGAGTGAAAAGATGTTACAGCCAAGTAGTCGCTGGATCGTGCGGGAAACGAATCAGCAGCTAACCAATGAATTATCACAACAACTCGATATTGCTCCTCTTGTAGCAACCTTGTTAGTGAATCGAGGAATATCTACGAAAGAAGAAGCACAATCTTTTATGTATGCAGAAAGAGAAGAGCTATATGATCCTTTTCTTTTTTCAGATATGGACAAAACAGTTGAACGAATCCAACTAGCCATTCATGAACAGCAGCCAATCTTGATATTCGGCGATTATGATGCCGATGGTGTTACAAGTACAACCGTTCTGTTAGAAACTTTATCAAAAATGGGAGCCAATGTTACTTATTATATACCCAATCGTTTTTCAGAAGGATATGGACCAAACAAGGAAGCTTTTCAGAAAGCATCCGAAGATGGGATACAATTAATCATTACAGTCGATACTGGCATTGCCGCCTTAGATGAAGCGAGGCAGGCAAAAGAATTAGGCATTGATTTAATTATTACAGATCACCATGAAGCTGGGGAAGAGCTCCCAGAAGCCTTTTCGATTATCCATCCAAACATTCCAGGCTCTACATATCCATATGCAAACTTAGCTGGAGTGGGGGTTGCTTTTAAGTTAGCACATGCTTTAAATGGAGATATTCCAGAAGATTTACTTGATCTAGTAGCAATTGGAACGATTGCGGATTTGGTCCCTCTTTATGGGGAGAATCGCACACTTGTCAAAAAAGGTTTAAAGAAATTAGCGAATACCCCGCGTCTTGGCTTACAAGAGTTATGTGAATTAGCAGGGAATACCATTTCTGAGATCAATGAAGAAACAGTTGGATTTACGATTGGCCCGCGTTTGAATGCTCCTGGCAGGCTAGAACATGCCGGTCCTGCTGTTCAACTGTTACAGACCCATAATGCCTCAGAGGCAAAAATGCTAGCCGCAGAGGTGGATCAGATGAATAATGAACGTAAGCATATTGTCTCATCCATTGCTGATGAGGCGATTCAAATGGTTCATGATCATTTCGACCTTGCGGAAAACAAAGTCCTTGTTATTGGAAAAACAGGTTGGAATGCAGGGGTTATCGGGATTGTGGCTTCTAGATTAGTAGAGAAATTTTACCGGCCAACGATTATTCTAAGTTTTGATGAAGAAACGGGGATGGCGAAAGGATCTGCAAGAAGCATACAAGGCTTTAATCTCTTTGATAATTTATCCACTTGTTCTGACATCCTTCCTCATTTCGGTGGGCATGCCATGGCAGCAGGAATGTCTTTAGCAATTGATGATGTTGATACACTGCGGCAAAGATTAAACAATTCAGCTAAGGATCAATTGAACACGGAAGATTTAATACCCATAACAGAAGTAGATGCAGCCATTTCACTCACAGAGATCGATCTTAATTCTATCGCCCAATTAAATCACTTGGCTCCGTATGGAATGGGGAATCCTAAACCACAAATCTTGATTGAAAAGGCAATGATTACATCAACTAAAAAAATCGGTGCAAACAAAAATCATTTGCGTATGACCCTAGCACAGCAGGATCAATCTCTTGATGGGATTGGATTTCATCTGGGACATCTTGCCCCAGATCTCTCACTTGGAGCTACGGCATCTGTTATCGGGCAACTCTCTATAAATGAATGGAATAATCAGAGGAAGCCGCAGATATTCTTGAAAGATGTCTTGATTGAGGAATGGCAACTATTTGATTTACGGGGAAATCGCCAATTTGAACACTGGATGACTTATTTAAAAGAAAAAGAAGGATTGTTTATCTTTTTTTCAGAAAAGCATTTTAAGGCATATGGCGCTAATCTCGAAAGCAAATGTATAACAGAGAAAGAAGATGCCGAACATTTAGATATAAATGGAAGAAATATCATCTTATTTGACCTACCGTCACAAATTTCATGGATAGAGGCGCTTGTAAAAGATAAAATGCCGGCAGCGATCTATACCCATTTTCTACAAGAAGAAGCTCACTTTTTTGCGACTGTACCGACGAGAAGTCATTTTAAATGGTATTATGCATTTCTATTAAAAAGAGGGACCTTTGATCTGAAAAAATATGGAAAAGATCTAGCTACTCACCGTGGCTGGTCCAAAGAAACCATTTTATTTATGTCAAAAGTGTTTTTTGAACTAGATTTTGTTACAATAAAGGATGGGTTCATTAAAATAAATCCCCAAAAAGGAAAAAGGGATTTAGATGATTCACCTACATACAAAATCAAGTTAGAACAAATAAAAGTGGAAAGGGAATTTACTTATTCCACATATGATGAACTAAAAAAATGGTTTGATGAGAGGCTTGCACAAAAGGTGCTGGCAGAGGAGGAAGTAAGCACATGGATTTAAAACAATTTATCACGATCGTACCTGATTGGCCACAAGAAGGGGTAGTATTTAAGGATATTACAACTTTAATGGATAATGGGGAAGCCTATCATTATGCAACAGATCAAATTGTTCAGTATGCAAAAGAAAAAGAAGTGGATGTTATAGTCGGCCCAGAAGCTCGGGGCTTTATTATTGGTTGCCCTGTGTCCTATGCATTAAGCTTAGGATTTGCTCCTGTTCGAAAAGATGGAAAGCTACCACGCGAAACAATCAAAGCCGATTATGGCAAAGAATATGGGAAGGATATATTAACCATCCATAAGGATGCCATTAAGCCAGGCCAACGCGTGTTAATAACAGATGATTTATTAGCTACAGGCGGAACCATTCTTGCAACGATAGAACTAGTCGAAAAATTAGGCGGGATTGTCGTTGGAATCGCTTTCTTAATAGAGCTTTCCTACTTGAACGGAAGAGAAAAGCTTGATCGTTATGATATACTTTCATTAATGACGTTTTAATTCATATAGTCAGGGCTGTCCAATGTAACTTACTCTCAAGCTAAGAGGAACATTGTGACAGCCCTCCTTATTCTTTAAGACCAGAGTATCAAAAACATACAGCTCTCGGCTATTCATCTAATACGGATAGTTAGTCTATATGAAAATGGCTGTAATCAAATTCTTTTGAAAAAAAGTGTCATTTTATTCCAGAATGTCTTAATATTCGATAATATAGATAGTAGAGCGTGTTCAAAAAGGAGGATAAAAAGGACCAAGTCGGTTAAAGACGCTGACGTCCTGTCAGCAACACCGACACTGGTACATCCTGTACGTCGAAAGTTCAAGGCGGCGTAGCTTTGAGCAGCGGAACGTATGCAGTTAATACGTGAGTAGCGGAAAAGCAAGCCAACGAAGAAATTCGCAGTGTCATTTTTACCGGATCTTTTTGAACATCCACTAGTAACACGACATGGTAATTATTATTTAAATAAAAGGTGATCCTCATGGCAAAAGACCAAAACATATCGGCAGAAGATGTACTCAATAAGACAAGTGAATATTTAAATGAGGAAAACGTTGCGTTTGTTAGAAGGGCTTATAAGTTTGCTGAGAATGCTCATAAAGATCAATTTCGTAAATCCGGTGAACCTTATATTATCCATCCTATTCAAGTGGCTGGCATTCTAGCTGACTTAGAGATGGATCCAGCAACAATCGCGGCGGGTTTTCTTCATGATGTGGTAGAGGATACGGAAGTGACGTTAGCTGATATTTCCAATGATTTTTCCAGTGAAGTAGCGATGCTCGTTGATGGAGTCACAAAACTAGGAAAAATTAAATACAAATCACATGAGGAACAACAAGCTGAAAACCATCGGAAAATGTTTGTCGCTATGGCTCAAGATATTCGCGTGATCCTAATTAAGCTAGCTGACAGACTTCATAATATGCGAACTCTAAAACACTTACCAGCTCCTAAACAAAGAAGAATCGCGAACGAAACACTTGAGATATTTGCTCCACTTGCGCATCGTCTCGGTATTTCAAAGATTAAATGGGAACTAGAAGATACGGCTTTGCGCTATTTGAATCCACAGCAATACTACCGAATTGTCAACTTAATGAAAAGGAAAAGAGAAGAGCGAGAGCAGTATTTAGAAGACGTCATGACAAGCGTAAAAGCAAAATTAGACGAGATGGAAATAAAGTCGGAGGTGTATGGACGGCCTAAGCATATTTATTCCATTTATCGTAAAATGGTTGTTCAACATAAGCAATTTAACGAAATTTATGATTTATTAGCCGTGCGGATTATTGTCAATAGTATTAAAGATTGTTATGCCGCTTTAGGAATCATTCATACTTGTTGGAAGCCAATGCCTGGTCGCTTTAAGGATTATATTGCGATGCCTAAGCCCAATATGTATCAGTCTCTTCATACAACAGTGATTGGGCCAAGAGGTGAGCCTTTAGAGGTGCAAATTCGTACGAAAGAAATGCATCGTATTTCTGAATACGGGGTTGCAGCCCACTGGGCTTATAAAGAAGGAAAAACCAATGATTCAAAAGACACATTGGATAAAAAATTGAGTTGGTTCCGTGAAATTCTTGAGTTTCAAAATGAAACGGATGATGCAGAAGAATTCATGGAATCTTTGAAAATAGACTTATTCTCGGATATGGTTTTTGTTTTTACGCCAAAGGGTGATGTCATCGAACTCCCAGCTGGTTCTGTACCAATTGATTTCGCCTATCGTATTCATTCTGAGATCGGGAATAAAACGATAGGGGCTAAAGTGAATGGTAAGATTGTAACACTGGACTATAAGTTGAAAACAGGCGATATTATTGAAATATTAACGTCGAAGCATTCCTATGGACCTAGCCAAGATTGGTTAAAGCTTGCCCAAACTTCCCAAGCAAAAAATAAAATCAAACAGTTTTTTAAGCGGCAGCGTAAAGAGGAAAATATAGAAAAAGGCCGAGAATTAATAGAGAAAGAAATAAAAGAGCTAGATTTTGAAGTGAAAAAGGTTATGACATCTGAAAATCTTCAAAAAGTGGCCGACAAATTTAATTTTTCAAATGAAGAAGATATGTTCGCGAGTGTAGGGTATAATGGTATTTCTGCCCTCCAAGTGGCAAATCGCTTAACTGAAAAATTAAGAAAGCAGCGAGATCAAGAAGAAAAAATAGAAGAAATAATGATAGCTGAAACGAAGACAGACTCTCGTCCTAAACGCCATGATGCAGGTGTAAGAGTGAAAGGAACAGATAATCTTTTGATCCGTCTTTCGCGCTGTTGTAATCCTGTACCTGGAGATGACATTATCGGCTTTATTACAAAAGGTAGAGGTGTTTCTGTTCATCGTGCTGATTGCCCAAACATTGATACAGAGGGAATGAGTAATCGTCTGATTGAGGTAGAATGGGAAACAGCTACCCATCAGCACAAAGAGTATAAGGTTGATATTGAAATTACTGGATTTGATCGTAGTGGAATTCTAAATGAAGTTTTACAGACAGTCAGTGCAACGAAGACAAATATCACAGCTGTTACTGGACGAGCTGATCGCAATAAAATGGCGACGATTCTGATGACCATTTCTATTCAAAATATTAGCCATTTGCATAAGGTTGTCGATAAAATCAAACAAATACCGGACATTTATTCCGTACGTAGGATTATGAATTAAATCGCATGTTCAAAAAGGAGCAAGGCGACTAAAGCCATTGACATTAATCACCATTGGCCGAGATGCCTTTGCCGAACTTTTTGAGCATTTTCTTAAAGGGGTTTATCTAGAATGAAGGTTGTCTTGCAAAGATGTAAAAAAGCAAACGTTACGGTAAATGAAGAAGTTGTAGGGGAAATCGGGCGTGGGTTCATGTTATTAGTTGGTTTTCAAGAAGGAGATACAGTGCAAGCTTGTGAGTGGATGGCCGAAAAAATCTTTCATCTGCGTGTATTTGAAGATGAAAATGGGAAAATGAATCGCTCTTTATATGATGAAGAAGGTTCTATTTTGTCTATTTCTCAATTTACACTCTATGGGGATTGCACGAAAGGGAGGCGTCCTAATTTCATGAAAGCGGCCAAGCCCGAAGAAGCAGAAGCATTGTATGATTATTTCAATAATATTTTGCGAGAGAAAGGGCTGCAGGTTGAAACAGGCGTTTTTGGCGAAATGATGGATGTATCGCTTGTGAATGAAGGACCTGTTACATTGGTTCTTGAAAAATGAATATTATAGCAAAAAAGGAGCTATCCAAAAGTTCAATGACCTACTTTTGGAGGCTCCTTTTTTAAATTAGAAGTGAATAGTTGATTTACGCAGAAGTGCTTTTTTTCCGGGAGAAAATGTCAAACCATTTCAGCTTGAATAATATGATTAATAATTTTTTAGGTGTGTCTGATTTCACAGGAAACTGGCTTTATATGCCGTAGAAGTATAGCAATAGGTATTCCAAATATATTGAATGTTTAAAAGCATAGAAAAAGAAAAATAGATGGGGCCAAGCATAAAGGGAAATCACAGGCTTTGATTCGTGCGTCAGCCTGTGATGTTTCATGTTCGAACTCGAAATATTCCCGTTCTATTCATCAAAATACTTATTCAATCCTTTAACAACTGCATCGGTTACTTGCTCGTGGAATGATTGGGAATTCATAATCTTTTCTTCATGAGCGTTACTGATATATCCTAATTCTAGCAAAATGGCTGGTTGTAAATTCTCTCTTAGGACGTAAAAGTCCCCAGAACGGGCCCCGCGATCATGCAGCTCGACCATATTTGTAATTTCATTATGGATTGTTTGTGCTAAAACCTTATCTTGCTCATTATAATAGTAAGAAGTATGCCCCACAACTTGTTGATCTTCAATACTGTCAAAATGTAAACTGATAAAGGCATCTGCCTGTTCATAATGTGCTTGTTCTGTCCTTGATTCTAAGCTAACATACTTATCTGTGGAACGAGTAAGAACGACATTGAAGCCTGCCTTATCTAATTTACGTGCAAGCAGATTTCCTACTTCCAAGTTTAGAGTTTTTTCAAGACTTCCATTGACACCAGTGGCCCCTTGATCTCTTCCACCATGCCCGGGATCAATCACGATTGTTTTAGCACCTGGTTTTCCTTTGAATTGTAGATCCCCTTCATAGGCGCTGACAATCCAACTTGCTACATATCCTGTTTTTCCACTAGCATACTCAATTTTATACCAGTCACCTTTTTTTTCTAACGGATAAAAGGTATCCCCTGCTGAAACTTGTGTCATAATTTTGGATTTTAAGGCAGGTTTTTTCCGGACATTCGTCCCGTCATACAAAATTCTAATCGGATTTTCATCAGTTGTAGCAGATACACGTTCTTCTATACTTAAATAGGCACTATTTACCCAGGCTTTCTTAGATTGATATTCAATTTGGCTCCAGTCATTTTGTTCTCCAATTTTTTTCACTTGATCCCCTTGGTGAAGAACCCCAATTTTCGAGCTAGTTGAATCTGCTTCAGCTCTAACATTCAAAATATCGGTATTGACTGTTGCCATTACAGTCTTTGCTTTCGCTTGTTGTTCCGCTAACGAGCTTGCAATCCAACCAGTTTGATTGGAACTCAATTTAATTTTATACCAGTCATCTTTATGATCTATTAGAGTATAGGTTTCCCCCTGATGAATTTGGGTAACAATAGAATAAGTTGTCCCAGGTTGTTCGCGAACATTGACAATCTCACCTGTAATCGTCACTTTTTCGGAATCTGCTGATGTGACAGGAGAAAAATACATAATAATTGCTACAAATAATGCTGTGATTGTTAAAAAAGTCATTCTTTTTTTCACCGCAAATAAAACCGCCTTTCTAATGAGGTAAGAAAGTATAAATTTGGCTAGTGTTTGTATCTAGCTCCATGCGCCATCGTTTCTAGGCTCGCAGAAGCGAGAATCCGTCGGCGTTGCGAACTAGTGCAGACGAAACAACAGGACGTCGCGTCCTGAGTCTTCCAACAGGATGACGTGTCTTTAGACGATGTTCTACTTAATGCCCCTTCCCTTCATAGGTTCAGGAACATTTGCTTGTCAGGCTGATCAAGGCGCTTGCGCTTTTATTCGGATTCACCTCATTGTACCAGCTTGCATAGTTCATTATCAATGTAAGTATTCTTGATACTTGTTCAAAATCCTTTTTTAATAAAACTTTTTTTACAGGACATACTATTACAAAACTTAAAAGAGAGGAAAGAATAAATGAGAGCGAATGAGAAAAATCAAACATTAATCTATAGCTCTTCCCAGATCATTCAAATGGATTTACAAGATAAGTGTGAAAAAAATAATATGGATCTATTACATGAATCCATTCATGAGGCTGGTTTAACTTTATCGGAAATAAAAGCTTGGAAAAAAAGTCTTTATCGTTCTTAAAATATTTGGAAGCTATTGACAAAGAAGCGCGAAATTCGTATGATAAAATAATCAAATTACAATATTAAGCTGATGAGGGAAAAAGTAATTAAGAATGGTCAGAAAGAGAGGAAATGCCTCGGTTGAAAGCATTTCTCTGATATATTTCTTAATGAAGCACATTCCGTAGGCTTCCTCTTCGAACCCATAAAGTGTGTGTTCAAAAAGGAGGATAAAAAGGACCAAGAAGTTCAAGGCGGCGCAGTTTTAAGCAGCGGACTTGTACAGGATGTACTGACTTCCGTGTTACCCACAGGACGTGGGCAACACGGAGGATCCTTATCACCTGATACATGAGCAGTGCAGAAACAAGCCAACGAACTTCCACAGGATGTGGTGACTTCGACGTTCGACACAGGACGTGTCGGTGCTTAGTCGAAGATCCTTTATTCTCGAAGTGTCATTTTTACCGAACTTTTTGAACATCCTCTTAAAGATAGTAGAAGTTGGACGTACGCAGGCGATAACGGTTAAAGTGAAAGCTGTTAAATATATAGCTTTAAAAAGGGTGGCACCGCGGGAAATAAACTCTCGTCCCTTGTTTTTCGGAACAAGGGACGGGAGTTTTTTTGTAGAAAAAATGTCCGTTTAGCTATATAGTCATGAAAAAATGTAAGGGGGATTAAACATTGGCGATTCAAATACCTAGAGGCACACAGGATATTTTGCCAGGGGAAGTAGAGAAATGGCAATGGATTGAGGAAACAGCTAAAAAAGTATGTCAATTATATCAGTATCAAGAAATAAGAACACCCATTTTTGAACAAACAGAATTATTCCAACGAAGTGTGGGGGATACGACTGATATTGTTCAGAAAGAAATGTATTCCTTTCAGGATCGTGGGGGAAGAGATCTGACATTACGTCCAGAGGGAACAGCTGCGATTGTGCGTTCTTTTACGGAAAATAAAATGTTTGGGTTACCTAATCAACCTGTTAAGCTTTATTATCTCGGACCTATGTTTCGCTACGAGCGCCCACAGTCAGGTAGATACAGACAATTTGTACAGTTTGGTGTAGAGGCACTAGGCAGTATGGATCCAGCCATAGATGCAGAAGTGATTGCTCTAGCAATGCAATTCTATCGTAGCTTAGGCCTTAAACGATTGAAGCTTGTTATAAATAGTCTTGGTGATCGAGAAAGCAGAAAGGCTCACCGAGATGCATTGATTCAACACTTCCAACCACGCATTGATGAATTCTGCTCAGATTGTCAAGAAAGATTAGAAAAAAATCCGCTTCGGATTTTGGATTGTAAAAAGGATCGTGATCATGAGTTAATGGCTTCAGCTCCATCTATTCTCGATTTTCTAAACGATGATTCAGCCACTTATTTCAAGCAAGTGCAGCATTATTTACAGGGCATGAACATTGAATTTGTTGTCGATCCTACTCTTGTAAGAGGTTTGGACTATTATAATCACACTGCTTTTGAAATTATGAGTGAAGCGGAAGGGTTTGGAGCGATTACAACTCTTTGCGGCGGTGGCAGATACAATGGCCTCGTACAAGAAATGGGGGGACCTGACACTCCTGGGATCGGATTTGCTTTAAGTATAGAACGATTAATTCAAGCCTTAGAGGCAGAAGCTGTTCCAATGAAAAACAACAAACAAATCAATGCTTATATTATCGCTCTAGGCGAAAAAGCAAAAGATTATTCGGTTGCGTTGTTGGAAAATTTACGTCGTGATGGTCTATCTGTTGAACGAGATTATATGAATCGGAAATTAAAAGCACAGTTTAAAGCTGCAGAACGTCTTGGTGCGCAACATGCCGTGATCATTGGGGATGATGAATTATCCTCAGGTGTAGCAACAGTGAAAAACCTTGCGACCGGAGAACAAAAAGAAGTCGTCTTGGAGCATCTTAAAGAGGAATTGTTAAGTTGATGGGGGGAAAAGAGATGTTTGGAAGATCTTATTATTGTGGAGAAGTAACAGAATCGGCTGTTGGAGAGTCCGTTGTTTTAAAAGGCTGGGTTCAAAGACGAAGAGACTTAGGCGGGCTAATCTTTATTGATTTACGTGACCGTTCAGGAATTGTTCAAATTGTATTTAACCCTGATATGTCAAAAGAAGCTTTGGAAAAAGCAGAAAAAGTAAGAAATGAATATGTACTAGATGTACGTGGCCAGGTTGTGAAGAGAGAGGATAGCACAATAAATCCGAATATTTCTACTGGGACAATTGAAGTGCTCGTATCAGATATCACCGTGCTCAACGAAGCCAAAACGCCACCATTTATGATTGAAGATCGAACAGATGCCGCTGAGGAAATTCGTTTGAAATATCGTTATCTTGATTTACGTCGACCCGATATGTATTCCGTATTTAAAATGCGTTCCGATATTACGAAAACGATTCGTAATTTTCTAGATGACGAAGGGTTCTTAGATATGGAGACACCGATTTTAACAAAGAGCACACCTGAAGGAGCAAGGGATTATTTAGTTCCAAGTAGGGTACATGCTGGCGAGTTTTTTGCATTGCCTCAGTCTCCACAGCTGTTTAAACAATTATTGATGGTAAGTGGATTTGATAAATATTATCAGATTGCCCGGTGTTTCAGAGATGAAGATTTGAGAGCAGATCGACAGCCAGAATTTACACAAGTGGATATTGAAGCTAGTTTTATGAGTCAAGATGATATTCGAAACATGATGGAAGCAATGATGAAAAGAATAATGCGTACAACGAAGAATATTGAGATTGAAACACCATTTCCAATTCTAAAGTATGACGATGCAATGGCAAGATTCGGTTCTGATAAGCCTGATACTCGTTTTGGAATGGAACTGAATGATGTATCTCAACTTGTAAAGGATAGCGGCTTTAAGGTATTTTCAGGAGCAGTGTCATCAGGGGGACAAGTAAAGGCAATTGTGGTGAAAGATGGCAATCAGCACTATTCCCGTAAAGATATTGATGCCCTTGGAGAATTTGCAGCAAGATATGGAGCAAAAGGATTGGCTTGGATGAAAGTCGAAGAGACCACTTTGAAAGGGCCGATTGCGAAATTTTTCTCGGAATCAGAGCAAGCTGAATTATGTCAAACGCTCTCCGCTCAATCTGGAGATTTAATTTTATTTGTGGCAGATAAGAGTTCCGTTGTTGCAGATGCCTTAGGGGCTTTACGCTTAAAATTAGGAAAAGACCTGAAATTAATTGATGAATCTGTGTATCAATTTCTTTGGGTTGTGGATTGGCCATTATTAGAATACGACGAGGAGGAAGGTCGTTATTCCGCTGCCCATCATCCTTTTACGATGCCTGTTCGTGAGGATATTGATAAGCTAGAAACAAATCCCGCAGAAGTAAAAGCACAGGCTTATGACCTTGTGTTAAATGGATATGAGCTTGGTGGAGGATCTTTGAGAATTTTTGAAAAAGATATCCAAGAAAAAATGTTTAAGACACTTGGATTTTCAGAAGAGGAAGCGAAAGAAAAATTTGGTTTCCTGCTTGAAGCATTTGAATATGGAACTCCTCCACATGGTGGAATCGCCCTTGGTTTAGATCGTCTAGTCATGCTTCTTTCCGGTAGTGGCAGCTTGCGTGACACGATTGCATTTCCGAAAACAGCAAGTGCGAGTGACCTATTAATGAAGGCGCCAGACATCGTAAGTGAACAACAGTTACAGGAATTACATTTGCATTTGGTGAAAGAGGATTAAGAAAAGCGCAAGCGTCCGTTTATCGATGAACAAACTTAAAGGTTGAACGGCTAAACTCGCGACGTCCTGTCGCTTCGTCCGCACTCGTACATCCTGTACGTCGCAACGCCGTTCTAACCAATATCCTGTTGGCCAAAGATAAAGGAAATCCGATGAGATTGCAGAGGAATCGTTGTTGACTTATCGTAGGAGGGTACTGAAAGTTTGCTAGTCGTTGGGCGCTGGAGTTAAATAAAGCATTAGCCAAAATCTATACTTTCTTATCTTAAAACAGGGATAAATCCCCATTTCGCTCCATTTGAAAAAATAAATAACCTGTGATAATATTTTATTAACAGGATAAATCCTGATGTGTTCGTCCTAATGCCTTATCGTTTTGACCGACAAGTTATAATTACGGGAGTCTGTTTGTCTACCTTCCGAGTATAAGCCTCCGCTTGAGAGGACATATGAGGTTTGTAGCAGGACACCCACCTGCCTAGAGCGGGTTCAAAACAAAGGTTAAAAAGACGGCATAATCGGGATTTATCCATTTTTTTCAATGATACAACCAGCTGGAGAAACGTTGGTTGTTTTTTACTGTGTAAAATGGACTCTATTAGCTTGCGATGTTTCACACGATCTCGTTATGTTATCTAGCAGTGAAATCTATGAGACGATATTATATTTTTTGAAAGTAAACTGATTATACGGAGTTGAACAAGATGTTACACCAATTTTCGCGCAATGAATTAGCGATTGGACAAGAAGGGCTTGAGCGGCTGAAGAACAGTACAGTAGCTGTTCTAGGAGTAGGTGGGGTAGGTACTTTTGCAGCAGAAGCTTTAGCTCGATCTGGAGTTGGAAAACTGATTTTGGTTGATAAAGATGATGTAGATATAACCAATGTCAATCGACAATTGATTGCGTTATTATCAACTGTCGGTCAACCGAAAGTTGATTTAATGGAGAAAAGGATTCAAGATATTAATCCCGAATGTAGAGTAGTTTCCTTGAAAATGTTTTATACAGAAGAAACCTCGGACCTGTTTTTTGAACAACAACCTGATTTTGTAGTAGATGCCTCAGATACAATCAGTTACAAAATTTTATTAATGAAGGAATGTTTAGAGCGGAAAATTCCGATAATCTCTTCCATGGGTGCAGCAAACAAGATGGACCCTACACGCTTGAAGATAAGTGATATCTCGAAGACCCATACGGATCCGATTGCGAAAGTGATTCGGACGCGGTTGAAGAGGGAAGGGATCAGAAAGGGAATCCCGGTTGTTTTTTCGGATGAGAGCCCAATTGTGATCAAGGAAGATGTTCGAAAGACCGTGGGGAATGACGAATCGGATATTCGTAAAGCGCAAATGCCTCCTTCTTCCAATGCCTTTGTTCCTTCAACAGCGGGTTTAATTGCGGCTAGTTATGTCGTAAGGGAAATTATTAAAGATATTACAATCGAACGAATAAAGGATCGTAAATAGTTGAACAAATGAGTTTTTTAATGGACCGAAACGAAGAAACATAAATTATTTTCGATTTATGTTTCTTTTGTTTCGGTCTTATTTTCTTTTTTGGGTATTTGGAGAAATAGGAGTGGCACATAGCGGCCGCTCCTATTCTTCTATAAATCATGAAATGGATAGTTAAGGTTAAGAGATGTATGTTTATTTTTTGGATTTATAAATGCAATGTATGGCTTTGTATGACTCATAAAGATTCACTAAATAAGGTTATAAGATGGATATAGACTGTAATTAGGGGCTTTGTTAATTTATATATAGGCAATAATCCTATTGGGAATAGATTTTTTAGTAAATTCGAAAATCAAACAAGAAAAGGAGGTTTATCCATGAGTTCTAAAGTAACGCCGTTAGCTGAGACTACTAAGCAGAAGTTTTTAACGCCAAAAAGGAAACCGCTTACAATTCGTTTGTGGAAAGATCGATGGCTTTATTTATTTTTATTACCAGGTCTTGTCTATTTTCTTGTTTATAAATACATGCCAATGTGGGGCGTTTTAATATCTTTTCAGAATTACCAGCCCCACCTAGGTATATGGAATAGCCAGTGGGTAGGATTCAAACATTTTGAAAGGTTTTTTAGTGAACCAGAGTTTTGGATGTTGTTTAGAAATACCCTATATATTGCGTTTCTAGACTTAATGATTTTCTTCCCTATCACCATTATTATTGCCCTTTTATTGAATGAAGTTAGAAAAGAAATGTTCAAACGTTTTGTTCAAACCATGGTTTATGTTCCCCATTTTCTATCATGGGTTGTTGTTGTTGGGATCAGCTATATTTTATTAACTACAGAAGGTGGAATCATAAATGAACTTATCTCTTGGGTGGGAGGCGATAAGATCCCGTTTTTAATGAGCCAGGATTGGTTCCGTCCACTTATCATCATTCAAATGATTTGGAAGGATGCTGGATGGGGAACAATTATCTTTCTTGCTGCTTTAGCGGGTGTGAATTCACAATTATATGAGGCTGCGCGGATTGACGGTGCCAATCGGTGGCGACTATTGTGGCATATTACCTTACCTTCTATCCGTAGTGTCATAGTGATCTTGCTTATTCTTCGTCTTGGGAATTTCTTGGATTTGGGCTTTGAACAAATCTTCCTTATGTTAAATGCAATGAACCGTGAAGTTGGAGAAGTCTTTGATACTTACGTATATCAAGTTGGAATCAGACAAGGACAATTTAGCTACAGTGCAGCGGTCGGTCTATTTAAATCGATTGTAGGTTTTATATTAGTTATAGGTGCCAATTCATTGGCAAAGAAATTTGGTGAAGAGGGGATTTATTAGTAAATAGCGGGGGGAGGTATAGCTCTTGATTCAGGATAAAACGATTGGAAGTAGAATATTCGATGTATTTAACCACCTGATTTTATTTATTATTGCCATGGTAACTGTTCTTCCGTTTTTATATGTTGTAATGACATCTTTTTCCAATTCATCATCGATCATTCCAACAGGTTTTTCTTTAGATGCATACCGTTATATTTTTTCAACTGAAACATTTGCAAGAAGTATGGGCGTCTCGGTTTATATCACTATTTTAGGAACATTTATTAACTTATTTTTTACCTCGTTAATGGCCTATGCTTTAGCACATACTCATATTGCGGGCAGGCGGATCATTTTGCTGCTCGTAATCTTTACAATGTTATTTAATGGGGGGATGATCCCTACGTATTTTATCGTCAAAGGGACGGGACTAATAGATTCATTATGGGCATTAATGATTCCTAATGCTATCAGTGCTTTTTACCTTATAATTATGAAAAACTTTTTTCAAGGGATACCGGAAGAGTTGAAGGAATCGGCGAGAATAGATGGATGTCATGAAGTGGGTATTTTATTTAGAATCGTCATCCCTCTATCATTGCCAGCAATGGCTGCTTTTGGTCTTTTTTACTCAGTTGGATTATGGAATCAGTATTTCAATGCTGTTTTATATATTAATAATCCATTAAAATGGCCTGTGCAAGTATTGCTTCGACAAGTTGTGATCTTAGCTCAAGGTTCAATTGGAGATTCTTCTGAAATTGCAGATGATGCAGTTGTTTTTTCAGAAGGAATTAAAATGGCAGTTATTGTGATTTCCACCGTCCCTATCCTGTTAGTGTATCCTTTCTTACAAAAACACTTTGCAAAAGGGGTACTACTAGGATCTGTTAAAGGATAAGGTGAAACTTTAATCGGCAGGCTGTAACAGACAGTTAAGACAGGATAAATCAATTTTGTCTGAAAAAAGGAGGAGAAAGAGCCATGTTGAAGAAATTACTTGTTTTTATGATTGGGTTGGTGTTACCTGTAATTTTTTTAGTAAGTTGTAGTGGGAAAGAGCAAGTGGCTAGTGAAAAACCTAGTTCTAACCAGGATGGAGAATTAGAAATTAGTATTATGATGCATTTCGATGGCATCGAATTCCCGCAAAAAGGAAATGATGTTGAAAAAGCGATAGAGAAATATACAAATACAAAATTGGATATCCAAGCTGCTCCAGGTGCAACCTTTTCAGAAAAGTTACCGGCTGTCATTGCTTCAGGAGATATGCCTATGGTCATCGGTATGAATCAGTTCAGAGAGCCATATATGATTAATGCGTTTAGGGGCGATCTGTTTTGGGAAATTGGCCCTTACTTAGATCAATTTCCAAACTTATCAAGCATTAATCCAATTATTTTCGAAAATATTTCCACCGATGGAAAAACCTATGGACTTCCACGGATTCGACCTTTAGCCCGTGATATCTATACCTACCGAAAGGACTGGTTGGATAACTTGGGAATGAAGGAACCAGAAACGATTGAAGAGTTTTACGAAATGCTCCATGCTTTTACCTATAATGATCCTGATCAGAATGGGAAGGATGATACGTACGGTATGACTGTGGAAAAGGAAGGATTGATTAATCGGTTTGCTCCTCTATTTGGGGCACCAAATGGTTGGGAAGAGAAAGATGGAGAGTTTATTCATACAACATCCACTCCAGAATATTTGGATGGGTTGAAATTCTTTAAAAAGTTATATGACGATGGATTAATTACAGAAGATTTTGCTGTTATTGAGCGTTCTCAATGGGAAGAAGCCTTTTCTCTGGGAAAAGCAGGAGTTTGGCCTGATACGAGTAATTCGATTGTACGTATGTATAATCGAATTAGAGAACATGACCCAAATGCAGAATTGGGAGCATTCAGTTTACTTGAGGGACCTCATGGAAAGAGGGTTCCTGCAGGAGGAGGACATAATGGGATATTTGTTTTTCCAAAGTCAGCTATAAAAACAGAAGAGGAATTACTTCAGGTTTTAGCCTTTTTTGAAAAACTTCAGGAAGAGCCAATGCATACATTATTTAAATGGGGAATTGAAGGAAAGCATTATGACTTGGTTGATGAAAAGCCTGTTTTAAATGAGGGAGCAGACCTTCATAATGATGTCATTCTTCCTTACACATTACCACTTGGAATTGTACCAGCGGAAACGAATGCGCTAGAAGGTGATATTTCAGCGCTAGAGAAGTTAGAAATAGAACTTCCGATTGAAAATGAATCTTTTGCTATTCATAATCCTGCAACTAGATTAATTTCAGACACACAAGCCGATAAAGGACCACAATTAAATACAACCATTTCTGATGCAAATATAAAGTTTATTATGGGGCAATTGGATGAAGATGGTTGGAAAAAAGAAATAGAAAAATGGCGAGCTAGCGGCGGAGACAAAATGGGAGAAGAGTATGCCGCAGAATATGCTAAATTAGAACAATAATATTGGCTTATAAAATTTGAGACAGGTATCTCTTGCTGCCTGTCTTATTACAATGGAATCCCCTAAAAGTCACTTGTAACTTTTGAAATATTAAGATTAATATATTAGGAGAGCCTGAATACTATGGTGGAATAAGGGGGATCTTTATGAAAAAATCAAGATATTATAAAAAACTATTTATATTTAGTCTATTATTATCAACTATCCCTGTTATTATATTAGGCGTTCTATCTTACTACAAAGCAGCGAGCGAAATAGAAGAAAAAGTTGCAAAAGAAAATATGCAAGTTTTACAGCAGACTAGGATGAGTCTAGAATATCACCTAGAGACACTAGATAATAATGTAACACAATTTATTTTGTCCCCCTTATTTACCTCTAACTATGAACGTAGGTTAACTTCTAAAGATTTTGTAACATATCGAGATTTATTAGCTGCGATGAAAAGATTCCAAACAAACAAATTATGGAGTGACGAGATAGAACTAATTAATTTTAGAGAAAACTGGATGATTACAAAAGCTGGATTAAATTATCCTAGTGAAACGGGATATTTTAGAAAATACTCCACTGTAAAAGAAATTCCCAATTCTTCAGCTTGGATGACGATTTCGCAGGACAATGTGGAATCTGTCAACTTAGTAAAAAAACTACCTTTGTTAACGAATGAACCAAAAGGGCTAATAAGGATATCAATTCCCAAGAAGGAAATTAGCAAGCTAATGAATGGAAATAAAAATATAGAAAATTTTTTTGTATTGGATAGTGATTACCAACTAATTTCTGAAAGTAGATCTTGGAATCACCTTCTTACATCGGATAAGCTGATTAATGAACTCAGAAGAAAAGAAATGGAAAATGGTTACTTTACGTTGAAAATAAATGATGAGCATGTTGGCGTTAATTTTAGTAAATCTTCTTATAATTATTGGACCTATTTATCCATTGTCCCGATAGGAGCTATCACTAAGGACTCAAAGGATATCGGCTGGTATACGGCAATTGTGTGTGGAATTATTTTGCTTGCTACAATTATTGCTGTCTTCTTATCTTCCAAGCATTTGTATCAGCCAATTCTTCACATGTATCAATCTGTTGTGTCTCACGAAGGTAGTAAAAACATTTTAAATCTAAAGGATGAATTTATAAGTATACGGAATGGGATTTCTCAATTTCAGGATCAGATTAAAAGTCAAAGAGAACATTTAAAAGAATTCTTTGTTTTAGGTTTGTTTATGGGACAACTAAAAGTTGAAAAAATCAATGAAATGGTAGAGGATCTAGAATTTAATATAGATTGGCAATCACTGGCTGTCCTCGTTATTCAAAATGATGTGCCGGAAAAAGCTAAATACAAAGAAGCAGATAATGAATTAATATTATATTCAATTAAGAATCTAATCAGCAAATCGGTTCCTATCGGAGTACGCTTTCCTCCGGTAGTTTTGGATGATTACCAAGTGAACATCATACAAATCAATGAAAAAAATCCAAAAGATCATAATAAATATTTATACAGTTTGGCTGAAGAAATTCATCGTTTGGTTCAGAACTATCATGAATTAAACATTCGTATTGGAATTAGTCGCCCTTATAGAAATCTAGCTAACACCGAACATGCTTACAAGGAAGCAACAGAGGCACTTAGGTTTTATCAGAAAATAGAACCTAGAACGATCATAAGTATTGATGATGTTGTTCTAGATCACACTGAAAAAAGCATTTTTCCGAAACAGGTTTGTCAGGAGCTAATAGATTCGATAAAGGGTGCACATACAGAAGAGGCTGAACGATTAATAAACGAATTTATGACAACGGTTACAAAAGATAATGTTTCTTTTCAGCAATATCAAAACATAATGGTGCAATTACTTTCTAAGCTTTTGGAGCTTGTTGAAGAATTGAATGAAACTTTGGAAGCTCTTTTCGGCAATAAACTATTATTTGAGGAGATACTACGACACAAGAATATAGATGAAGTTAGAAATTGGTTAACAAAGACTATACTACCACCGATTTTGGAAAAGTATGCCGAAAAACAAAGGAGCGCACAAATTAATATCACAGTAAGTGTCATATCCATTATAGAAAAGGAATTTACTAGCAATTTAACGCTTGAGATGATAGCTGCTAAGATAAATTTCCATCCTAGTTATATTAGCAGAGTATTTAAAAAGGCAACAGGACTAAGCTTCAGTGAATACCTTTTAAAGTTTAGAGTAAAAAAAATGAAACAAATGTTAAGAGAAACAAATTTGAAGGTTTCTGAGATTGCGGAGATCTTTCATTTCAATAGCTCGGCTTCTTTTATTCGTTCATTTCGAAAGGTGGAAGGCATGACACCTGGACAATATCGAAAAAAATACCATTCATAATGCTACCAGGAATGATGCCTCCAGCTTTTAAGTTTGTGCTATTTTTTATTAACGATTATTCTTCCTAATTTTCTCATAGACCGTTGCTAAGGCCTGTTCAAATTTCCCTGTCTTTTTAGGATCATAATATTGTTTGTGCTTTAGTTTATCAGGGAGGTATTGCTGTTTCACCCAGCCACTCTCATAGTTATGAGGATATTTATAATCAATCCCTCTGCCGAGTTTTTTGGCTCCTTGATAATGTGCATCCTTTAAATGAAGAGGAACCTCCCCGCTTTGTCCTGCTCTAATATCACTAAGTGCTTGATCTATAGCGGTTATGGCTGAATTCGATTTAGGGGACAGACATAATTCAATCACAGCATTGGCCAGCGGAATACGCGCTTCGGGGAATCCAATTTTTTCAGCTGTTTGGATCGCGGCAAGGGTTCTAGATCCCGCTTGAGGATTGGCAAGACCGACATCTTCATAGGCAATTACTAAAAGCCTTCTAATAATACTTGGCAGATCCCCAGCTTCGATCAACCGCCCTAAATAATGAAGAGCTGCATTGACATCACTGCCTCTAATCGACTTTTGGAAACCACTTAAAACATCATAATGAGCATCGCCATCTTTGTCATGGGCTAGGCTTTTTTTCTGTAAGCATTCTTCTGCGACGTTCACCGTAATATGAATTTGTCCGTCTTCAGCAGGATCAGTTGATAAAACAGCTAGCTCTAAAGCATTTAAAGCGCTTCTAGCATCCCCATTGCTTGCCGTAACAAAATGCTCTAGAGCCTGTTCTTCGATGGAGATGGAATAAGTACCAAGCCCTCTCTCTGGATCTTCTAATGCACGTTTTAATGTCTGTTTAATTTCATTTTCACTTAATGGAAATAATTCGAAAATCTGACAGCGGCTTCTGATTGCCGGATTAATCGCATGGTAAGGATTACTTGTTGTGGCTCCAATTAAAATAATTGTACCGTTTTCTAAATAGGGGAGTAAGAAATCTTGTTTCGCTTTGTCAAGACGATGAACCTCATCAAGCAATAGGATCACTTTTCCACTCATTTTTCCTTCAGCGGCGACCACTTCCATATCTTTTTTATTATTTGTCACGGCATTTAAAGCACGAAAAGCATATTGTGTGCTTCCGGCAATCGCGCTGGCAATCGATGTTTTACCGATTCCAGGAGGACCATATAAAATCATGGACGATAATTGCTTTGCCTTGACCATTCTTGCTATAATCTTATTTTCACCAACTAAATGTTGCTGTCCCATTACTTCATCGATGTTTTTGGGACGCATTCTAAAAGCTAAAGGTTGTTTCTTCACAAATATCTCTCCAAACTGCTTAGAGTAATATAAAATCTTAGCTTATGGATAACTTTAAGGTTGTAATTGACATCCAGCTTCAACGCCTAGCGACTAGCAAACTTTCAGCTTCTGTTTGCGTAAGTCAACATCGGCTCATGCTTCGCCGTGCTGTCTAGCTACAGACGGCAGGAGCGAGAGACTGGCAGGATGCGAGTCCATCGGTGTTTCGACAGGACGTCGAGCTTTTAACCGATGTTCCGCAAAATAACCCTTCTTCGTTTCAGGAACATTTGCTTGTCGCTCCTAATCAGCCGTCTTTCGCATTTCATGTATCCTTTATCTCAGGGCTACAGGATGTAGGTCAGAACAGCGTTGCGACGTACAGGAGGTACTAGTGCAGACGTTGCGATTGTCGTCGCGTTTGAGTCTGCCGCCAGGACGGCTCGTTTTTAGCTGTTCATCCTTAATATGAAAGTTTGTACGTCGCTAAACGGGCGCTTACACTTTTGTTTTTATCATACCAAAATAGTCAGATATATGCATTAAATATGATGGATATGCTATAATAGTGAAATGTGAAGGAGTCTGATGTGGTGAAAAATGTAGAGCTATATAAACGATTCTTCCTTTTTGTGATCGGGCTTCTCATTATGTCTTTTGGGATTGTCCTTATGATTATATCAAATTTTGGAGTATCTCCATGGGATGTTTTACATGTTGGGCTCTATTATCAACTTGGTTTAACAATTGGAACATGGTCTATTCTCATTGGATTCATTGTGTTAGGAAGCTCGTCTTTATTAATGAAAAGATGGCCCAAATTTGGCGCCTATTTGAATATGATTCTTGTTGGATTGTTCATTGATATGTATATGAAAATTCCCTTTCTGATCGAACCAGATCATATGGTTGAGAAGTTTTTCATGTTTTTTATTGGGATGATCATTAACGCATATGGAATGGGAATCTATCTTTCAGCTGAAATGGGGGCTGGTCCTCGAGACAGCTTTATGCTTGCTTTACAGGAAAAAACAGGCTGGAAAATTGCGACAGTGAGGCGAATCATGGAAGTGATTGTCCTTGCAGTTGGTTGGATTTTAGGAGGACCTGTTTTTTATGGAACGATTATCTTTAGCCTAACGGTAGGTACTTTTATTGGATTTGCATTACCTCAATGTCAGTTTATAGCAAGAAAGTTTTTAAAGGTGAATAATAAATTAGATCAAAGAATAGAACGGAGTGCAGAATTATGAAAATCTCAACTAAAGGAAGATATGGATTAACTATTATGATTGAATTAGGTAAGAAATATGGAGAGGGCCCGATTTCACTAAAATCAATTGCCAAAACACATAACCTTTCTGAACATTATTTAGAGCAGCTTGCTGGGCCATTACGAAATGCTGGTTTAGTGAAAAGTGTCCGTGGTGCTTATGGAGGGTATATCCTCGCTAATGAACCAGCGAAGATTACGGCAGGCGATATTATTCGTGTATTAGAGGGGCCGATTAGTCCGGTTGAAGGCATTGAAGAAGAAGAACCTGCCAAACGCAATTTATGGATGAAAGTCCGCGATGCAGTGAAAGATGTTTTAGATAACACGACCATTGAGGATTTAGCTAATTATGAAGAGGATGGAACAGAGACCCCTTATATGTTTTATATTTAAATCTGTTCAAAGGTCAGTTTGAAATGAAATAGGTGAGAGAATTGGAAAGAATTTATTTGGATCATGCAGCAACGACTCCGCTGCATCCACTCGTACTAGATAAAATGACAGAGGTCCTAAATACAACATTCGGAAATCCCTCTAGTATTCACTCTTTTGGCAGAGAATCACGGAAACAATTGGATGATGCGCGGTTG
The DNA here is from genome assembly GCF_018333015.1 of Bacillus sp. J14TS2. NCBI lineage: Bacteria > Bacillati > Bacillota > Bacilli > Caryophanales > Bacillaceae > Bacillus > Bacillus sp. J14TS2. Next base: position 75,631 of record NZ_BORE01000004.1, on the reverse strand, counting down.
ATTTTATCTCAAAGTATCGGGGCTAATTCTGATGAAGTCGTGTTTACGAGTGGGGGAACAGAAGCAGATAACTTAGCCATTTTAGGAACAGCTCAAGCAAAGAAACATTTGGGTAAACACATTATTACCTCTAAAATCGAGCATCATGCTGTTCTTCATACATGTCAGTATCTGGAAAAAGAAGGGTTTGACGTCACCTATTTAAGTCCTAATGAGCAAGGAGAAATACTTCTAGACTCAGTGAAAGCGGCACTCCGTCCTGATACCATTTTAGTGACAATTATGTATGGAAATAATGAGGTCGGATCATTGCAACCAATAAGGGAGATTGCTTCTTTATTACAATCCCATCAAGCGCTTTTTCATACAGATGCTGTTCAAGCATATGGAGTAAAACCGATTGATGTCACCGAGTTAAGCGTTGATTTGCTGTCGGTAACAGCTCATAAAATCAATGGTCCAAAAGGAATTGGTATGCTCTATATAAAGGCTGACACAGGTATCGTTCCTATTTTATATGGCGGAGAGCAGGAAAGAAAGCGGAGAGCCGGTACGGAGAATTTGCCGTCCATTGTTGGCTTTGCCAAGGCATCTCAAATAGCAATGGATGATTTAGAGAAGAAAGCAGGATTTTTTTCACAGCTAAAAGCTACAATGACCAAAACATTTGAAGCGGAAAAAATTGATTGGAATATAAATGGTGCGCTTGCTGAAGGTTTGCCACAGATCCTGAATATTAGTTTCCCGCAGACAGATGTGGAATCAATGCTTGTAAATCTTGATTTAGTCGGGATTGCGGCATCTAGTGGTTCAGCCTGTACAGCAGGTTCAGTTGAACCTTCCCATGTTTTAGTTGCGATGTTTGGCGAAGGATCGGAGCGGGTTCGCAATTCGGTTCGCTTTAGTTTTGGGATTGATAATACAGAAGAACAAATGGTGAAAGCAGGAAAGGAAATCGCCAAAATTGTTCGCAGGTTTCAAAATTGAAAGGAAGATTTAAGATGAAAAAAGCACCAAAAGATACCCGAGTAGTTGTCGGTATGTCTGGTGGCGTTGACTCTTCTGTTGCCGCTCTTTTATTAAAAGAGCAAGGCTATGAAGTTATCGGTATTTTTATGAAAAATTGGGATGATACTGATGAAAATGGAGTCTGTACAGCAACAGAGGATTATAATGATGTCATCAAAGTCTGTAATCAAATTGGCATTCCTTATTATGCCGTGAATTTTGAAAAGGAATATTGGGATAAAGTATTTACGTACTTTCTCGATGAATATAGAGCTGGGAGAACACCTAACCCAGATGTGATGTGTAATAAAGAAATTAAATTTAAAGCCTTCTTAGATCATGCCATGAATCTTGGGGCGGATTATCTTGCTACAGGACATTATGCTCAAGTAGTTAATGATGGAAAAGAAGTTAAAATGTTAAGAGGCTTGGATGAAAATAAGGATCAAACATATTTTTTAAATCAATTAAGTGGGCAACAATTGGAAAAAGTCATGTTTCCATTAGGGTCATTACGTAAAAAAGAAGTACGTGAAATAGCTCAAAAGGCTGGGCTTGCTACAGCTTCGAAAAAAGATAGTACTGGCATTTGCTTTATCGGTGAAAGAAACTTCAAGGAGTTTCTACAAGACTATTTACCTGCACAAAAAGGCCGGATGGAGACATTAAATGGACAAAAGATGGGACAACACGATGGACTCATGTATTATACGATTGGTCAACGTCATGGCCTTGGGATTGGCGGAGAAGGTGAGCCATGGTTTGTGGTTGGAAAAGATCTAGAAAGAAATATATTGTTTGTTGAACAAGGATTTCATCATCCAACTCTATACTCAGATTCCATGATTGCGACAAATATCAATTGGATATCTACTATACCAAAACCGGCAATTTTTGAATGTACTGCTAAGTTCCGTTATCGCCAACCAGATGTAAAGGTGGAAGTGCATATTTTACCAGGACAAGAAGCAAAGGTGATCTTTAAAGAGCCCGTAAGAGCTGTTACACCAGGACAGGCGGTCGTTTTCTATCAGGAAGAAGAATGTCTAGGTGGCGGAACAATTGATCAGATTTATAAAGAGGATTCTCAACTTATGTATGTTGGATAGACAATATACACTATATAACTTCTAGAAATGTCAGTCGATCACGGCTGACATTTTTGATATAAAAATTAATGTTTCTAATCCAGGAATGAGATAGTTGAGAAACCATCAGCGATTAATTTTGTGCTATAATTTCATTAGAAAATGGTTCGGAGTGTGAGGTATGGATAAAAATAAACAGGCAATCGAGTTATTACAAGAAGGAAAGATTGAAAAAGCAGTTCAATTATTTACTGAAGTGATTGAAGAGAACCCTAAGGATCCCGTCGGGTACGTGAATTTTGCTAATGTACTGATCTCGATTGGAGAAACAGCACGTGCTGAATCGTTTTTACAAAAAGCGATTGAACTTGATGATCAGGCTGCGGCTGCTTTTTATAGCTATGGAAATTATTATTTCAATCAAGAAAAATATGATCAAGCTGTAGGGATGTTTGAGAAGGCGCTCGCAAATGGATTGGATACCAATGATTTGTATTATATGCTTGGTATGTGTTTTATGTCCTTAGGTAAATTTACCCTTGCGCTTCCCTATTTACAACGAAGTATAGAATTAAATGAGGATGATGTAGAAGCAAGATTTCAATATGGTTTGGCATTAGCCCAAGCTGAAGCCTATAAAGAAGCGATCAACCAACTACAAATCGTCATAGAAAAAGATCCACAACATGCGGATGCTTATTATAATGTAGCAATCGCTCATGCGGTTACAGAAGGAGACCCCGATTACATCCTCTCATTATTAGATCAAGCAGTAGCCATTCAACCAGATCATGTATTAGCCCTAAATGCAAGAAAGGCTGTTGTAGAATTATTGGAAAGTAAGAAATAAAGCTGTTAGGAGAGAGAAGTATGGATGTGCGGCAAGACTCGCTCGATCTTTTTTCTGAGCAGGAAAAATATATCCAAGGACATCATCTTGTGACTATTTTTCATAATGAAGAAAATTTCTATTCTGTGGTCAGAATAAGGATTGAGAAAACAGATATGGAAATAAAAGATAGAGAAGCCGTAATTGTTGGCCATTTTCCCAAATTACAGGACGAAGAATCGTATGTTTTCTATGGGCAAATGAAGGAGCATCCTAAATTTGGTCTACAATTTAGTGCAAGTCATTTTAAAAAGGTAATGCCGCAAACCAAGCAAGGGATTATCACTTACTTGTCCAGTGAATTATTTAAAGGAATTGGCAAAAAGACCGCCGAAAGAATTGTAGAAGAGCTTGGAGAAGCTGCGATTAGTCGAATTCTTGAACAACCATCCTTACTTGATTCGATTCCAAAATTAGCCCCAGAGACGGCAAAAGATTTGTATGAGACATTACTGGAACACCAGGGGCTTGAAAGAATTATGGTAGGGTTAAACCAATATGGATTTGGTCCACAAATCTCTATGAAAATTTACCAGGTATATAAGGAAGAAACCTTGACTATTTTGGAAAGAAATCCTTATCAATTAATTGAAGATGTAGAAGGCATTGGATTTGGACGAGCAGATGAGTTAGGTTCACAATTAGGGATTACTGGGAATCATCCTGATCGGATTAAAGCGGGTTGTCTCTATTTTCTTGAACAAGATTGTTTGAAAAATGGACATGTGTACCTTGAAGCAGAAGAATTATTAGAAAAAGTAAAAGGATTATTGGAAGATAGTCAACATATAGAAATTCCCTATGATAATATTGCACAAGAGATTATTAGTCTTGAAGAAGAAGGGAAAATTATAGGTGAAAAAAAGAGGATCTATTTACCTTCGCTTTATTTTGCTGAAAAGGGAATTGTAACAAATCTTAACCGGGTGATGGAACAGACGGAATATGCTGATCAATTTCCTGAATCGGAATTTTTATTAGCATTAGGGAAGTTGGAGGAACGACTAAATGTTCAATACGCCCCGTCACAAAAAGAGGCGATACAAACGGCTTTGACCAACCCGATCATGATTTTAACAGGTGGGCCAGGTACTGGGAAAACAACCGTTATTAAAGGGATTGTCGAACTTTATGGTGAGCTGCATGGCTGCTCGCTGGACCCAAAAGCGTATAAACAAGAAGAGCCGTTTCCTATTCTGTTAACAGCACCAACAGGTCGAGCCGCAAAAAGAATGTCAGAGTCAACGGAATTACCAGCCATGACCATTCATAGGCTCTTAGGAATGACTGCACAGGAGAATCTAGATTCTGATGGAGAGCGGGAATTAGAAGGTAAATTATTGATCGTCGATGAAATGTCGATGGTTGATACATGGCTAGCACATCAATTATTTAAAGCACTTCCTTCTCAAATTCAAGTGGTACTGGTAGGTGATGAAGATCAATTACCTTCTGTTGGACCAGGACAAGTATTAAAAGATTTATTAAAATCACATGCTGTTCCAGTTGTTCAATTAACGGATATTTATCGGCAAAAAGAAGGTTCTTCCATCATCGAGCTTGCACATCAAGTGAAAAAAGGTGAAATCCCTACTGATCTATTAGAGCCGCAAAAAGACCGCTCTTTTATCAAATGTCATACAGATCAAATGGGTGATGTGATCAAACGAATTGTTTTAAGTGCTAAAAAAAAGGGATATACCGCCATGGATGTCCAAGTGTTAGCTCCGATGTATCGAGGACCTGCAGGAATTGATGCAATGAATCAAATCTTACAAGAAATATTTAATCCAAATGAAGATCAAAAAAGAAAAGAACTTTCATTTGGGGAAACGAAATATCGAATTGGAGATAAAATTTTACAACTTGTCAATCAGCCTGAAAAAAATGTTTTTAATGGCGATATCGGTGAAATTATTTCAATTCTAACGGCAAAGGAAACAACCGAAAAACAGGATATGGTGATTGCATCCTTTGAAGGAACAGAAGTCACTTATACAAGAACAGATTTGAATCAAATTACGCTTGCTTATTGCTGCTCTATACACAAATCTCAAGGAAGCGAATTTCCAATCGTCATTATGCCAGTTGTGCGTAGTTATTATCGCATGCTAAGAAGAAATCTATTATATACAGGGCTTACCAGAAGTAAAAAGTCTTTAGTTTTATGTGGGGAAGAACAAGCATTCCAAATCGGGATCCAGAGGGAAGATGATCAACAAAGGAAAACATCCCTTTACGAAAAATTGAGTTCATTGCAATTGAACGAGGAAAAAGAAGTTGGCGATGAATTATCAGAAGAGACGTGGATGATGATTGATCCGATGATTGGAATGGAAAATGTTACGCCGTATGATTTTATGGAGGCAGAGGGAAAATAAAGATGTTCGGAAAGGAGTAGATTCTTTTGCGGACCTTTTCCCTCTTAAAGGACACGCCTATATATGATCATCAAGGTGAGCTTTTCGGCTCAGTTTGTGATATTTGTATTGATGAGAATGGCCGTGTAACTCATTTATTATTACAGAAAAAAGGGTTAATGGGGAAGAAATTTATTTTGCCAATGGAAGAAGTAACTGCTTGGGAAGAGAGCGGGATCACGCTTCGCTCTGACGACAAACTTAGATCCTATAGCAAAGATGAACGGACATATACCATGACACATGATCAGCCCCTAACAAAAATCAAGACCATTTCTCAAGAAGGAGAAACCTTAGGTTTATTAGATGATGTATATTTTTTAGAAGAGATGGGCACCATCGTAGGGTATGAGCTGACAGATGGTTTCTTTTCTGATATCACCAAAGGAAAACGAATCATTCGGACTTCACTTCCACCCCAGATTAGAGAAGAGACACTCGTAATGTCAGTGAATAAGTTACGAGGTGGTCATGATGATGATGAAATGTCCGAATTGCCAAAGTAAGGATCTCGGTAAGATCGGCGTCAATCAATATTATTGTTGGAATTGCTTTATTGAATTATCCATTGGAAAGGAAACAATCCATACTCATCAAGTCGAAGAGGATGGAAGCCTTAGTTCATTGGATGATTTATTTGATGAGCAACTCCGCAAGCTTAGTTAATTAGCAAGGGAGCCTGTTTTGGGGCTTCCCTTTTTTTATTACATAAATTCTCCCTTTGCATGAGAAACTAAATAGAATCTTGAAAGTTCAAGGATAAGCCCGCCGAATTACCAAAAGTTTACTGAGAATCGAGGTTTTTCAAAACCTTTTCAAAAAAAGACATGTCAAAGAAGCGGCACAAGTGTGTTTTCTTTTATGTTTTTGTAAACATTGTCTACAAAGATAGTGTGTGGTTGATTTCCACTACAGTTGCTCGCTTTCCGCTTGGAGCGGAGATTAATGGTGATTAGCAGATTCGCCATTTGCGATTTCGTTCAATATAAAATGGTAGTTCAATAAAAAAGTGAAATATCCCAAAAAAGTAGTTACAAGAAAATCTTGTATTATCCAACTCGGTGAATGCCCGGGGGTTTATCTTACGGCGAGGAGGGAGAATTTTTGAAAGAGCGTCATCTCCAATTTATATTAAAGCTTAGTATTGTGTTACTCATTTTTCTAACTCTTTATTGCTTCCTATTGATCAAACCAGTATGGATACCTTTATTAAGAGCGATAATGATTGGAGTGATGCCTTTTTTATTAAGTGGATTTATCGCTTATCTTCTGCATCCGATTATTATTCGTTTAGAGAAGTTCGGTGTCAATAGAACATTAGCAATTACGATTATTTATGTGGTCTTTTTTGTAGGAATGGGTTATGGGCTTTATGCTGGAATTCCAATGTTTATTCGCCAACTTCGAGATTTTTCAGACCAGCTCCCGATTTTTATCGGACAATACCGAGACTGGATTCACCATCTTGAAGTATCAACATCTCATTTTCCCGACGGCATTCAAGATCAAATTGATGATAAGATTGACGCGTTAGAGAATTGGTTCAATCATTGGATTGAAAAAAGCATTAATTCTCTTGTTAAGTTAATCGACCATCTTGTGATCATAGCGGTCATTCCGTTTATTTCCTTTTATATGCTCAAAGACATTTCGTTATTAAAAAGAGCCGCGTGGTACATAGCACCAAAAAAATGGCGTGGAAATGGACAGAAATTTCTCGAGGCGGTAAATGAATCATTGGGTGGATATATTCGCGGTCAAATTTTAGTGTGTGCTTTAGTCACTATCTTATCGGCTATCACCTTGGTCATTTTAAAAGTAGATTATCCAATTATGTTAGGAATTTTTATCGGCGTTACGAATATTATTCCTTATTTTGGATCTATTATTGGCTTAGTGCCCACAGTGGCAATCGCTTTATTAACTTCACCCAAATTAGCGATTATTACCACGATCGCGATGCTGATTATTCAATTTTTAGAAGCGAATGTTTTATCACCATTTATTGTTGGGAAATCCCTTCATATGCATCCGCTATTTATTATGGCAGCCTTAGTTGTTGGAGGGGAGGTCTTTGGAGTGATAGGAATGATATTATCCATCCCCATTTTGGCTGTAATAAAGATCGCGATTGTTCATTCTAGGGACTATTTAATAAAAACTAGACAGTCATAGATTGACAAATCATGCTTCTCTTTCTATAATGCGATTATAGGTAAGGTTGAACGGCTAAAATCGCGCCGTTCTGACCAACATCCTGTTGGCCTAAGTTAATAAATGGAACTTGATGAAGGATCTAGTTGTTAAAAAAGGACGGATACTAGAGAGGAATTTCCAAGGCTGAAAGAAATTCTATTCGGAACATTAACAACACGCCAATCCTGAGAGCAGCTAATTCCTGCCGTTTGCTACGTTAAAGCACTGAGAGAGTTAACGCTTTTTTAGTTGACTCATCAGGGTGGTACCGTGAATATAGCTTCGCCCCTGCATAGGGGCGGGGCTTTTTTTGTTTGAAAAGCAAAGGATGGCTAGATGTTTTACCAGATCCTGCAAGTGAGCGCAAATTTTTTTAAGGAGTGAAAGAGATGAAACAATTAACAGGAGCAGAAATTAGGCAAATGTATTTGGACTTTTTTCAGGAAAAAGGCCATAAAATCGAACCGAGTGCATCTTTAATACCTCAAGATGATCCAACATTATTATGGATTAACAGCGGAGTTGCCACTTTAAAGAAATATTTTGATGGCCGGGTAAAACCTGAGAATCCTCGTATTGTCAATGCGCAAAAATCAATTCGCACAAACGATATTGAGAATGTAGGGAAAACAGCAAGACATCATACTTTTTTTGAAATGCTCGGTAATTTCTCGATCGGTGATTATTTTAAAGAAGAAGCGATAGAATGGGCATGGGAATTCCTAACAGATCCGAAATGGATTGGTTTCGAGGGTGAAAAATTATCAGTGACAATCCATCCTGAGGATGATGAGGCTTTTGCCCTTTGGCATGAGAAAATTGGTTTACCGGAAAAGCGAATTATTCGCTTAGAGGAAAATTTTTGGGATATTGGAGAAGGCCCAAGCGGTCCTAATACGGAGATTTTCTATGATCGAGGTCCTGAGTATGGCGATGATCCAAATGACCCCGAACTTTATCCAGGAGGAGAAAATGAACGTTATTTAGAGATTTGGAATTTAGTTTTTTCCCAGTTTAACCATAATCCTGATGGAACATATACGCCTTTACCAAAGAAAAACATTGATACAGGGATGGGCTTGGAAAGGATGACGTCTGTTATTCAAAATGCTCCAACCAACTTTGACACAGACCTATTTTTGCCGATTATTCGTGCAACAGAGAAGATTTCTGGTCAAACCTATGAGGCAGCAACAGGAACAGCCTTTAAAGTCATTGCGGATCATATTCGTACAGTAAGCTTTGCGATTGCCGATGGGGCTTTACCTTCCAATGAAGGCCGTGGTTATGTATTACGCCGTTTATTGAGAAGGGCTGTACGATATGCTAAACAAATTCAAATTGAAAAACCGTTTATGTATCAATTAGTCCCGACCGTTGCAGATATTATGAAGGATTACTATCCAAATGTTATAGAGAAAACGGATTTTATTCAAAAAGTGATGAAGAATGAAGAGGATCGTTTTCATGAGACATTACATGATGGATTAGAGATTTTATCTGCTATGATCCGTCAGGCTAAGAAGGAAGGTAAGACAGTGCTTGAAGGGGCAGATGTATTTAAGCTGTATGATACGTATGGTTTCCCTGTAGAATTAACGGAGGAGTATGCTGAAGAAGAACAAATGGGCATTGATCACTCAGGTTTTGAAAAGGCCATGGAGCAGCAGAGGGAAAGGGCCAGATCTGCTCGTGAAGATTCAGCATCAATGCATATTCAAGGCGGCGTACTAGGTGATATCAATGTAAAAAGTGAATTTATCGGCTATGGACAGTTAAGTGTGGAAACGAAAGTCCAAGCGATTGTAAAGGATGGAAAGCTAGTAGTATCTGCAGCTACCGGAGATGAAGTGGAGTTTATTCTTGAAAAGACACCTTTTTATGCGGAAAGTGGTGGTCAAGTTGCGGATCATGGGCAGTTAACCAGCGGGGATTTACTCGTACAAGTAACAGAAGTTCAGAAGGCGCCAAATGGGCAAAATCTTCATAAAGCAAAGGTGGAGGCAGGAGTATTGAAGGAAGGCATGGCAGTATATGCTCAAGTAGACGAAACGAAGCGTCGTCATACTGAAAAAAATCATACGGTTACTCATTTACTGCATCAAGCTTTAAAAGATGTTCTTGGGCAACATGTAAACCAAGCAGGTTCTTATGTTGGCCCCGATCGGCTTCGTTTTGACTTTTCTCATTTTGGGCAAATAAAACCAGACGAATTAGCAGAAATTGAACATATTGTGAATGAGAAGATCTGGGCATCATTACCTGTCACGATTGAAACGATGGCGATTGACCAGGCGAAAGAAAAAGGAGCCATGGCTTTATTTGGTGAGAAATATGGTGAAGTGGTTCGCGTTGTCTCTATTAGTGATTATAGTCTTGAATTATGTGGTGGATGTCATGTCAAAAATAGTGCTTCCATTGGCTTTTTCAAAATTCTTTCTGAGAGTGGAATTGGGGCTGGAACACGAAGAATTGAGGCTGTAACGGGTCAGGCTGCCTATGAACTCGTCAATAGCGAATTAAAGAAGCTTGATACGTTAGCAGAACGTCTGAAAACAAAACCAACAAATCTCGTTCAGAGAGTGGAATCCCTGTTAAATGAATTAAAAGAAGTTCACCGTGAAAATGAATCTTTATCAGCCAAAATGGCGAATCAAGAAGCAGGGGAAATACTCGATCAAGTCGAAATGATTCAAGGTGTTAAAGTTCTGGTGAGTCAAGTTCATTCAACGGACATGAATACATTAAGAACAACAGTTGACGATTTAAAACAAAAAATAACTTCAGGTATCATTGTTTTGGCTTCAAGTCATAACGGAAAAGTGAATATTATCTCAGCAGTTACGAAGGATTTAACTGAAAAATATCATGCCGGCAAATTAGTAAAGGAAGTTGCAGCTATTTGTGGCGGCGGCGGCGGCGGTCGTCCAGATATGGCTCAGGCTGGAGGGAAAAACCCCGAAAAATTGGAAGAAGCGTTAAACTATGTCAAGGATTGGGTGAAATCCGTTTGATTCCAAGTCGAAATCATGTACAATAAAGGTAATGTTTAACAATTGGGCATATCTTTAAGAGGATGTTCAAAAAGTCCAGTGAAAAATATGTCGGCAGATGGTGTTTGATGTCAGTGTCGTAGCCGACTTGCTCCTTTTTGAACATCACTTTTACGATATGTCTTAAGAGAGGTGTTATATATTGAGCTCTTTTGATAAAACAATGCGATTTGATTTTCATGAGGATCCGATGGAGCGGGAAGTAAAAGAGGTTTTATTACAGGTATATGGAGCTCTTCAAGAAAAGGGATATCACCCGATAAACCAAATCGTTGGTTACCTACTTTCCGGGGATCCAGCCTATATTCCACGTCATCAGGATGCACGGAATATGATGCGAAAGCTAGAAAGAGATGAAATCATTGAAGAGCTGGTTAAATCGTATTTAAAGCAGCATCGAGAGGAATAATATATGCGAATCATGGGTTTAGATGTAGGATCCAAGACAGTTGGTGTAGCGATCAGTGATGAAATGGGATGGACGGCCCAGGGGATCGAGACCATCCCAATTGATGAAGAACAAAAGCATTTTGGTTTGAAGCGAATTAAACAAATCATTGACGAATACGCTGTAGAAAAAATTGTCGTTGGTTTCCCGAAAAATATGAATAATACGGTTGGTCCAAGAGGGGAAGCTTCCAAATCCTATGCAGAAAAATTAGAGACGCAATTTCAATTACCAGTTTTATTATGGGATGAGCGTTTAAGTACAATGGCGGCGGAACGCGTATTACTTGAAGCAGATGTAAGTCGAAAGAAAAGAAAAAAGGTTATCGATAAAATGGCCGCTAGTATGATTTTACAGGGCTATTTAGATAGCCAACAATAATGAGGTGAAGATATGGAAAACGGAGATAAATTTATTACAGTTGTAGATGAAGAGGGAAATGAACAGTTACATGAAATTTTATTCACCTTTGATTCGGAAGAATTCAATAAATCGTACGTATTGTACTTCCCAGCAGGAGCGGAAGAAGATGAGCAGGAAGATATCGAAATTCATGCGTCTGCTTACAACCAAAATAATGAGAGTGATGGTGGAAATCTTCAACCCATTGAAACAGAAGAAGAATGGGATATGATTGAAGAAATGCTAAATACTTTTCTGGCTGAAGAAGAGGAATAACAGAACAATCTTCTGAATAATGAAAGAGATGGACCTAGCTCATAATAAAAGCTAGGTCCATCTCTTTTATCCCGCATTAACAGGCAGTATCTCCCTTTTATACTTCGGTTTTTAATGTTATATTTCATTTTACGAGTAAATTAGACATTTTTTATAGTATAATGAACAGGAAAAATATAGAGTAGCTTTTTTGCTTCATAAGGGGGATTGTACGTGGCGGGTAAAAGTCGCGAGAAAAACAATAAATTATCCAAAAAGACGATCATTAAAAATAATTTGATTGAGAGAGGAAATGAGGCGAGAACCATTAGGAGAATTGTAGCCATTATCGCCCTGATTTTAGTATTGGCTGCGGGGGGAGTCTTCTTGGGGGGATATATATATATTGAATCATCATTGAAACCACTTGATCCTGATAATCAAAAGCAAAAAGAAGTTGAAGTCCCTATTGGATCCTCCACGAGCTCGATTGGACAATTATTAGAAGAAAAGAAAATTATTAAAAATGGAACGATTTTCAAATATTATGTAAAATTTAATAACATTTCTGGATTCCAAGCGGGAAATTACAAATTTTCTCCTTCTATGACATTAGCGGAAATTACGGATGCACTGCAAACCGGGAAATTAGTCAGCAAAGAAGTATTTAAAATCACTGTGCCTGAAGGTTTTCAACTAGAGCAAATTGCAGAAGTAATGGCTAAACAAACGGATTATTCAGCAAAGGAGATTATGGAAAAATTAGACGATCCTAAAACAGTGGATGAATTTGCGGAAAAATATCCGGAAATTATTACAGATGATATGAAAGCTGATGCAATTAAGCATCCATTTGAAGGATACCTCTATCCTGCAACATATTCTTTTTATGAGGAAAAGCCATCATTAGATGCGATTATTGATCCAATGATAAAGCAAACGCAAATTGTATTAGCGAACTATAACGAAGCGCTTTCTGAGAAAAAAATGAGTGTTCATGAATTGTTGACGATGGCATCTTTAATTGAAAAAGAAGCCACAGCTAAAGCCGATCGCAAAAAGATTTCAAGCGTCTTTGTAAATCGTATAGAGGAAGATATGCCTTTACAAACAGATCCAACAATTGCTTATGCCTTAGGGGAACATCAAGTAAGGACAATGTATGAAGATCTGCAAGTAGATTCTCCTTACAATACGTATGTGCATAAAGGATTAACGCCAGGCCCCATTGCAAATGCTGGTAAGGAGTCGATCGAAGCTGTTTTGAACCCTGCTGATACCGATTATCTTTACTTCCTAGCAGAATATGGGACAGGGGATGTGTATTTCGCAAAAACATTGGAAGAGCATAATGCTTTAAAGAAAAAACATATAACAGATAAAAGGAAGGAAGCTTCGGAGTGATAGATGAATCGGTAAGAAATTATCTCCACTCTCTTATGGGTACTCGTCCAAGTATTTTTTATGAGATGGAGCAATATGCCAAAGATGAACATGTACCTATTATGGATTTAGCCGGTATAGAAGTAATGTTACACATGATGAAGCTCCAAAAACCGAAACGTATTTTGGAGATCGGCACAGCTATTGGATATTCCGCTCTTAGAATGGCAGAGGCTTTAGCGGATAGCCAGATCGTCACCATAGAAATCGACGAATCAAAGGTGGAAAGAGCTCAATACTATATCCAGCAAGCTGGTTTTGAAGAAAGAATCAACATCATTCATGGAAATGCATTAGATGTTTTTGAAACTGTGAGCATATACGGTCCCTTTGATACTATATTTATTGATGCTGCGAAGGGACAATATAAAAAATTCTTTGAAATGTACAGCGATTTACTGGCACCATCAGGATGTGTTTATATTGATAATGTTTTATTCAGAGGATTAGTAGCAGATCCAACTATTGGGGAAAATAAAAGATTGACAATAATAGCAGAAAAGCTGGAAAATTTTAATCAATGGCTAATGAGCCAAGATGAATTTGAAACGGTTATTCTCCCAGTTGGGGATGGCTTGGCAGTGAGTCGGAAAGTATAAATATTGATATTCATTTGTAATTGTGTAAAGATAAGCCTATCTTGAACAAAAGTTATTTTTGTAATAATATAGCATAGATACTATATATACATGTACTCACATGAAGAACATGCGCGCCTCTAAATAGGCGCGTTATCATGTATACATTCAATATTTAATATATAGAGGTTTTAAACAGATAAGGAGTGAAGGGAATGGCTGTCGAAAAGGTTTACCCAATGACAGAAGAAGGTAAAGAAAAACTTGAACAAGAACTAGAAGAATTAAAAACGGTTAAAAGAAAAGAAGTTGTGGAACGTATTAAAATTGCTCGTAGTTTTGGAGATCTATCTGAGAACTCGGAATACGATTCTGCAAAAGAAGAACAAGCTTTTGTAGAGGGACGTATCACAACTTTAGAAAATATGATCCGTAATGCGAAAATCATTGAGGATGATGATCTGAATTCAGATACGGTCACATTAGGGAAAACGGTCACATTTATTGAACTTCCTGATGGTGACGAGGAAACGTATACGATTGTTGGAAGTGCGGAAGCAGATCCGTTTGAAGGGAAAATATCAAACGATTCTCCAATCGCGAAAAGTTTATTGGGGCATAAGGTAGATCAAGAAGTGAATGTGCAAACACCTGGTGGAGAAATGAAAGTACGACTTGTTTCAATTCAATAAAGAATAAAGAGGGAGCTTCTCAAAAGTCAGTCAATGGACTTTTGGGAGGCTCCTTCTTCAATAGTTCTTGGTCTAGTGATGGAAGCTGCAATTTACCCTTTATTTTCCAGCTGTAGGTTGATTAATTGTTAAAAAGGCTACACTGTTCTTGAGGTGGTTGCATGAGCAAGAAACGTGTTGTCTTTTTATCAATCAGTATTTTATTAGGATTAGGACTATTATTAGGAAGATTAATGCAAATTCAATTATTTCAAACCGAACATTTTTCGAAACATGAGGTTAATCTTTTTGAAGAAAGTGTGAAGCAAAGGACACAGCAAGTATTCATTGATGATGGACGCGGGCTGTTTTTAGATTCAAAGGATAAGCCACTTTCACATCGTGAAGAGATGGTTCTGGTGTTATTCCCTTTTTTAAAAGGGATTGAGTGGGATCAAAACGGAGTAGCTGAAATTTTACAAGTTCCATCAAAACAGTTAGCAGCGAAAATAGAGGATGCTGCATCTCCTTTTATTTATGGGGAATTAACCGAGTTACAAGCTAATAAGATCAACGAATTAAATATTCCTGGAGTTGTTTCCTTAAAACGAAAATGGATTCCCGATACATTACCGGCAGCCCAACTTATTGGTGTAGTTGGTGAAAATAATGAGAAACTTAAAGAAAGATATCCGGATAAAAACATCAGTGATTTAAAAATAGGAGTTACCGGCTTACAAGCGCAATTCGATGAGTTTTTATTACCTGATACACCGACAAAGTTAATTTTTCATGTGGATGCAATAGGGAACCCTTTGTTTGGCGTTGATGTCAAATATACAGGTGAGAATAATCCGTATTATCCCCTTAATGTGAAAACAACGATTGATCGAACGATACAAGAAAAGATGGAATCGCTACTAGATCAATATGAAGTTGAGAATGGTGGGGCTATTTTATTGGATATCGAAGCAGGTACAGTGATTGCGGATGCATCTCGTCCTGTTCTTAACAGTCAAAGCCCTTTTGATGATAAAGGGGTGGTCAATCAAATGTTTGAAGCGCAGATTCCGGGATCCGTTTTTAAAACAGTTGTGGCTACAGCGGCATTTGAAGAAGGATTAATAACGAATTCGGACCATTTTGATTGTAACCTCGATATTAGGGGCAATAGTGCTAAGCGCCAATTAGGTGAGTTGAATATAGAAGATAGCTTTGCGCGTAGTTGCAATCGCACATTTGCAGAAGTTGCTAATAAGATTCAGGACAAGGACCCCCATTTATTAGAAGCTTATGCCGAAAAATTAGGTTTAATTGGATCTCAGAGCTGGGAAGGTGATGTTTTTTATCTAAATGACTTCAAACAATTTACAGCTTCAACAGGAAGAATATTTTTGCAAAATCATGATCAAGTTGACCATAATTTTATTTCGCAAACTGGAATCGGCCAGCATGAGGTTCGTGTCTCGCCAATTGGAGTTGCCAATATGATGGCGACGATTGCAAGGGGAGGGAAAGGGAAATCGATTAGGATTGCATCCGAGATACAATATGCGGACGGAAGCTCAATGTTTGAATTTCCTGCGCAGGATAAAAAAGACGTATCGATTTCAACTGCTACTGCACAAAAAATGCAGCAATTACTTCGAAAAGTTGTGACAGATCCAGAAGGAACGGGTGCTTATTTTCAAAATCTCCCTTATGATGTAGCAGGGAAGAGCGGTACAGCACAAACGGGTATGCAAGCTGAGGATGAGCAGTTGTATAACAAATGGTTTGCTGGTTATTTTCCTTTTGAAAATCCCAAATACGTTCTTGTGACGGTTAATTTAGGGGTGAAAGATGATCAAGGCTCAGTAACAAGTCTTTATGCTGATTTAGTTGAGATGATCCATGAGGAGGAGAAATAGAATAGCAAATAAGAGAAAATTTAATTCACGTTTTTTCCTGTCCATGATATGATAAAGACAATGGAAATGGGGTGGATTATATGCCAGATAAATTTAATCGGATCAATTCACGTTATGAACAACGTGCAAAGCGAAGGAAAACAAATATTGTACTAAATACATTGATTGCGATCGTAGTCATTCTTATTCTGATAGTGGGTGGCAATATTTTCCTAACAGATAGTAAGACAGAGAAAGAAATGAAAGAGGCAGCTAAAACAGAAGCACAAACAAAGGAAAATCAACAATCAGATGATAAGCAAGACAAAACAGATAAAGCAGGAGAAGAAGAAGATGCGGATGAAGAGAAAGAAACGGATGAGAATGCAGAGGACGAAGAGGTAATTGAAGAAGATAGTGATGAAGCAAATGTTGATAAAGTGATCAATGATCCTTCATGGAAGCCAGTTGGCACAGAACAATCAGGTGATCATCAATATTCTTCAGAAATGGGATCGACAGATTGGAATGAAAAAGAGAAGGCTGCTGCCTATGCCATTGGAATCTCCCCAGACAGTATGACAAATTGGTGGACTAGAAAAGGCGACGATACAGGAAGTCAAGCTGTTATGACAGTATCTGAATCAAGTAAGCCAAATGAAGCTTATCGGGTCTATCTTGAATGGGTTGATGGCGAGGGTTGGAAACCGACAGAAGTGAAGAAGTTAATCGAAAACGATAAAGGTCAAGAATAGGAATGGGGTATGCAGCATGGTCATCTCAATCATCGGTGCAATGGAGGAAGAAGTTTCGATATTAAGAAAGCAAATGGTCGATATAAAAACAGAGATTGTTGCTAATTGTGAGTTTACAGTTGGGAAAATAGAGGACAAGCAAGTAATCTTATTGAAATCTGGCATTGGAAAAGTCAATGCAGCAATGTCAACATCGATATTATTGGAAAGATTCAAACCAGATATTGTAATTAATACTGGTTCGGCTGGTGGTTATCACCCTGACTTAAATATTGGAGATTTAGTGATCTCAACAGAGGTTCGCCATCATGATGTTGATGCCACTATTTTTGGGTATGAATATGGTCAAGTTCCACAAATGCCACCAGCTTTTAAGGCAGATCCTTTTCTTGTAGAGAAGGCGGTAAGAGCCGCTGAGAAAATTGACGAGATTCAGACAGTAGAAGGACTGATTGCAACAGGTGATTCATTTATGAATGACCCTGAAAGAGTGGAGTTTGTTCGTCAACAATTTCAGGATCTTTATGCGGTTGAGATGGAAGGAGCTGCGATTGCACAAGTAGCATGGCAATTTGATGTTCCTTTCGTCGTCATCCGATCTTTATCTGATATAGCGGGAAAAGATTCCAATATTTCATTTGATCAATTCCTTGAGACTGCTGCTGTTCATTCCGCTCAGCTTGTAGTAGAAATGATCAAGGAAATATCCTGAAAATGCAAAGAGGGCAGGGCAATCAATGTCACTTTGGTTGCCCTGTTGTTGTGAAAATTATGATTCTTTATAAAGGTATTCATCAATCATCTCCCTGCGTTTTTTTGAGTTTTTCTCTCTCTGCCCTATAAAATTCATGGAACATTTTCATCAACGCTCGTTTTTCAATTCGTGATACATAACTTCTTGATATTCCTAACTCCTTTGCAATTTCTCTCTGTGTTCTTTCTTTTTTTAAGTTTAGTCCAAAGCGGCCGACAATCACTTCTTTTTCCCTATCATCCAAAACATCAATATATTTTTTAACTCGTTCCAATTCCATATTTAATTGAATGGTGTCAAATACATCCTCCAGTTCTGACTTTAAAACATCGATCAAGGAAATTTCATTCCCTTCTTTGTCATGACCAATTGGATCGTGTAATGACACATCTTTTTTTGTCTTTTTTAATGCCCGTAGATGCATCAAGATTTCATTCTCAATACATCTGGCAGCATAAGTAGCCAACTTGGTCCCCTTACCGAAGGAATAACTTTCAATTGCTTTAATCAATCCGATTGTTCCGATAGAAATTAGATCTTCGGCATCTTCACCAGTATTTTCAAACTTTTTTACGATATGGGCAACAAGCCGTAAATTATGTTCAATTAAAAGGTTACGTGCTGTTTCATCTCCTTCAGCCATTTGTTCTAAGTAGAGTTTTTCTTTTTCTGGGGATAAAGGTTGTGGAAAAGCGTTATTTTTTACATATGAAACAAGGAACATTAGCTCTTTGAATAAATACCCAATTGCCGCTAGTATCCCGGACAAATCCTCACCTCCATCTCCGCTTTCGCCTATATCTCATGTATATGAGTCCACTTGAATAGTTTTGCTTGTCCAGGCTAAAAACTTGAAGAACCTCTAAAATTATGAAAAATAGGATAAGTCTTTTATAATGAATTGGAAGACAAGGTTGAGGAGGAATCATATTGAGAAGTCATTATGAAGAGATTTGGGACTTAGATGTTTTTTTCGAAGGGGGAAGTGAATCACCCCAATTTGCCAAACATTTACAAAGCTTACATTCACAATTGAACCAATTTAAAGATCGTGTTGAACATTGGACAATTCCGACAAGCAACAATGATACATCGCTTTTGGAATTATTAGCAACTATGCAAACTGTCGCTGATAATATGGGACAGGCAGGAGCATTTGTCAGTTGTTTGCAAGCCCAAAATTTAAACGATGCAAAGGCAAATGAATTGCGTGGAATCGTCACAACATTACGTGCCCAATTTGAAACGCTTCTGACCGTATTCGATGAAAAAATATCCATGATCGAAGAAAATATTTGGCTAAGCTTATTAAAAAGGCCTGATTTTCAAGAAATCACATTCGTATTGAATGAAAAAAGACAACAGGCATCTGAAAAGTTACCACAAGAACAGGAAGCCCTTATCCATGCTTTAAGTGTGGATGGCTATCATGGGTGGGGAGAACTATATGATACAATTGTTGGCAAAATAAAGATTCCTTTTGGAGAAAATGGAGAAATAACGGAGCTATCTGTTGGGCAAGCTGCCAATAAATTCTCGTCTCCTGATCCACAAGTACGTCAACAAATATTTACTGCTTGGGAAGAATCATGGGAGCAAGAATCTGATGTATTGGCGGATACATTAAATCATCTTGCTGGTTTTCGATTATCTGTTTACCACCAAAGACAATGGGATGATTTTTTGAAAGAAGCTCTAACGTATAATCGGATGAGTGAAGAGACCCTAAATGTAATGTGGGGGACGATTTCTGCTCATAAACAACCATTTGTAGAATTTCTTCAACGTAAAGCAGAGATTCTAGGTGTTGAACAGCTAAGTTGGCAAGATTTAGATGCACCGATTGGGAAATCCAATAAAACATATAGCTATCAAGAAGGCGCAGATTTTATTTTAAAGCATTTTAGTGAATTTGGAGATAAATTACCTCAGTTTACGGAAAAGGCTTTTGCAGAGCGATGGATTGAAGCAGAGGACCGACCAGGCAAACGGCCGGGAGGATTCTGTACGTCTTTCCCAAATAGTCAGCAATCAAGAATTTTTATGACCTATTCTGGAACACCAGGGAATGTCTCAACCCTTGCTCATGAATTAGGTCATGCATTTCATTCTTATGTGCTAGAAGAAGTGAATCCTGCTAATCGTGACTATGCGATGAATGTGGCTGAAACAGCCTCAACATTTGCGGAAATGATTGTTGCCGATGCATCGGTGAAAGAAGCGCAAAATGATGATGAAAAGCTTGCCCTCTTGGAAGATAAAATTCAACGATCTGTTGCCCTATTAATGAATATTCACGCTCGTTTTTTATTTGAAACACGTTTCTATGAGGAACGTAAAAATGGAATCGTGAATAAAAACCGTCTAAATGAGTTGATGACAGAGGCACAAAAAGAGGCTTACGGCGATGCTCTAAAAGAATATCATCCGCAATTTTGGGCCTCAAAATTACATTTCTTTATCACAGACGTACCATTTTATAATTTCCCTTATACTTTTGGTTATCTATTTTCACTTGGCATTTACGCCAAAGCGTTAAAAGAAGGGAAAAGCTATGAACAGAACTATATCTCGCTTCTCCAGGATACAGGTGCCATGACAGTAGAAGAACTCGCGAAAAAACATCTAGATGTCGATTTAACCAAAAAAGACTTCTGGGAACAAGGCATCCAACTGTGCATCCAAGACGTAAAAGAATTTATGAAGATGACAAGAAAAGCGTAAGCGCCTGTTCAGCGACGTACAAATTTAAAGGATTTAGACGAGATAAAGGAAACACGATGAGGACAGAGGACGAATCGATGTTGACTTATCGTAGGAGGAAGCCGTAAATTTGCTAGTCGCTAGGCGCTGTAGCTAGACAAGAAAAGCGTAAGCGCCTGTTCAGCGACGTACAAATTTAAAGGATTTAGACGAGATAAAGGAAACACGATGAGGACAGAGGACGAATCGATGTTGACTTATCGTAGGAGGAAGCCGTAAATTTGCTAGTCGCTAGGCGCTGTAGCTAGACAAGAAAAGCGTAAGCGCCTGTTCAGCGACGTCCTGTCGCTTCGTCTGCACTCGTACATCCTGTGCGTCACAACGCCGTTCAGATCAACATCCTGTTGGTTTAAATTAAGCCGGTCAACTCTTTCGAGGTGAACCGGCTTATATTAAACCTTTTTTATTGTAAAAGTACTAATCATCATGATGGATAAAAGAAGGCTAATAAGAATAAAAGAGTGCGATGGTAGGTAAGGAATAGTAAGGTAGCTCAATGTAAGCAAACATCCGGCGGCTGTGATAGGGAGTCCCGTAAAATGCCCCTCATTTTCCGTAATATTAAATCTAGCAAGTCTAAAAGCTCCACAAGCAATATAGAAAACAGTAAAAAATATTCCTGGAAAACCAAACAGATGAAGAATTCCCTGATATAATAACAATGCAGGAGCGACCCCAAATGAAATAATATCACTCATTGAGTCCAGTTGTTTTCCTAAATCAGATTCAATATGAAACTTTCGGGCAGTCATTCCATCGAATCGATCAGCCAATGCAGCAATAAATATGAAGAGTAAGCCTAAATGATATTGACCGTTGATACAGGCTATAATGGCAAAACCACCTAATCCTAAATTGATAAGTGTTAAAAAATTTGCAGCATTTGCTTTCAACAACCGAACTGTCATATCCATTACATTGATTAACATTACAGCACCTCCTTTTAATTACAGGTCTTCTTTATAATTATAAAACTTTCCAACGAAAATGTTAACAAAATTATTTACCGGAGGAATATATTTTGAAAGAGCTATTATACCGAGCTATGATTAGAGCGACAAATGGTCCGATTTTTTCAAAGACCCTTTCACGATTTGCACAATCGAATATAAGTCGACCCCTTATTAAGCCTTATGCAAAAATTTTCCGAATCAATTTGGATGAAATGGCCGGTCAATGGAGCTCCTATCCGAATTTACATACATTTTTTACACGGAGGTTGAAAGCGGGTGTCCGCTCAATCAATGAACAATTTGATACGGTCGTGAGTCCAGTCGATGGTGTGATTAAAGAGATGGGGACGGTTGATTTAAATCAAGATATCATGGTAAAAGGGAAAAGATATTCCATCGCGGAAATGCTTGGTGGAAAGGAGCAAGCCCAGGAATTTGTAGAAGGAACGTATATGATCATTTATTTAAGTCCGTCCCATTATCATAGAATACATTCTCCATTATTAGTGGAAAAAATGGATCAATACAGCCTTGGCGACAGGTCTTTCCCTGTAAATGCATTAGGTTTAAAATACGGGAAGGATACTTTAGCGAGCAATTACCGAATCATAACATTATTACAGCACGAAGATGTTCGTTTGGGGATGATAAAAGTTGGAGCGATGATGATCAATTCGGTACAGGTGACAAATCACAATGAGACTTGGAAAAAAGGGGAAGAAATTGCCTACTTCTCTTTTGGTTCGACAGTTATATTATTGTTTCCAAAAGCAACCTTTGAATCACTATTACAACAAGACCTGCCTCTTCCTGTGAAATACGGGGAGCCAATTGGGAAAATAAAAACAAAGCGCCATAAATTAAGATAGAGACGCTTCGTACGAATCAAGTTCATTTTCGTTAGTTTAAAGTTACTTTTTCCGTATACTCTTCTAGTGATCGCCGGTGGAGCTCCAATTCAATTAGCTGAATAAAGTCGTAACTCAATTCGAGTTCTTTTGCTTTATAATAAGATTCAATCAATAGTTCGTCTGATAGCTTATTCATCAGCTTCACCTCCAGCAATTTTAATTCAACATGCATTCATAAAATAATAGGTTGTCTAAACGTTATTGTTACTTTAACAAAATTAAATCGTTGGAACAAGTGTTCCTTTATCCACAGGTGGAAGTGGATAACTTGTGGGCAACGTATGGATAAATCTGTTTAAGCTTGATATAACCACTATAATAAAGTGAATAAAGTTATCCACAGATTCGAGTTTGTTAGAAAATGTCGAAAAGTATTTGGTATTAACAAAAAAGGTGCGATTTTGTCAAAAGTTAGGTAAGATACATTTATATATTTTTTTAATAGAGGTGCAAATCATTGCTGAAAAAATTCTTGCCAGGAGAATATGTCAAAAGTATTTATCATATTTCTCCAAGCGTATTAAAAGAAAAAGGGGTCAAAGGGATTATCACAGACCTTGATAATACATTAGTTGAATGGGATCGACCGAATGCGACCCCACCATTGATTGAGTGGTTACATGACATGAAACAACATCAGATTAAAATTACCATTGTGTCTAATAATAATGAAGAACGAGTGCGGATTTTTTCTGATCCATTGGAAATACCTTTTATCTCTAAGGCGAGAAAGCCGCTACGTACGGCTTTTAAGAAGGCTATGCTAACGATGAATTTGAAAAAAGAAGAAACAGTCATTATTGGAGATCAATTGCTCACAGATATATTGGGTGGGAATCGCATGGGATTACACACAATTTTAGTGGTACCAGTTGCTAGCTCGGATGGTTTTTTTACTCAATTCAATCGTAAAATTGAACGTAAGATAATGGCGAATTTCAAGCGAAAAGGCTTGATTGATTGGGAGGAATCAAATTGAGTAATACCGAAGAATATATTTGTTATGGGTGCGGTGCCGTGATCCAGACTGTAGATCCTAAAGGGGTCGGTTACGCACCAAGTTCTTCACTAGAAAAAGAAGAAATTATCTGCCAAAGATGCTTTCGTTTAAGACATTATAATGAGGTTCAGGATGTATCTCTTACAGATCAAGACTTTTTGAATATCTTAAATCAGTTGGCGAAAACGGATAGCTTGATTGTCAAAATCGTTGATATCTTTGATTTTAATGGAAGTTGGCTTCCAGGACTTCATCGCTTTGTAGGAAAAAATCCGATTTTACTTATTGGCAATAAAGCGGATTTGCTTCCCAAATCAGTAAAAGCGAATAAAGTGATTCAATGGATGAAAAGTGAAGCAAAACAATTAGGGCTTAGACCGGTCGATGTTCTCCTGACAAGTGCGCAAAAAGGGTTTCATATTCAAGAGGTACTTGAGAAAATTGATCAGTATCGACAGGGAAAAGATGTATATGTTGTCGGTTGTACAAATGTAGGGAAGTCCACACTGATTAATCGAATTTTGCATGAAGCGGCGGAAGTGGAAAACCTAATTACGACTTCTCATTTCCCTGGGACAACATTAGATATGATCAAAATTCCTTTACAGGATGGCCAATCATTAATTGATACGCCAGGAATTATAAATCATCATCAAATTGCTCACTTTGTAGGGAAAAAGGATTTAAAAATGATCACACCGAAAAAAGAAATAAAATCAAGAGTATTTCAGTTAAATGAACAACAAACCTTGTTCTTTGGCGGATTAGCTCGACTAGACTATGAAAAAGGTGGACGTCGATCTCTTGTTTGTTATATGGGAAATGAACTCGATATTCATCGGACAAAATTAGAAAATGCTGATGCTTTATATGAAAATCATGTTGGAGACATGCTTCAACCACCACGAAAAAATGAACTTGAAGAATTCCCAGAGCTTATTCGTCATGATTTTACGATTCGTGAAGGTAAAACAGATATTGTCTTTTCGGGCCTCGGGTGGGTGACTGTGCCAGAAGCTGGAGCCAAAATCGCCGCCTATGTTCCGAAAGGCGTTAGTGTATTATTACGAAAATCGCTTATTTAATAGAGAGAAAAAAGGGGAAATGTTGACGATGAAATTATATGGAGTGATTGGGGATCCGATCGCACATTCTCTGTCTCCTCTAATGCATAATCAAGAATTTAAAGAATTAGGGATGGAAGCTTACTATCATCCCTTTCATATTAAAGGAACTGATCTTGAGATAGCCATTAAAGGAATGAAAGCAATAGGGGTAGAAGGCTTTAATATTACGATCCCACATAAAACAGCGATTATCCCTTTCTTAGATCGAATTGATCCATTAGCTGAAGCTATTGGAGCGATTAATACGGTGGTCAGGGAAGGGAAGCAATGGGTTGGTTTTAATACAGATGGGGAAGGGTTCATTAAGGCTTTACAAGCAGAATGGAAAGAAAGGTTAGAGAATGAACGGGTCTTAATCATAGGAGCCGGTGGGGCAGCAAAAGCAATTTTTTATACATTATTATCAAAAGGGATTGGGCATATTGATATTTGCAATCGTACGGTCGAACGTGCGCTCAATCTCATGGAAATGTGTCCTTATAAAGGTCATTCGTCTGCTTTAACTTTTGCGGAAGCGGAAGATAGACTAAATGAGTATACATTAGTGATCCAAACGACTTCTATTGGGATGTACCCAGAAATGAATCAAAGCCCTTTTTCGTTAGCTCGATTAAACCCTCAGGCTTTTGTTTCTGATATCATCTACAATCCATTTCAAACGACTTTTTTAAAACAGGCTAAGAAACAAGGGGCCCAAACACAAAATGGTATAGGGATGTTTGTCTACCAAGGTGCCTTGGCATTTGAGAAGTGGACAGGGGATATGCCTAATACACAAAGAATGACTGAAATCGTAATGAAACATTTAGGAGGAAACATATGTTAACCGGAAAACAGAAGCGCTATTTAAGATCGACAGCTCATCATCTTCAGCCGATTTTCCAAGTAGGGAAGGGCGGAGTAAATGATAATATGATTAAGCAAATCAAGGAAGCCCTTGAAGCAAGGGAGTTAATTAAAATTAGCATCCTACAAAATTGTGAGGAAGATCGGGAAACAGTGGGCACTGCTTTGTCCGCAGGGGCTAATGCTGAACTTGTGCAAATTATTGGGAATACGATCATTTTATATAAAGAATCGCAGGAAAATAAACGACTTGAATTACCATAGTATGAGGAGATTGTAACATGCAAAAACAGCGAATAGGCATTTTAGGTGGCACCTTTGATCCTCCGCATTTCGGTCATTTAGTAATCGCGAATGAAGTATTGCATACTTTGAAATTAGATCAAATTGCTTTTATGCCTAACCAAGAGCCTCCTCATAAGGAAAGGAAAAGTGGTACAACCGAGTCAGACAGGGTGCGGATGCTAGAATTAGCTATTGGGGGGAACCCTTGCTTTGTCATTGAAAAAATTGAATTGGAGCGACAAGGAAAATCCTATTCACTTGATACAATGAAAATGTTAAAAAAACGAAACCCAGAGGTGGAGTATTATTTCATTATTGGAGCAGATATGGTAGAGTATTTGCCGAAGTGGCACGGCATTGAAGAATTAGTTAATATTGTCTCCTTTATAGGGGTGAATCGTCCGAAATATGAGCTGCAAAGCCCTTATCCGGTTCAATATGTCGACATTCCCCAAGTGGATATATCTTCTACGCTCATTAGGGAAAGATGTAGGCAGTCTTTTTCTATTAGGTATCTGTTGCCTGATAATGTGATTCAGTATATTGAGGAGAAGGGTTTATATGAATCGTGATCAAGCTTTAAAAATTGTTCAGAGATCATTAGGGGCTGGACCACGGTATCAACATACCGTTAGAGTTTTGGAAACAGCAATAATATTAGCAGACAGATATGGGGAAGATGTACCCAAGGTTGAATTAGCAGCAATCTTCCATGATTATGCGAAAATGATGGCTGTGGCCGAGTTAAAAAAGTTGCTGTTGAAAGCAAATGAAGACTCACGGCTAATAGAGTATCATTCCGAGTTATGGCATGGACCAGTAGCAGCCTATTTGGCTCGCGAGGAATTTGCGATAGAAGACAATGATGTATTAAATGCGATTCGTTACCATACAACTGGTCGGGCAAATATGTCTCGTCTTGAAAAAATAATATTTTTGGCAGACTATATCGAGCCGCAAAGAGATTTTCCAGGAATAAACGAAACGAGAGAACTAGCTCGCAAAAATTTGGATGAATCGGTGCTAAAAGCATTAAGTAATACAATCGCATTTTTATTAACAAAAAAGGCCACTATTTATCCAGATACATTTGAAGCTTATAATGATTTAATTAGAAAAGCGTAAGCACCTTGCATGGGGATAATGACTGAGTTCGCGACATTCTGTCGGCAGACTTAAACTGCAACGTTCTGTTGTTTCGCCTGCTAGTACATCTTTGTACGTCGCAGTGCCTTTGCGACCTACATTCTGCAGGCCTCCGGAAAGCGTCCACCTGAACGGAAATCAACGGTGACTAGTAGACTTGCCATTTATAGATGATCTCGTTCTATTTAAAAAAAGGGAGGAATTCGTTTTTGAGTACAGAAAAGCTATTAGATACTCTTGTAAAAGCAGCTGACGATAAGAGAGCAGAAGATATTGTTGTTCTTAATATGAAAGGTTTATCCTTGATTGCGGATTATTTTATCATTTGTCATGCCAATTCTGGCAAGCAAGTGCAAGCAATTTCTCGAGAAATGAAAGATGTTTCTGAAGAAATGGAAATAGATGTTAAAAAAGTAGAGGGGTTTGATGAAGGAAAGTGGATTCTCATGGATTTTGGGGATGTGATCGCTCATATTTTCCAGCGAGATGAACGTAGCTATTACAATTTAGAAAAACTTTGGGGAGATGCACCTATGATCGATGTATTAAGCAGGGTGAATCCGTAATGTATGGTCGCTTTGCTTATGTCTATGATGAGTTAATGAGTGATGTGCCTTATCATAAATGGCTTCAATTGGTGGAACGCGAGACACAAGCCAATCAAGTAAATGGAAAACAAATCTTAGAAATTGCGTGTGGGACAGGAGAATTGTCTGTATTACTTGCACAAAGTGGTTATGAAGTGACAGGTGTGGACTTATCCTCGGATATGTTAATGGTTGCCCACGAAAAGACAGAAAGTATTCGTGAAAATATCCAATTTTATGAGCAAGATATGTCCAAGCTAGAAGATTTAGGAACATATAGTATTGTAACAATTTTTTGTGATTCTTTAAATTATCTGCAGTCATCTGACCAAGTTGTACAAACATTTCAACGGGTTTTTACCCACTTGGATCAAGATGGACTATTCCTTTTTGATATTCATTCTCCGTATAAAATAGAAAAAATCTTTATGGATCAAACTTTTTCATATGTAGATGAAGATATTTCTTATATATGGGATTGTTATCCGGGAGAGACTTCCTATACGGTAGAGCATGATCTTACTTTTTTTCTAAAAGATCATGCTACTGGTCAATATGAACGATTTGATGAATTTCATACACAAAGGACCTATTCAGTAGCTGACTTTACGAAATGGTTAAAAGAAACTGGCTTTAAAATACGTTCTATTACAGCAGATTTTACGAAAGACGCCCCACAAGAAGAGTCAGAAAGAATCTTTTTTGTCTGTCAAAAGTAAAAGCGATCTTTAAAGGGAATTTAATCCCAGTGGGGAAGGCGCACATCCCTCCCTCACTGGGATTGAATATCGAAAAAATTTAAAAAAATAGCAGGATTATCGCGAACCACGTCGAAACTATACTTAATCGATGAAATCCTTTTCTAATTCTTGCACCTCCTTTGTATATTTTTTATGTGTTGCTTGAAAGACCTTTTCAAATGTATCGCCTAGTTCATTTTCTAAGACATCAATGCCTTCCCCGGTAATTCCACCTTTCACACATACCTTTTCTTCCAGCTCAGATAATGAATAATACCCTTTTTTTAAGAGATCTCCAAAGCCAACCAACATATGTTCAAACATTATTTCAGCAGTTTTTTTATCGATTTTTGTTTCTGCGACCGCTGCTTCAATGAACCGCCTCGTTATATAACTAAAAAACGCTGGTCCACAACTTACAATATCTGAAGAAACACGTGTGATTTCTTCAGGAATAAGCTGAGGGGTAGAAATCATTGAAAAGATTTCAAGGAGGTCATCCTTCCATTTATCTGTACATTGCTCTCCAAAAGTAATTAATGTAACGCCCGTGAGCGCGCGATTAGTGATGCTTGGGATAGTACGTACACAAGAACTAGGAACCACTTTTTCTAACCAAGCTGTATGAATCGGGCTAGTAATAGAGGCAAGACATTGATCTGTTCTAAAGTATTGCTTGTTTTCCTGCAGAAAACTGTAAAAATCTTTTGGTTTCATACAAAGAAAGATAAGGTTGGAACTTTCAATTAATTCTTTGGGATTATTTGCGATGGTAATCCCTTGGTATTTATCTCTAAGCCTCTCAGCTTTTGCTGTTGTGCGGTTGATAATTATGAGGTTTGAAGGAGATATGGCCTTTCCTGTGAGAAGTGCTTCAGAAAGAATGGTACCCATATTTCCGATTCCGATAATTCCGACCTTCACGTTTCTCCCTCCTTCATCCATTACTCCTAACAAATGTATGCTGGTGCCCACAAAATATTCATAATAATATGAGGTGAATTGAATAATTGCTTATTTGGTTTGAAAAATATAAACAAATGATAGTGATTGTTATTATTGCAGTGATTATACTCCTTCTATTTGTATTTAAGTTCCAACAGAAAGAGGAGGCGTTGACTGAACCAATTTGGACGGAATCGGAGTTGGAGTCAGAGCAAGTTGAAAAGGAAATGCAGGACGTAAAATCTACGCCTGAGAATATTTTTATCGATGTAAAAGGGGCAGTTCAGAAACCCGGATTATATGAAGCGGTCGAGGGAGAGCGTGTAGATGATGTAGTGGAAAAAGCAGGTGGATTATTAAAAACAGCTGATGAAAAGCAAATAAACTTCGCAATGAAGTTATCCGATGAGATGGTGATTTATATTCCAGAAATCGGGGAAGTAGAAATGGAAATGCCTCATGTAGACACTATGAGTTCGAGTAATGATGAGAAAGTGAATATCAATCAGGCAGATGCAACCGAACTAGAAACAATATCGGGAATTGGTCCAAGTAAAGCAGCTACGATTATACAATATCGTGAAGAAAATGGTTTGTTTAAAGAGATAGAAGAACTTATGAACATATCTGGTATTGGTGAAAAGACATTCGAAAAATTAAAGGAACAAATCACAATCCAATAGCACAGAAGAAATATACTGACTCAAACGTGGTTTTTTGGTAATCTGTTATAAGGAGAAAAAAGTAGAGGGGTAAAAGGAATGCAAAGAATATCTTGGAATCAATATTTTATGGCACAAAGTCACTTACTATCATCTCGCAGCACTTGTACAAGGCTTACAGTTGGTGCCACAATTGTAAGAGATAAACGGATGATTGCAGGCGGTTATAATGGCTCGATTGCAGGTGGCACTCATTGTGCTGATGAGGGGTGTTATATTGTTGATAATCATTGTGTCAGAACCATTCATGCTGAGATGAATGCCATCCTTCAATGTGCAAAATTTGGAGTAGCGACAGAGGGAGCGGAAATTTATGTTACACATTTTCCGTGCTTGCAATGTTGTAAAGCCCTTATTCAGGCTGGTATAAAGGCTGTTTATTATGCGGAAGATTATAAAAATCATCCCTACGCCCTAGAACTCTTTGAACAAGCAAATGTGAAAACAGAGAAAGTTCCACTAGATAAGGATGTCTTTCTAGCATTTGCAGAGAGTGTCTAATAGGCTTTTTCTAAATGATTATGGTATGGAACTGTTCAAAAGAGTTGGGATCTGCGCCATGTAGTCTCGCTTGATTGAACAGCTCCTGCATGATCCAATAAAATTGAAAAAGGAGATGTTATGTTTACAGGCAGATGGATATTTTTAGCATTAGCTTCACTTTCGGGTCTCATACTCACATTTGAATTACATGTATTTTCTGTTTTATTGATACTCCTGCTCATAATTAGAGTGATTCTTGAAAAAAATATAAGGCTCTTACTCGCTTGTTGTACATGCCTTTTGATTTTTTCAAGTATTAGTTTTCTAAAAGAAAAAAACAATCTGTCTATTTATAATCAAGGAGATATGACCGTGATCATTACATTTCAACAATACCCTCTTATTGATGGAGATCGTTTACGAGCAGTCGTTGTTACCGAACATGAAAAACTTCAGTTACAGTATCGTATACAAACTGAGCAAGAAAAGGAATTCTTAAAAACGTCGATTCAAGCCGGTACTGAATGTAAAATCTCAGGTGAACTGCTTGAACCAATGAATAACACGAATGAACATGCTTTTAACTATGCTAAGTATTTAAAAAGGCATGATATCCACTGGATTTTCCAACCTTCGAATAATATGCTTCAAAATTGCGCCTCTAGTAAAAAATCCCTCTCTAGTTACTTCATCAACATCCGCGAACAGGGGATTCGACTTGTTGAAGAAAACTTTCCCGCTACTATACTCCCTTATGTGAATGCACTAGTTTTCGGAGAACGAAGCTTTTTTGATGAAGATCTATTGAACGCTTATCAGCGATTAGGGGTGATCCATTTATTGGCTATTTCTGGCCTTCATGTTGGGTTCATAATGGGTTTTCTTTATTACTTTTTTAGATGGATCGGATTAACTAAAGAAGTCACGTACTGGATTTTTGTAGCTACTCTGCCAATGTACGCCATGATCACAGGAGCAAATCCTCCGGTTGTCAGGGCGATCCTGATGATGCTACTCCTCTTGTCCTCCAAAAAATGGCGATGGCCGTTAACAACAATGGATACGATTGCCATTAGCTTTATCCTCTTTATTCTATTTAATCCTTATATCGTCTATCAAGCAGGATTCCAATTATCCTTTGTCGTATCAATGGGCTTAGTCATAATGGCGAATAGTTTACCGAAAGAAACATCTTTCCTTAAGTCTTTGTTTGAAACATCCCTTACTTCAATGCTCGTCTCTCTCCCTATTTTAATGTGGCATTTCTATGAATTCTCGCTCGTAAGTCTTGTTGCAAATATGTTTTTTGTTCCGTTTTATTCGCTGGTTGTCCTTCCTTCGTCGATTTTTGCTTGGATAGTACAATTTGCGAATGATGAGATTTTTCGGTATTTTACGGATCTTTTAGCAAAGGTCTTGATTTTTTCGGAACATCTTGTGATGTATGTAAGCTCATGGCATTTTTCTTCTGTTATTACAGGAAAGCCAAGTGGCATGGCTCTTTTCTTTATCATATTAGGAATTGGGATCTACTTTCTTTTACGGGAAAAGAAAAAGTTTCGGCTGGTCGCGGTTTTTCCACTCCTATTTATTTTCACCATCTATTTTGTGGGATTACATTATTCGCCAAAGGGAGAAGTAGTTTTTATTGATGTCGGACAAGGGGATAGTATTTTTATTCAATTGCCCTATAATCGTGGCAATTATCTAATTGATACTGGAGGGCAGATTGACTTTCCGCAGGAAGAGTGGAAAGAGCGGGCAACTCCATTTGATGTAGGAAAAAGTATTCTAATTCCATTTTTAAAAAGTAAAGGGGTGCAGAAAATAGACAAATTAATCCTAACACATGCAGATATTGATCATATGGGGGCTGGTGAGGAGCTTTTGAAACAAATAAAGGTAAAAGAAGTCCATGTTCCTCCGAACTCTTGGGAGAAACCAATGATGGAAGCTTTTCTTACAAAGGCAGAAGAAAAGGATGTGAAGATTGCGGTTACAAAAGCTGGGATAAAGTGGCAAAATAAATCAGGTTCATTTTCATTTATTTATCCTATAAAGGAAGAATATCTGGATAATGATTCTTCACTTGTCTTGCTGGCAGACTTCGGGGGAATGAAGTGGCTGTTTACGGGTGACTTGGAAAAAGAGGGAGAAAGGGAGTTATTACAGACTTATGAAAAATTATCAACGGATATTTTAAAAGTCGGACATCACGGGAGTAAGACATCCACAAGTATTGAATTGTTAGAAAGGACCAAGCCTGAATACGCAGTCATATCTGCGGGGAAAAATAATCGTTATGGACACCCGCATCCTGATGTGTTAGAAAACCTTCAAAGGTTCAAGGTGAAGATTTTTCGGATCGATGAGCATGGAGCCTTACATTATAAATTTTCTTCTGAAGGAGGAACGTTTCAAACCATATCGCAATAAGATATTGTAAAGCAAAAGAAGAAAATAATCCATAATCAGTCTTCTTATCCCTAAATAAAAAAAGTTTGCATGAAAGCAAACTTTCTTTAAATAAGTTATTTTCCTACGAGTTCAATGACCGTTCCTAATACAAAAATAGCAGCGAAGAAAACAAAAGAAACGACAAAACCAACACCTGAGTCTATCGCGTCATTTCGTTTCGATTGTACATTTTTTTCAAATTCGTTCACAACTACCCCTCCTATTTCCACTTATAGTATAGACGAAGACTTAAAAAAAATCCACTTTTTCCATTACCACTGTTGACAAGAGTTGACACCCATACTTTTTAACAATGAGGTCACAATATAGATACAAGAAGATGAGGAAGCACTTCTTATATTCTGCAGAATCACAACCAACAGTAATAAGCACAGTGCTATGTTCCGCTTCAGAAAAAGAATCCTAGGTCTTTTCTCTGTGGCGTTCATCATAGATCTGAGACAAATCAGCATGAGTTGATTTGTCTCTTTGTACTTGTCAAATGAGCTCAGCTTTCTTACGATATAATAAGAAGATGAATGAGAGAAGGGCTAATATGAAAATTTGGAATCAATTAGAAAAAAAACAATTTGCTCCCTTGTATTTATTATACGGAACGGAAAGTTATGTAATCAATGAAACAAAGCAAAAAATAGTGACAAATGTGTTAACAGATGAAGAAATGGATTTTAATTTATCTGTATACGATATGGAGGAATCTTCGATAGATCAGGCGTTAGAGGATGCAGAAACCTTTCCGTTTTTTGGAGAAAAAAAATTGGTGATCTTACATAATCCGATCTTTCTTACCTCAGAAAAGCCGAAGGAGAAAGTGGAACATAATTTGAAAAAGTTAGAGACCTATATATTGGAACCTGCGCCGTATTCGATTTTAGTATTTGCTGGTGATTATGAAAAATTAGATGAAAGAAAAAAAATAACGAAATTACTAAAGAAACACGCTGAAGTGGTGGAAGGAAAAAAACTAAATGAGAAAGAACTGGTTGTTTGGGTACAAGAGCAAGCAATAGCCCAGCAAATCAAAATGGATCAAGCTGCAATTGATTTACTAATAAATTTGGTTGGATCTGACTTAACACGACTTCATTCTGAACTCGAAAAAATATTTTTGTATGTTGGAAGCGAGGAGGAAGTTCATACAGATACCATTGAAAAATTGGCTTCTCGGTCATTAGAACAAAATATCTTTGATCTAATTGATAAAGTTGTACAACGGAAAATGGATCAAGCCTTTAGAATATATTACGATTTACAGAAGCAAAATGAGGAGCCCATTAAAATTTTGGCCTTAATCGCCGGCCAATTTCGTTTGCTTTATCAAGTAAAGGAATTGACGAAGCGTGGATATGGACAACCGCAAATTGCCAGTACATTAAAGGTTCATCCTTTTCGAGTAAAACTTGCCGCCGGACAAGCACGTTCCTTTTCAGAAGCAGAATTAGGAAAAATAATCAATCTTTTATCGCAAACAGACCTAAAGCTTAAGACAGGTGGAGCAGGGAGAGAGGTCGCTTTAGAATTGTTTTTACTACAACTAGGAAATCTAAATGAAAATTAAAAAAACGTCCCAAAACGGGGCGTTTTTTTAATTATGCCAAATTGCTAAGTTTTTTAGTTAGACGAGCTTTTTGGCGGTTAGCAGTATTTTTGTGAATTAAGCCTTTTGTTGCTGCCTTATCCAATTGTTTTACTGCAGCCTTGAATAATTCATTTGTATCTTCTTGGTTTGCTGTAGCAGCTGCTTCAAACTTTCTTACAGCAGTACGCATAGCAGATTTTGCTGCCGCATTTTGTGCGCTTTTTGCATCATTGATTTTTACACGTTTAATCGCTGATTTAATATTTGGCATTCTCTTCACCTCCTGTATAGCTCGAGATTCTATGTCACTCGACCAATACCATTATAAACAATAAGAACAAAGGATATTTTATCAAACAGATAGCAGGATTGCAATACTTCTGAATGAAATTTGCCAAGGAAGGAAATGATGTGAAAAAGAAAAGAATAGAAGAGGATGTTCAAAAAGTCCGGTAAAAATGACACTTCGAGATAAAAGATCTTCGGCTAAGTACCGACACGTCCTGTGTCGAACGTCGAAGTCACCGCCTCGAACTTCTTGGTCCATTTTATCCTCCTTTTGAACACTCATTAGAATGGAGGAGCTAGAAATGACAGAAAAAAACTTAGATTTAAATCCATATTCTGTTCGGACTGACCTTGCAACAGAAGCTTTTGAAATAGCTTTAGAACAATTAACTGGAAAGAAAAAGGATAAGGTCGAAAAAAAGGAAATTGAAGGTGTCATCATCCAGGAAAAAATGGAACAGGACATGAAGATTTCTATGGCAACGGTCACAGCTGAAGGGGAAAAGCGAATTGGGAAAAAGCAAGGTCACTATCTTACGCTTGAAGTACAAGGAATTCGCTCACAAGATAGTCAAACACAACAAGAAGTTGAAAAAATATTTGCTCGAGAGTTCCACTCTTTTTTACAAATGTTAAAAATTCCGAAAGATGCTACTTGCTTAGTTGTTGGTTTGGGAAACTGGAATGTTACTCCAGATGCTCTAGGGCCAAGTGTTTGTGAGAATTTAATCATAACTAGGCATTTATTTCAATTACAACCGGAAAATGTAGAGAAAGGCTACCGAGCTGTAAGTGCGATTGCTCCCGGTGTAATGGGACTTACCGGCATTGAAACGAGTGATATTATTTTTGGCGTTATAGAAAAGTCTAACCCGGATTTTGTTATCGCGATCGATGCACTTGCTTCCAGATCGATAGAAAGGGTCAATGCGACTATTCAGATTTCAGATACAGGCATCCATCCGGGATCTGGGGTAGGGAATAAAAGGAAAGAACTAAGTAAAGAAACACTAGGAGTTCCGGTGATTTCAATTGGAGTCCCAACTGTTGTAGATGCTGTGACGATTACAAGTGATACCATTGATTTTATTTTAAAGCATTTTGGTAAGGAATTAAGAGAGTCAGGGCAGCCCTCAAAATCTTTGGCGCCGGCAGGCATGACATTTGGAGAGAAGAAAAAATTGACTGAAGAGGATCTACCTGAGGAAAATGAAAGACAAACATTTTTAGGGATGTTAGGTATCTTGGACGAAGAGGAGAAAAGAGGTTTGATTTCCGAGGTGTTGGCACCCTTAGGACATAATTTAATGGTGACACCAAAAGAAGTAGATGTGTTTATTGAAGATATGGCAAATGTATTGTCAACTGGTTTAAACGCAGCCTTACATGCGGCAGTGGATCAAACAGATACTGGGTTTAAAACAAGATAATTTTGTTCTACTCTTTTCTCTATCCGCATACGGATTAGTAGAGGAAATGATAGAGAGGTGGAAGGAATGGGGAAGTTTGTATTCAAATCAATATTTCTGATTACCATTTTATTTGTAGGGGTTTTAATCGGTATGAACAAAGCGAATCAAGGGATGAACGAAATGAGAGGGTATACAGATTCCTCCTTCCAAACCCCCGTAAATATAGAAACAACGGATGAGGGATCTCTCAATGCTGCTGTATTAGGAAACGAAATCTCCTCCTTTAATTTAGATGAGAAAAAAGAAAAACTGGAAGAAGCAAAATCGTTTAACTTTTTTTCAGAAATCGGTAAGTTATTAGCGGATTTAATTTCTAGTATTGCCCAAGCAGTTATTAACTTCTTTGCAAGTCTTTTTTAGGGCAGCATAAGGATTTGTAGTGGACTAAACGAAATCGAACATGAGTGAAGCTTGCAAGGAAATTGCTCTTTGCCGTTCACTGATGTTCTTTTTTCATGGCTTATAAGAGAATAAGAAGCGTTTTTCCATTTCACTTTTCCCGATACTGCTGTTATAATTTAGCCTAGCAAACATGTGTCGATTAACAGGAGTGAACGGAATGAATCGTGAAGAGAAGATAAAGAGACGAGAACGGATAAGGAATTTTTCTATTATCGCTCATATTGATCATGGAAAATCAACATTGGCAGATAGAATATTGGAAAAAACAAAAGCTTTAACAGCTAGAGAGATGAAGGCGCAGCTTCTTGATTCCATGGATTTGGAAAGAGAGCGCGGCATTACGATTAAATTAAATGCGGTTCAATTAAAATATCAAGCGAAAGATGGGGAAGATTATATTTTTCATCTTATCGATACACCGGGACATGTCGATTTCACTTATGAGGTGTCACGAAGTTTGGCTGCTTGTGAGGGGGCCATATTAGTTGTGGACGCGGCCCAAGGAATCGAAGCACAAACTTTGGCGAATGTCTATTTAGCACTAGATAATGATTTGGAAATCTTGCCTGTTATTAATAAAATTGACCTTCCTGCTGCCGATCCAGAAAGAGTAAGGCAAGAGGTGGAAGATGTTATCGGGCTTGATGCAAGTGAAGCTGTACTGGCATCTGCGAAAGCGGGTATCGGAATCGAGGAGATTCTTGAGCAAGTTGTCGAAAAAGTACCAGCTCCTATTGGGGATCCTGATGCACCTTTAAAAGCATTAATTTTTGATTCGATTTATGATGCGTACCGTGGCGTTATTGCCTCTATTCGAATTGCTGAGGGGACTGTTAAACCAGGAGATAAAATTAAGATGATGGCCACAGGGAAAGAATTTGAGGTGTTAGAAGTTGGAGTTCATGCTCCAAAGCCTATGCTTGTAGAAGAGCTTACTGTTGGGGATGTTGGTTTCTTGACCGCTTCTATTAAAAATGTGGCAGATACTAGAGTAGGGGATACCATTACACAAGTGAATAATCCTGCTGATAAGCCTCTACCAGGTTATCGAAAATTAAATTCAATGGTATTTTGCGGGCTATACCCGATTGATTCAAATAAATTTAATGATCTCAGGGAAGCTTTAGAAAAATTAGAGCTAAATGATTCGGCACTTGGTTATGAGCCGGAAACTTCACAAGCACTTGGGTTCGGTTTTCGTTGTGGCTTCTTAGGTCTACTTCATATGGAAATTATTCAAGAACGAATTGAAAGAGAATTTAAAATTGACCTTATTACGACTGCACCAAGCGTTGTATACAAGGTGTATTTAACAGATGGAACGGAGTTAAAGGTAGACAATCCATCGAATATGCCTGACCCGCAAAAAATTGATCATGTGGAAGAACCTTATGTGAAAGCATCGATGATGGTGCCAAACGATTATGTCGGAGCAGTCATGGAGCTTTCTCAAGCGAAGAGAGGGAACTTCGTTGATATGCAATACTTGGATGATATTCGAGTAAATGTTATTTACGAAATTCCACTTGCAGAGATTGTATTTGACTTTTTTGATCAATTAAAATCTCAAACAAAAGGGTATGCCTCTTTTGATTATGAAATGATTGGGTATAAACCTTCGAATTTAGTAAAAATGGATATCCTATTAAATACTGAGCAGGTTGATGCATTAAGCTTTATTGTTCACCGTGATTTTGCCTATGAGCGTGGAAAATCAATTGTTGAAAAATTAAAAGATTTAATTCCTCGTCAACAATTCGAAGTACCAGTTCAAGCGGCGATTGGACAAAAAATTATTGCCCGTTCCACGATTAAGTCGATGGGAAAAAATGTATTAGCAAAATGTTATGGTGGGGATATCTCACGAAAACGTAAGTTACTTGAAAAGCAAAAAGAAGGTAAAAAACGAATGAAACAAGTAGGCTCAGTAGAAGTTCCGCAAGAAGCATTTATGGCAGTACTGAGGCGAGATGAAGACGGAAAATAGAAGCTGATAAGGGAGATAAGCCCGTAAAGGCTAACTCCTTTTTTCGTTTAGACCTTTTGCAGAAGGTGAAAAATTTTAAGCGTAAAGCTCCTAAAAGGCTTGCGCTTTTCTTAAAAGGTTAGAGTATAAATTGGCTAATACTGGATCTAGCTTTAGCGCCTAGCCCCAAAAAGCTCGTAGGATGTCGTGTCTTTAGCCGATGTTCTAACTTAATAACCCTAAAGCTATGAAGGGAAGATCGTCCTTTCAAGGTTCAGGAAAATTTGCTTGTCGGAGGGCAACAGGATGTTGGCTAGAAAGACACTGCGACGTACAGGCTGTCGCGAACTTAGTTTTTCTTCCTATATCAGGGCGCTTACGCTTTTCTTAAGATAAGGTGTGATAAGATGAAAGCTGCGTATATTCATATACCATTTTGTGAACATATATGTTATTACTGTGACTTCAATAAATTCTTTTTAAAGGGACAACCTGTTGATGAATATTTACAATCACTTTTTCATGAATTTAAGCTAACGATGGACCAAAAGTCTACGCAAGACTTAGCAACTATTTTCGTGGGAGGGGGGACTCCTACAGCATTAAATGAGCGGCAATTAGAGTGCCTTTGTAAAGGCATTAGAGAAGGTCTTCCTTTTACAAAGGGCGAATTTACATTTGAGGCCAATCCAGGTGATTTGTCCAAAGAAAAATTAAAAATTCTTGCAGACTATGGAGTGAATCGCTTAAGCTTTGGCGTTCAATCCTTTAGCAATGAATTGCTTGAAAAAATAGGTCGTTCCCATCGAGTCGATGATGTCTATCGCTCTATTGAACAAGCCAAAGAGGTCGGATTTGAAAATATCAGTATTGATTTGATTTATGCGTTACCTGGACAAACAATTGAAGATTTTCAAGATACTCTTCAAAAAGCTCTTGCGCTCGATTTACCACATTATTCAGGATATTCCTTGATTGTTGAGCCGAAAACGATTTTTTACAATCTAATGAGAAAAGGTAAATTACCGCTTCCTAGTGAAGACGAAGAGGCTGATATGTATCGTTTACTAATGGAGGAAATGGAGAAGAAGGGGCTCCGGCAATATGAGATTAGCAACTTTTCGCGAAGCGAATTTGAAAGCAAACATAATCTTATATACTGGAATAACGAAGAGTATTACGGATTTGGAGCAGGAGCACATGGTTATATAAATGGTACAAGATATTCCAATGCAGGACCATTAAAAAAATATATGGAACCTATTTCGGAAGGAAAGCTTCCGATCTTCTCCGAAAACAGTCCGACAATGAAAGAGAAACTGGAAGAAGAGATGTTTCTTGGTCTGCGAAAAACAAAAGGAGTCTCCATTTCCCATTTCCAAAAGAAGTTTTCCTTGGATCCTTTCCAGACATTTCGGTCGGCTATTAAGGAAATGATCGAAAGAGACTTACTAGAAATTGCTGATGATCACATTCGTCTAACCGAAAAAGGCCGTTTCTTAGGAAATGTGGTTTTCCAGGCATTTCTCCTTGCTTAAAAAATCTTGTATCCTTTGAGTATTAATCGTTGACATCATCTAGTCATTTTGATACTTTATTTATAGATTTAGCACTCGAGTTTATAGAGTGCTAATAGAGGTGATGAAAGTTGTTAACAGATCGTCAATTATTGATATTGCAGGTAATTATTGATGACTTTATTCGATCTGCCCAACCTGTCGGCTCAAGAAAATTATCACAGAATATTCCTTTTGCGATTAGCTCAGCAACGATTCGAAATGAGATGGCTGACTTAGAAGAACTGGGCTTTATAGAAAAAACCCATACATCTTCTGGGAGAGTCCCATCTGAAAAAGGATATCGTTATTATGTGGACCATTTGTTATCACCACCAGAATTAAAAAAAGATGACATGAATAAAATTCATTCGATATTTAGTGAACGACTTTACGAACTAGAAAATATTGCCCAAAAATCGGCGCAAATTTTATCAGAGCTAACAAATTATACGGCGATTTTATTGGGACCTGCTGTAAAAGAAAATCAGTTAAAAAGTCTACAAATTATCCCTTTGAATGATAACAGGGCTGTCGCAATCATCATCACAGATACGGGGCATGTTGAAAATCGATTGTTCACTTTACCTGATGATATTGCGGCTGGGGAAATTGAAAAGTTGGTCAATATATTAAATGAGAAACTTTCTGGAATTCCTATTTCTGAATTAGGACGTACAATCTACAAAGAAGTGGCAACTCTTCTAAAGAAGAATATTGAACGTTATGATTATTTCTTTAAAATTATCATGGAAACCGTTGATTCTCCAGCATCTGAACGACTTTTCTTTGGTGGGAAATTAAACATGCTGAATCATTTCGAATTCAATGATATTGAAAAAATTCGGTCATTCATGGATATGATAGAGGAAGGGAAAGGAATATACGAACTTTTCAAGCACACCCCTAGAGGGATTAATGTTAAAATTGGCAAGGAAAATAATAACATTATGATGGAAGACTGTAGCTTGATTACAGCAACCTATTCTATCGCGAATGAAAATGTTGGAACAATTGCTATTGTCGGTCCAACGAGGATGGAATATTCTAGAGTCATTAGTTTATTAGATTTCTTGAGCAGAGATATGACGTTAGCGATGACAAGATTATACCGCTAAGGGGAGTGCAAAGTTCAATCAGGAAGGAAATTTATTTTGTTTCCTACTGGTTAATGCTGTCAAAAAGCAATACCAGATTATTATTTTAAGGAGGTGACTGTGATGCAACAAGATGCGAGTAAGCAAGCTGAAAAGAAAGAATTTGAAGATGAAATAACGAATGAAACCAGCGACAACACCGAATTTGTTGATGAAAATAATGAGAATACGGTTGAACAAGCTGACGAAAAGGTAGAAGAGGATCAACAAGAAAATACAGAAGAAGGTACTAAAATTAAAGAATTGGAAGCTAAGCTTGAAGAGGCTGAAAACCGTTATGTAAGATTATATGCTGATTTTGAAAACTCACGCCGCCGTGCACGTCAGGAACTGGAGGCAAGTGAAAAATATAAATCGCAAACACTGATCACAGAGTTGTTACCCGCTATAGATAACTTTGAACGAGCTTTGGCTTTTGAACCTGAAAACGAGCAATCAGAAGCTTTATTAAATGGTGTTGAGATGGTTTATCGATCTATTATAGATGCGCTTGAAAAAGCTGGTGCTAAACAAATTGATGCAGTTGGAAAGCAATTTGACCCTAATTATCATCAAGCTGTTATGCAAACTTCTGATGAACAGTTTGAATCCAATGAAATCGTGGAAGAGCTCCAAAAGGGCTATATCTTAAAAGATCGTGTGATCCGTCCATCAATGGTGAAAGTAAATCAATAATTGTTAAGTCTTACATAATTTAACTGGAGGTAAAATATTATGAGCAAAATTATCGGAATTGACCTCGGGACAACAAACTCTTGTGTGTCTGTCCTAGAAGGTGGAGAACCTAAAGTTATTCCTAACCCAGAAGGAAACAGAACAAGTCCATCTGTTATTGCGTTTAAAAATGGAGAACGCCAAGTTGGTGAAGTGGCGAAACGTCAAGCTATTACAAATCCTAATACAGTAATCTCGATTAAACGTCATATGGGATCAGACTTTAAGACAGAAGTTGAAGGAAAAAATTATACACCACAAGAACTATCTGCTGTAATCTTGCAATATCTTAAATCATATGCAGAAGATTATCTAGGTGAAAAAGTCGAGAAGGCTGTTATTACAGTTCCTGCATATTTTAATGATGCCCAACGTCAAGCGACGAAGGATGCTGGTACAATTGCTGGTCTTGAGGTTGAAAGAATCATTAATGAACCGACAGCAGCAGCTCTTGCCTATGGTCTTGATAAAACAGAGGAAGACCAAACCATCCTTGTCTATGATTTAGGTGGAGGCACATTTGACGTATCAATCATGGAACTTGGAGATGGCGTCTTTGAAGTTCTAGCTACTGCTGGTGATAATAAGCTTGGTGGAGATGATTTTGACCAAGTTATCATCGATTATCTTGTACAAGAATTTAAGCGAGAAAATGGAATTGATCTTGCTAATGATAAAATGGCTTTGCAAAGATTGAAGGATGCTGCTGAAAAAGCAAAAAAGGATCTTTCTGGCGTGACTTCAACGCAAATCTCTCTACCATTTATTACAGCAGGAGAAGCTGGTCCTCTTCATCTTGAGATTAATTTAACTCGAGCAAAATTTGATGAAATTTCATCCTCTTTAGTAGAAAGAACAATGGGGCCGACTCGTCAATCTTTAAAAGATGCGGGTAAATCTGCTTCAGACATTGATAAGGTTATTTTAGTAGGTGGATCAACAAGAATTCCAGCTGTTCAAGAAGCTATCCGTAAAGAAGTTGGCAAAGAGCCGCATAAAGGTGTGAACCCTGATGAAGTGGTGGCAATGGGAGCTGCGATCCAAGGAGGAGTCCTTACAGGAGACGTGAAAGACGTTGTCCTACTTGATGTGACACCATTATCCTTGGGTATTGAAACAATGGGTGGAGTATTTACAAAATTAATTGAGCGTAATACCACAATCCCAACAGCAAAATCTCAAGTATTCTCCACTGCAGCAGATAGCCAAACAGCGGTTGATATCCATGTGCTACAAGGTGAAAGACCGATGGCTGCCGATAATAAGACTTTGGGACGTTTCCAATTAACGGATATCCCTCCAGCACCACGTGGTGTGCCGCAAATTGAAGTGAAATTCGATATCGATAAAAATGGTATTGTTAATGTTAGTGCCAAAGATCTTGGAACTAGCAAAGAGCAGAATATCACAATCAAATCTTCTTCCGGTCTATCAGATGATGAAGTCGAAAGAATGGTAAAAGAGGCGGAAGAAAATTCTGAAGCAGATAAGAAGCTTAAAGAAGAGGTTGAGCTGAGAAATGAAGCAGATCAACTAGTCTTTACAACTGAAAAAACATTAAAAGACCTTGAAGGAAAAGTGGATGAAGAAGAGGTCAAGAAAGCAGAAGAAGCAAAAGAGGAATTAAAGTCCGCAATTGAAAAAAATGATCTTGAAGAGATGCGTCAAAAGAAAGATGCATTACAAGAAATTGTCCAAAATCTTTCTATGAAGCTATATGAAGAAGCCGCTAAGCAAGCACAAGAAAGCCAAGGCGGCGAAGCTGGACAAGAAAACAGTGATGATAATATTGTCGATGCTGATTATGAAGAAGTTAACGACGACGAAGAAAAAAAATAAAAGAATTGGTTTGAAAAAAGCCAAAGCCCATAATCGGCTTTGGCTTTTCTTATAAGGGTGGAAAGGCTATCGACTGGCTAATCTTATCCCTTAAAAGTGTGTGTATGAGCTTTTCTTAAGATCAGTACTTTCAATCCACAAATTATATATGTTAGAATAGAATTTATGTGAAAAGGATCCGGGAGTGTGTTTAGATGAGCAAAAGGGATTACTATGATGTATTAGGTATATCAAAAGATACGTCGAAAGATGAGATCAAAAAAGCTTATAGGCGTTTGTCGAAGAAATATCACCCTGATATTAACAAAGAACCAGGGGCAGATGAGAAATTCAAAGAAATCACGGAAGCATATGAAGTATTGAGCGATGACCAAAAAAGAGCTCAGTATGACCAATTTGGGCATGCTGGTCCCCAAGGATTTGGGGGCGGAGGCGGTTTTAGTGAAGGCTCCGACTTTGGTTTCGGTGGATTTGAAGATATTTTTAACACTTTCTTTGGAGGAGGCGGCGGTCGACGTGACCCTAATGCTCCGAGACAAGGAGCGGATCTCCAATATACAATGACTCTATCTTTTGAAGAGGCTGTGTTTGGCAAGGAAACAGAGATCGAAATACCAAGGGAAGAAACTTGTGAAACTTGTCACGGTAGTGGTGCAAAACCAGGAACTTCTCCTGAAAAATGTACCCATTGTAATGGGACTGGTCAACTCAATGTAGAACAAAATACACCTTTTGGTAGAATTGTTAATCGGCGAGTGTGTCAGTATTGCCAAGGAACTGGAGAAATTATTAAAGATAAGTGTACA
This sequence comes from Bacillus sp. J14TS2, assembly GCF_018333015.1. Lineage (NCBI taxonomy): Bacteria > Bacillati > Bacillota > Bacilli > Caryophanales > Bacillaceae > Bacillus > Bacillus sp. J14TS2. The sequence goes on along the minus strand of NZ_BORE01000004.1, from coordinate 31,017 downwards.
ACATGTGGTGGAGACGGAAAAGTCAAAAAACGGAAAAAGATCAATATTAAGATCCCTAAAGGTATTGATGAAGGACAACAAATGCGTGTCGCTGGTGAAGGAGAACCAGGCACAAAAGGTGGCCCAGCTGGAGACTTATATGTTGTCTTCCATGTAAAGAATCATGAGTTCTTTGAACGTGATGGTGATGACATCTATTGTGAAATGCCGATTACCTATGCACAAGCGGCTTTGGGGGATGAAATTGAGGTTCCGACACTTTATGGAAAAGTAAAATTAAAGATTCCAGTAGGGACCCAAACGGGTACAACATTCCGCTTACGTGCTAAAGGAGTTCCAAATGTTCGTGGCTATGGGACTGGTGATCAGCACGTTCAAGTAAAAGTGATTACACCGACTAAACTAACAGACCAACAAAAGCAGCTTCTTCGTGACTTTGCTGAACTTAGTGGTAGTACTCCTGATGAGCAGCACGAAAGTTTTTTTGATAAAGTGAAACGGACTTTTAAAAGCTGATGATAGGGAATGAGACAATTTGAAATGGAATGAAATTAGTGTCCATACAACCAATGAAGCCGTTGAGGCAATATCTAATATTTTCCATGAGGCTGGTGCAAGTGGGGTCGTTATTGAGGATCCTTTAGAATTAACCAAAGAACGTGAGAATTGGTTTGGAGAAATCATTGAACTAAATCCAAATGATTATCCAGAAGAAGGAGTCATCATTAAAGCGTATGTACCCATCAATAATTTTATTGGTGAGACGATTGATTCGATCAAAAAAGAGATTTCTGATTTGGTTAAGTATAATATTGACATTGGAAGAAATCATGTTTCCACAACAGAGGTAAAGGAAGAGGACTGGGAAACTGCTTGGAAACAATATTACCACCCTGCTAAGATCTCCAAGCGATTTACAATCGTTCCTACTTGGGAAAACTATCAAAAGATGGCAAGTGATGAGCTTATCATTGAATTGGATCCAGGGATGGCTTTTGGTACTGGCACACATCCAACTACAGTCATGAGTATTCAGGCCTTGGAAAAAACGGTAAAGGCCGGAGATACAGTCGTTGATGTTGGTACAGGATCTGGTGTTTTAAGTATTGCTGCCGCCCTGTTAAATGCAAAAACTACCACGGCGCTTGATTTAGATGAAGTGGCAGTTGAATCGGCAAAAGAAAATATTCAATTAAATCACTTAGAGGAAAAAATAGAAGTTCGTAAAGGCGATTTATTGACTGGTCTCTCAGTGAATAATATAGATGTCGTTGTAGCCAATATCCTGGCTGACATCATAATCCGTTTAACCAAGGACGCAGCATCGATTGTTCGTAAGGGTGGATATTTTATAACATCTGGGATTATTCAACCGAAAAAACAAGACGTCAAAACGGCATTAAATCGAGCGGGATTTGAAATTGTCGAAACGCTCGTAATGGAAGATTGGGTCACTTTTATTACAACAAAAAGATGACGGAGTAAAGCCATGCAAAGATATTTTCTAAATGAAACCTATGAAGGACAAAAATCGGTTATTCTTTCAGGTGACGAGTATCATCATATTAATCATGTTATGAGGATGAAGGAAGGAGCCAGCTTTTGGGTTGCCTTTTCCAATTTGAAAACGGCACTCGTTACAATTGATTCGATAAGTGATGAATCGTTAGAGGCAAAGATTATCGAGTGGGAACAAGAAGACAAAGAGCTTCCTATCGATGTAACGATTGCAAGTGGTTTGCCGAAAGTGGATAAATTAGAGTGGATCATTCAAAAAGGGACAGAGCTTGGAGCAACTGAGTTTATCCCTTTTATTGCCGAACGATCTGTAGTGAAATGGGAAGAGAAAAAGGCAGAAAAAAAATGGCAAAGATGGAAAAAGATTGCAAAAGAAGCCGCTGAGCAATCTCATCGTCAACGCTTACCCGTTATTCATTCTCCAGTAAGGCTAAAGGAGCTTATTGCATATAGCCAAGCCTTTGATCAGAAGGTACTCGCTTTTGAAGAAGCGGCAAAAGCAGGAGAGAAAAGCCAATTTGCTCAAATACTTTCGGAAATGAAAGCTGGAGATAGAATGTTTATTGTTTTTGGTCCAGAAGGCGGCATAACAGATCAAGAAAAGAACCTTCTTTTGGAAAATGACTTTAAAATATGTGGACTTGGCCCGAGAATTTTACGAACAGAAACAGCGCCGTTATATACATTGGCGGCCATTTCTTATCATTTTGAATTATTGAGGTGAGGATATGTCTAGTGTTGCTTTTCACACATTAGGTTGTAAAGTTAACCACTATGAGACTGAAGCGATTTGGCAATTGTTTCAAAAACAAGGATATGAACGTGTCGATTTTGAAAATAGCTCAGATGTATACGTCATTAATACTTGTACGGTCACAAATACTGGAGATAAAAAAAGTCGCCAGGTTATCAGACGGGCGATCCGAAAAAATCCTGATGCCGTTATTTGTGTAACAGGATGTTATGCCCAAACATCTCCGGCTGAAATCATGGCTATTCCCGGAGTGGATGTTGTCGTTGGGACGCAGGATCGTATTAAAATGCTTGAATATATTGAGCAATACAAACAGGAAAGACAACCGATCAATGGTGTCGGCAATATTATGAAAAATCGTGTCTATGAAGAATTGGATGTTCCTTCTTTTACCGATCGAACTCGCGCTTCTTTGAAAATCCAAGAAGGATGCAATAATTTTTGTACATTTTGTATCATTCCATGGGCACGTGGCTTAATGCGTTCCCGTGATCCTCAAGAAGTTATTCGCCAAGCCCAACAATTAGTGGATGCAGGATACAAAGAAATTGTTTTGACAGGCATTCATACTGGTGGATACGGAGAAGATTTAAAAGATTATAATTTAGCAGCGTTATTGCGAGACCTTGAATCACAGGTAAAAGGTCTAAAAAGATTACGTATTTCCTCGATTGAGGCCAGCCAATTAACGGATGAAGTGATTGAGGTAATGGAGAATTCTAAACTTGTTGTTCGCCATCTGCATATTCCGCTTCAGTCGGGCTCTGACACTGTATTAAAGAGAATGCGTAGAAAATATACAATGGCCTTTTATGCGGAAAGACTTGAAAGATTGAAAAAAGCTTTACCAGGACTAGCCGTTACTTCTGACGTGATTGTTGGATTCCCTGGGGAAACAGAAGAGGAATTTCAGGAAACATATGACTTTATAAAAAAACATAAGTTCTCTGAGCTTCATGTCTTCCCATATTCCATGCGTACTGGAACGCCTGCTGCAAGAATGACGGATCAAATAGATGAAGATGTGAAAAACGATCGTGTGCATCGCTTGATTTCTTTATCAGACCAGCTTGCAAAAGAATATGCTTCACGTTTTGAGAATGAGGTTCTTGAGATTATCCCGGAGGAACCTTATAAAGAGGATCCTGAGAGCGGATTGTATGAAGGATATACAGATAATTACATGAAAGTAGTATTCCCAGGAACGAAGGACATGATTGGAAAATTAATTCGCGTAAAAATTACAAAAGCGGGTTATCCATACAACGAGGGAAAATTCGTAAGAGAAATGGATGAGATTCAAGAAACAGATTCCATGGCTATGTAGGAACAAAAGCGCAAGCGCCCGTTTAGCGACGTACAAACTTTCATAGTAAGGATGAACAGCTAAAAACGCGCCGTCCTGGCGCAACGCTGTTCAGACCTACATCCTGTAGGCCAGAGATAAAGGATACACGGCGAAGCATGAGCCGATGTTGACTTATCGTAGGAAGAAGCTGAAAGTTTGCTAGTCGTTGGGCGCTGGAGCTAGACACCAACCGTAATGTAAACAGTTAGCCACAAACCAAGAATTTTAAAATTTCCTAAACTAGAACAAAAGCGCAAGCGAAGTAAGGCTAAGTTCGCACCATCCTAGTGCTTCGTCTGCATTAGGACATTCTGTATGTCGAGCGGGTGGCCTGGAGCTAGATCCGAAATTAGCTGAATTTATACTTTCTGATCTTTTGAAAAGCTATCCCATTCTATGGTGGATAGCTTTTCTTTTTCAAAAACTGAAGAAATGGTATGCTTATTTAAAAGAAATTGATAGGGGTGTTGTTATATGTCTGAGAATTTAGCAGAGATCATTGACCATACATTATTAAAACCAGATGCAACTAAAGAACAGATTATCCAACTATGTGAGGAAGCAAGTCATTATCATTTTGCTTCAGTATGTGTGAACCCTGAATGGGTATCCACGGCCAATCAATGTTTACAGAAAACAAATGTGAAGGTTTGTACAGTTGTTGGTTTCCCACTTGGTGCGAATACGACAGAAACAAAGGTGTTTGAAACAACGCACGCCATTGAACAAGGGGCTGATGAAGTCGATATGGTCATCAATATTGGTGCTCTTAAAGCTGGAGAAAATGATCAAGTGCAAAAAGATATTGCTGCTGTATGTGCTGCTGCAACTGGAAAAGCTTTGGTAAAGGTTATTATTGAAACAAGTCTATTAACAGAGGAAGAAAAACGTCAAGCATGCATTCTGGCTAAAAAGGCAGGCGCTGATTTTGTTAAGACATCCACAGGCTTTTCAGGTGGAGGTGCAACAATTGAAGATATAAAGTTAATGAGAGTAACAATAGGAGAGCAAATGGGCGTCAAGGCATCTGGCGGAATTAAAACGAAGGAAGATGCCTGTAAAATGCTAGAAGCAGGGGCGACCCGTATTGGAACGAGCTCCGGAGTCGCCATTGTTCAAGGATGAGAGCTATTTTCCGTGAAGCCAGATTATATACTGCCCGAATTTTCGAGCAAACGGTAAAATCAGTAAAGAAACGGCCATATTATACAGAACACTTGCATGTGCTAGTTGTGTAGCTGGTAGGTCAGAAAGCATAGAACTTGTATGACTTAAAATAGAGATGAACGGTAAAAAGATAATGGCACCAATTAAGTTCAACCAGGTATGGGCGTAGGCGGTCAGTCTTGCTTCATTTCCGGCTCCAATACTTGCTAATAATGCGGTAGCACAGGTGCCAATATTAGCACCGATCATAATAGCAATCCCAGTATCCAATGTGAAAGTTCCAGAAGTCAAAAAAGTCATGGCAATTCCTGTCATCACAGTACTCGATTGGATGAATGCAGTAAGGAATGTTCCTGTAAGGAATGAAATAGCAATATTATCTTTCATTGTATATATGAGTTTCTGCATAAAAGGAACATCTTCAATTGAATTTGCTAATTGTTCAAATCCGTTCATAGAGGCAAAAATAATGCCAATTCCTAAGAAAATAAAACCAGAGCTTTTGAATTTTGTATTTTTGAAAAACTGCAAGCAAATTCCAACTATGATAAATGGGATGACCATTCGAGTTAAATCAAAAGTGAAAAATTCCAATGTGATCGTTGTGCCGATGTTCGTTCCTAGTATAATGCCAATTGTTTGTGGAAATGTGAGAATTCGCGCAGATACAAGCCCGACTGCAATCACAGTCACGGCAGAACTACTTTGGAGGACAGCGGTCATTCCAATGCCAGCTAGCATGCCCATAAAGGGTGAACGAGTGAATTTTTGCAACCAGGTTTCCATTCTACTACCAGATAAATTAAAGAGGCCAACTCTCATCCATGTCATGCCCAATAAAAAGGCGCTTGCTAATAAAACAAAAATAAATATGTGTAGCATGTCCAACCCCCTTATATATAACATATGGGGGAGACATGGAGGACATGCCAACAAGTAAGGATCGACTTTTAATTTCACCTAATTGAATCAACTTCATAATTGCTTATTGTAAAAAGCGCATTACAGGGGGCAGTTCATTTTTTGACGTTGCCAGCCCCGCGAAAAGTGAGCAACTGTAGCGGTGATCAACCACATACTATCTTGGTAGGAAATGTTTACAAAGATTATGAAAATGAATACTGAGACTTCAATAAAGCTTAGATTCCCAGTAAGCTTTTGGTAATTCAGCGGATTTACAAGTTGAAATTCCGAGAGTCTATTAAAAGTTTCTTTTTATAAAAAGAAAACTAGAAAATGATTGTATTAGCACCTCCTAGCCACATTTTGGTCTTCCCATTATTTTTATGCCATGTAAAGCTCGTTCAATTGTCGTTTTCTGGGATAATGAAATATAATTTTTGATTTTTAGTTGTTAATTTAGCATAAGTCGATGACTTCTTAGGGAATTAATGTTGCAGGGAGTGTAGTTATAGGCCTACTGCATACCCCCTCCAAAAAATAAAAAGATAATTTATACGAAGAGTAGGCTCGTAACTACAATCTATCCTTCCCTTTTCTCAATTAAGAAAAGGCATAATTAAGTGAAAGATTGTTGACCATATATTCAGCTTATTATATAATTGCATGGTACATGGGTTTTCATGTATGAACATGTGATTGTTATGTTCGGAGGGAGGGAAAGAGAAATGTCAAAAACAGTTGTTCGTAAAAACGAATCGCTTGAAGATGCTCTTCGCCGCTTTAAACGTACAGTTTCTAAAACTGGTACTTTGCAAGAATATAGAAAGCGCGAATTCTATGAAAAACCAAGCGTAAGACGTAAGAAGAAGTCTGAAGCAGCAAGAAAACGTAAGTTTTAAAAGAGGGTGCGATCATGAGTCTTCATGACCAATTAAATGAAGATATGAAACAAGCGATGAAAAGCAAAGAAAAAGACAGATTATCTGTCGTTCGGATGCTGAAAGCAGCTATTCAAAATGAAGCCATAAAGCTCGGAAAAAAACAATTAACCGAGGATGAAGAATTGACAGTTCTTTCTCGTGAAGTGAAACAACGCAAGGACTCCCTCCATGAATTTGAAAAAGCAGGTCGTGAAGATCTGGTAACAAAAATTCAAAGCGAACTTGTTTTTGTACAAGAATACATGCCTACTCAATTGAGTGAGGAAGAAGTAGAAGCGATTGTCACTGCTGCTATCGCAGAAACCAATGCCTCTTCGAAAGCAGATATGGGTAAGGTTATGGGTGTACTAATGCCAAAGGTAAAAGGCAAAGCGGACGGCTCATTGGTTAGCAAACTTGTTCAAAAACATTTATCATAACGAAGCCCAAAAGCGGAATCGCCGTTTATGGATGAACGGCCAAATTCGTCACATATTTTGTGACAAGTCCTTTCAGACCCGTAACTTATGGTTATGGGTCCCCTGAAAAGCTGATAAGCGATAGCTTGTCAGCTTTTTTTTCACATATCTCGCATGAAAGATCCTCAGATTTATTTCTTTGAATGGAATACCTGCAAAATAAAGTATTAATGAATCCTTTTCTTAGTCCTATTCGTATGAAAGATAGATATGCTTCGGAAAGGGGGAAAAATGATGAGGAAAATTCTGATTGCCATTTGTTTTTCTTTAGCAGCTATTCTTGCGTTTGTGCCTGTGTCTGCGGAGACAGAAGAATCCAATGTTTATGTCATCCCGATCAAAGAAGAAGTGACAAAAGGTCTAGAGAAATATTTGAATCGTGCAATCAATGAAGCGAAGGAAGCAAACGCAGAAGTCATTATTTTTGATATGAATACCCCAGGTGGTGCCGTAGATGCGGCGATGGATATCGGCAATCTTATATTAGATATTGATCATATAAAAACCGTTACATTTATCAATTCACGGGCATTATCGGCTGGCTCATATATCGCCCTTCATACAGAAGAGATTTACATGACATCGAATGCAACAATGGGGGCTTCAGCTATTATCAACCAAGACGGGAATACCGCTGGAGAAAAAGCAGAGAGTATGTGGATTGCTGCAATGGAGGGAGCAGCAAAGCAAAAGAATCGCGATCCAGAAATTGCGAAAGCGATGGCGATTGGGGATGTCTCCCTTCCGGAGCTCAAAAAAGAAGGCGATTTATTGACTTTGGATGCGGAAAATGCCTTAGAAGTTGGCTATTCAGACGGTACGGTTAAAAATATCGATGAGCTTTTAACAGCATTAGGATATAAAGGGGCAGATACGCAAACAGTTGAGAGCACCTTTGCGGAGTCGTTAGCAAAGCTAGTGACCAATCCAGTGGTTGTCCCAATACTGTTGTCAATCGCTAGCCTAGGACTTGTATTAGAGCTTTATACACCAGGATTTGGAGTAGCCGGCGGGATGGGATTAACAGCTCTAATCTTATTCTTCTTTGGTCATTATATAGCCGGTTTAGCTGGTTATGAAACCTTGATCTTGTTTATTCTTGGAATCATTCTCATTGTAGCTGAATTTTTCCTTCCAGGGGGCATTGCTGGTCTCTTGGGAGCTGTAGCAATTATTGGTAGTATTATTATGGCGGGGCAAAACACCGTCTATATGGCGATTTCCGTAATCATCGCACTATTCCTTGCTGCGGTAGCCATCATTATTATGATAAAGGTGCTTGGTAAACGAATGAAATTTTTCAAAAAACTCATTTTAACCGATTCTACAAATACGGAAAGCGGCTATGTCTCAAATGTTAATCGACTTGATTTGATTGGTCGAGAAGGAACTACGTTGACCGATCTGAGGCCATCAGGTACAGTTGTGGTGGACGATGAACGAATCGATGTAGTAGCAGAAGGAAGTTATATTGAAGCTAAAACAAAGGTTAAAATTATCAAAGCGGAAGGTTCAAGAATTGTTGTTCGCGAAATATAACATAAAATAAATTGATTTAGGGAGGAAAGCATATGCCGACGGATATGATACTTTTGCTGGGAGCTATTGTAGTAGGTATTATTGTTCTTTTAGTGCTATTTACCTTTGTACCGATTGGACTATGGGTTTCAGCTTTAGCGGCTGGAGTTAAAATTGGGATTGTGACTTTAATTGGGATGAGGCTGCGCCGCGTTATTCCAGGGCGAGTTGTGAACCCGCTTATTAAAGCACATAAAGCAGGAATTCAAGCTACAACCAATCAACTAGAGAGTCATTATTTAGCAGGTGGTAACGTGGATAGGGTTGTAAACGCCCTGATTGCTGCACAACGTGCTAATATTGAACTAACATTTGAACGCGCAGCGGCGATCGATCTAGCTGGTCGAAATGTGTTAGAAGCTGTACAAATGAGCGTAAATCCGAAGGTCATCGAAACACCATTTATTGCAGGTGTGGCGATGGACGGGATTGAAGTAAAAGCGAAAGCGCGTATCACAGTTAGAGCCAATATTGATCGCCTTGTTGGGGGTGCAGGAGAAGATACAGTCATTGCCCGTGTAGGTGAAGGGGTTGTATCGACAATTGGTTCAAGCAATAACCACAAAAAAGTTTTGGAAAACCCAGACATGATCTCAAAAACGGTTCTGACAAAAGGCTTAGATTCAGGAACAGCTTTTGAAATTCTTTCCATTGATATTGCGGATGTAGATATTGGTAAAAATATTGGAGCACAACTGCAAACAGACCAAGCTGAAGCAGATAAGAAGATTGCTCAAGCAAAAGCAGAAGAAAGAAGAGCGATGGCTGTAGCCAATGAACAAGAAATGAAAGCCCGTGTTGAAGAGATGAGAGCAAAAGTGGTAGAAGCAGAGGCAGAGGTACCATTAGCCATGTCAGAAGCACTTAGATCCGGGAAACTAGGTGTAATGGATTATTATTCTCTCCAGAATATCGATGCTGATACAGATATGAGAGATTCCATTGGAAAAATGTCCAAACCAAAGAATGATCGTAAGGACCAGTAATAACCCTAGTGAAAGGGGGAAACTCCTGTGGAACAATTTATCATTTTTATCATTGTTGCGGTCGTTGGTTTACTTTTCAATCGAAGTAAAATAAATAACCAAAAGCAGCAATCAGAGCAACCAAGACCTGTCCAAACGCGTCCGATGCAAATGGAGGAAGCACGGGAAGAGTCTTCTCCTTTTGCAGAAGCAACAGAAGCTAGAACATTGAAGGACGCAGCAGATCAACTTAAAACTCAACCTGATCTCTATAAACAGCAAGAAGAAATGGCAGCTAAATTAAATGATCTAAATAGAGAGGAAGAACTTCATCGTAAAAAAATAGAAGTTATCAATACGGAAGTATACGATGAAGAGGTACAACTAGATTTTGACTTAAAACAAAAAGATATCGTAAATGGGATCATTATGTCAGAGGTTTTAGGGCCTCCGAGGGCAAGAAAACCCTATAATCGAAGAAGGACATAAGATAACACAATTCAGTACATGAAGGCTTGTCATACCTTGTACTTCTCATTTAGAGACTCGCAAAGACGAATTTAGATAAAAAACAAGTGATGAAACCCCCTTTTTGCTCATACACATGAGTGGAAAGGGGGTTCTTTAATGTGAGTAAAACGTGGACAAAGAAAATAAAAAAATGGATGACATCAAAAATGGAACTTCCCGCTGATATTATGATGGATCTTCCAAGGATAACGATGGTCGGAAATTTACATATTTATATTGAAAACCATAACGGCCTGCTCGTATTTACAGATAATGAATTGCGCTTACTCCTCAAACAGGGGCAACTATTAATAAAAGGAAAATCTTTTGTTCTAAAAACCATTCTGCCAGAAGAAATCTTACTTGAAGGAAATATAGAAGAAGTTCTTTATTTGAATGAATAGGGGGTGGCTTGGTTGAAAAATAAATGGATTACTTTTTTGACAGGCAGAGTACTAGTGAAGGCGACAGGACCAGGAATGGAACGCTTTATTAATCGGCTCGCTCGTTCCGGACTTAGTATATGGAATGTGAAAAGAAATTATGAAGGAACAGTGTATTTTTATATTACATGGCCTGATCTTCACAGATTACGTCGTGTAGCAAGGAAAGCTGATTGTACTCTTTATTTTATACGTGGGGAAGGATTGCCATTCCTTTGGAAAAGGATACTAAAAAACATTGGGTTTCCTATCGGAATTGTACTCTTTTTTGTTCTCATTTTATTTTTATCTAATATTACGTGGGGGATTCAAATCCAAGGGGCTGATCCAGAAACAGAACATAAAATTAGAAAAGAATTGACGAATCTGGGAATTGTGAATGGATCTATGCACTTGTTTTCAGAAAAACCAGATCAAATTCAAAAGAAGCTAACAGATAAAATCGATAACATTACATGGGTTGGTGTTGAATTAAAAGGGACAACTTATCATTTTCAAGTCGTACAAAAAACAGAGCCTGATAAAGTAGAAGAGGCGAGTCCACGTCATTTAGTGGCAAATAAAAAAGCAGTGATTGCGAAAATGTTTGTTGAAAAAGGAAAAGCAGTTGTGAAAAAAGACCAATTGGTTGAAAAAGGGCAAATGCTTGTCTCAGGTGAAATTGGCCAAGAAGACAAGTCTAGGGCGATTATTGCCGAGGGAGAGGTTTGGGGATACACATGGTATAATACGAAGGTGAGCTTCCCTCTGGATACGCCTCTTAAGGTTTTGAATGGAAGGGAAATGAGAAAGTATTTTTTACATTTGGGAAAGCTGCAATTGCCAATTTGGGGATTCGGTAAAAACGAATTTGCTAAATATGAAACGGAAGTAGACAATAATGATATCTTTTTCTTGGGAAAAAAACTTCCCATCCAGTATTCAAAAGAGACGATTCGAGAAACAGAAGCAATTCATCGAAATTTAAAGCAAAAAGAAGCACTAGAAGCGGCAAAGGAACTGGCTAGAAGGGACTTGGAAATGAAAATTCCTCCAGATGCCAGTATTGATAAGGAAATAATTTTGCAAGACAAAGTCGAGAATGGTAAAGTTACATTATCAATTAATTTTCAGGTTTTAGAGAATATTGCCGTAGAAAAACCAATCATTCAAGGAGACTGACGGATGTCTGAAGAAAACACAACAGCAAAGATTGAATTAGAAAATGCAGAAGAAGCATATAGGTTATTAGGGAATGCGGATAGTCATATCCGCTTACTTGAGGAACAATGGAAAGTGTCGATTGTGACTCGCGGGGAAAGCATAACAATCTCAGGAGACACCACCGATATTGGAATAGTCGAGCAAATCATTAATCAATTACTAAACGTTATTCGAAAAGGGATTCAAGTAAGCGAAAGAGATGTAACGTACGCTTCTAATATGGCCAAAGCTGGAAAAATTGAATATTTTGCTGATCTTTTTAATGAAGAGATTGCACGAAATACGAAAGGAAAAGCGATTCGCGTAAAGACTTTGGGTCAACGTGAATATATAGACTCGATTCGGAAAAAGGATCTTGTATTCGGCATTGGGCCAGCAGGAACGGGAAAAACCTATTTGGCCGTTGTGATGGCGGTGAATGCGCTGAAAAAGAACCATGTGAATAAAATCATTTTAACACGTCCCGCAATTGAAGCAGGAGAAAGCCTTGGCTTTCTGCCAGGTGATTTAAAAGAAAAGGTTGATCCTTACCTACGTCCTCTATACGATGCGTTAAACGATGTTCTTGGGGCAGAACATACCCAGCGCTTGATTGACCGTGGTACAATCGAAATAGCACCTCTCGCTTATATGCGAGGACGTACATTGGATGATGCATTTGTGATTCTGGATGAGGCCCAAAATACGACTCAAGCGCAAATGAAAATGTTTTTGACACGTCTCGGTTTCGAGTCGAAGATGGTGATTACCGGGGATTCGAGCCAAGTCGATTTACCGAAAGGCGCAAAGTCTGGCTTGATGGCGGCAGAAATGATTCTAAAAGATGTAAACGGTATTTCTTTTATTCATCTGAATCAAAGCGATGTTGTTCGCCATCCACTTGTTTCGCGAATTATTCAAGCATACGAACGTAATGATCAATTACCACGTTCTTAACCACTGCCATTTTACCGTTTTGCCCAAAAGGGTGAAACGGTTTTTTAACAAAAGGTAAGAAAGTATAAAAATTGGCTAGTGTTAGGGTCTAGCTCCAGCACCTAGCCCCGAGAGGCTCGCAGGATGCGGGTCCATCGGCGTTGCGACGTACAGGATGTACTAGTGCAGACGAAGCGATTGTCGTCGCGTTTGAGCCTCCCTGAAACCTATGAAGGGAAAACGGCTCTTAGATTTCAAAACATTTGCTTGTCGCCGATAGACGGGTGCCTTGCGCTTTTCTTAGGAATCTTAAAAAAATAATGCTTTCGTTGTGAAAAACTGCTATCATTTGAGTAACTGAATATCCGTCAGCTATTAAAGGGTATGGAGGATGTTATGAAATTTCATGCATACATAAGTAAAATACGTTCTTTTCTAAGCTATAAAGTGTTCACAACATTGATTTATTGCTTATTGGCTTTAGTGCTTCTGTTAATTCTGTATCATAATATGAAGCCTGAAACATATGATATGGAAAAATTCCAAGTCGCTGATAAAACGATCCGTTCACCTAAGACGATTGAAGATGAAATGAAAACAGCAGAAGAGCGAGAAAAAGCATCTGAAGCAGTAGATAAGGTATATGTGTTTAAAAAAGAGATGGCACAAAATCGTGTTTCTTTACTAACTTCTATTTTTGATTTTATTTCGGAAACGAACCACGAATCAGATCAGAATGGAAAAGAAGAAGATAAAAAGAAAAAAGAACAATCAGAAGAGATTCCATTACAAGACAGATTGAAAGTCTTAAAATCGAAATTAACGGAAAATGTGTCAGAGGATATTACAGATTCCATTTCTGATACGATATTAAATTCACTTTTACAGGCAGAAGAGTCTGATTTAGAAACAACAAAAAATGTCGTGATCCAAAATGTGGAAACGGCGATGACAGAAAAAATCCGTGATGATGATTTAAATGATGTGAAAAAGCTTGTGCAGAATCAAATTAGGGCAGCAGATTTGCCTGAGGCAATGGAAAAGGCTGGAGAAGAATTGGGGCAATACGCTATTGTACCAAATGATCTATACGATCCAGAGTTAACGGAGGAACGAAAAAAACAAGCAATGGCTGAGGTGGAGCCAGTCAAAATTTTGCAAGGGCAAATTGTTGTTCAAGAAGGCCATTTAATTGATCGGGATTCCTATCGTCAATTGGAGCTGCTCGGATTATTAAAAAGTAATCCTACCATCAAGCCTTTAATTGGACTAGCTTTGCTTGTTATCCTTGTCATTGGTTCGATTTATATTTATTTTTCAAGAATCGATTTGCCTGAAGATAAGAAGCAAAATTACTTATTACTATCAAGCTTCATTTTCATTTGTTCTCTGGTTGTAATGAAAATTGTTGGTCTGATTGATGCAGAAATAAATGATATGGCATATATATTCCCAGCTGCAATGGCACCGATGCTAATTAAAATATTGATGAATGAACGGTTGGCTTTGATTATGACGATTATGCTTGCAACCTGTGGGAGTATTGTCTTTCATGATGGAATCGCAGGGACGATCAATGTTGAGGTCGCCATCTATATTCTTTTTAGTGGGCTAGCAGGTATTTTGTTTTTATCAGGTCATAATGAAAGAAATCATATCTTGCGTGCAGGGATTTTTATCTCCCTTATTAACCTACTCTTAATCTTGTTTTTAATGTTTAGTGGGAGTGGGCAGTATACACCGACGGAATATTTATATTACGCTCTATATGCGGTGGTTTCTGGTCTTCTTTCAGCTGTATTCACAATTGGCTTATTGCCATTTTTTGAAGCAGGATTTGGAATTTTATCAACAATGAGATTAATTGAACTGTCGAGTCCAAACCATCCATTATTGAAGAAGATATTAACCGAAACACCAGGTACCTATCATCACAGTGTGATGGTCGCCAATTTAGCTGAATCTGCTTGTGAAGCAATAGGTGCAAATGGACTTTTGGCAAGGGTTGGTTGTTATTATCACGATATCGGAAAAACAAAAAGACCGCCTTTTTTCATTGAGAATCAATTAAATATCGAGAATCCCCATGATCAGCTTCCGCCTGAGACGAGTCGGGATATTATTCTAGCCCATACAACTGATGGAGCTGAGGAATTAAGAAAACATAAGCTCCCGAAAGAGATTGTTGATATTGCGGAACAGCATCATGGAACAAGTCTTTTAAAATTCTTTTACTATAAGGCAAAAAAAGAGAATGAAGAGATTGCTGAAAGTGAGTTTAGGTATTCAGGGCCTAAACCACAAACAAAAGAAATAGCGATTATTAGCATGGCAGATAGTGTAGAAGCAGCGGTGCGCTCAAAGACAAATCCAACACCAGAAGAAATTCGCACACTTGTTCATCAGATTGCACAAGATAAGCTGCTCGATGGCCAGTTTAATGAGTGCGACCTAACTTTAAAAGAAATTGAAAAGGCGAAAAAGGTGTTTTGTGAGACATTGAATGGCATATTTCATTCACGAATTGAGTATCCTGACATAAAACAACAGAAGGTGATAGATGGTGGCACTCCTAATTGATACGATAGATGAGACAGGACAATTAACAGAGGAAAACTTAAAGATGGTCGAAAAGCTATTAATGTATGCGGCTGAAATAGAAGAAATTCGTGAAGACGCAGAAGTTTCCTTAATGATTGTTTCCAACCCAAAAATACAAGAAATCAATAAAGAATATCGGGGAAAGGATCAAGTGACGGATGTGATTTCCTTCGCACTTGAGGAGAATTCTGAAGGAGAGAAGTTGATTCAAGGTGCACAGTTACCACGTGTACTTGGAGATATAATTATCTCTCTTGATCGAACGAAGGAGCAAGCACATGAATATGGACATTCCTTTAAACGAGAATTAGGCTTTCTAGCCGTCCATGGCTTTTTACATCTACTTGGATATGACCATATGAACCGAGAGGATGAAAATCGTATGTTCATGAGGCAAAATGACATATTGGCAGGTTTTGGTCTTGAAAGATAGGAGCAGTTTATCTCTGAAGCGATTGGTATCCGCCTTTAAGTATGCGATAGAAGGGATTCAATATGCAGCTAAAGTAGAAAAGAATTTTCAAATTCATCTTGTGTCTGCAGTAATTGTGATCATTCTCTCTTTTCTTTTAAGACTTGATAAAATCGAATGGATTTTTATGATGATCTCCATTTTTGGCGTAATGGCTTTAGAATTAGTAAATTCTGCGATGGAACGGGCTGTTGATTTAGCTACAGACAAAATTCAGCCTTTAGCAAAACAGGCAAAAGATTTAGCGGCCGCTGCAGTGTTAATTTATACGCTGATGGCCGTTTTAATCGGTATCCTTATTTTAGGCCCAAAAATCATACAGTTATTTCATTAAGTAGCTTCTAAAATTGATTTTTTTGAAGCTCTTTTTTTTTTAGAAATATAATAGGGTGTATGCGCATTCGCCCATTTTTACCCATTTAGCAAAAAAAGCTATGCCAGAATTTGAATGTGTTAAGCAGGTACGGTAAAATAATTTTACGGTCATTTTCGATCATGAAATGGAAATGTTCAAAAAACTTTCTTG
Organism: Bacillus sp. J14TS2; assembly: GCF_018333015.1. Taxonomy (NCBI): domain Bacteria; kingdom Bacillati; phylum Bacillota; class Bacilli; order Caryophanales; family Bacillaceae; genus Bacillus; species Bacillus sp. J14TS2. Next base: position 14,715 of record NZ_BORE01000004.1, on the reverse strand, counting down.
AAAATGATAACTTTTGAATGAATTTGTAGTAAAATAAGGTATGAAAGATGAGGAGAACTATTTGAATATGGAGCAATTGGTAACAGCAGCGAGCGATGCAAGAGAAAGAGCTTATGTTCCCTATTCTACATTTGCGGTTGGGGCAGCTGTTTTGACCAAAGATGGAAAGCTTTTTACAGGATGCAATATTGAAAATGCATCTTACGGGATGACGAACTGTGCAGAGCGGACAGCGATTTTTAAAGCAGTCTCAGAAGGTGAAACAGAATTTACTACATTACTTGTGATAGCTGACACAGCGCGGCCTGTACCTCCATGTGGAGCATGTCGCCAAGTCTTAGCGGAGTTCTGTCCAAGGGATATGCCAGTGATTTTAACCAATCTCCAAGGAGATCAACAACAGACAACAGTCGAAGAACTATTGCCATTTGCATTTACAGCGGAGGATATACATGATGAATCGAAATGAAGAAAGTGAAGTTTTTAAATCTGGTTTTATTTCTATCATTGGTAGGCCGAATGTGGGGAAATCCACTTTTTTGAATCGCGTAATCGGTCAAAAAATTGCCATTATGAGTGATAAGCCGCAAACGACAAGAAATAAAGTTCAAGGTGTTTTAACAACAGACGATGCACAAATGATTTTTATAGACACACCAGGCATCCATAAACCGAAGCATAAACTAGGCGATTTCATGATGAAAATTGCAGTCAATTCCTTAAAAGAGGTAGATCTTATTTTATTTATGGTAAATGCTGAGGAAGGGTTTGGACGCGGTGAAGAGTTCATCTTGGATAAACTAAGTGGAATCCAAACACCAGTTTTTCTTGTGATCAATAAAATTGATCTTATTTCTCCAGATACGCTTTTAACCACTATAGATACTTATAAGGAAAAATATGATTTTGCAGAAATTATTCCGATTTCAGCAATAGAAGGAAATAATGTTGAACGTCTACTGGAACAAATCCGGGTACGGCTTGAAGAAGGTCCTCAATTTTATCCTGCAGACCAGGTTACCGATCATCCTGAGAGGTTCATTGTATCGGAAATGATCCGTGAGAAAGCGCTTCATTTAACGAGGGAAGAGGTACCACATTCCCTTGCTGTGGTGATTGATAAAATGGAACGGCGTAAGGAAAAAGAAATGATTGATGTAATGGCTACTATTATTGTGGAGAGAGACTCGCAAAAAGGGATTGTCATCGGAAAACAAGGGAAACTGTTAAAGGAAATCGGCAAACGAGCTAGAGAGGATATTGAAAAGTTACTTGGGTCAAAAGTTTATTTAGAATTGTGGGTAAAGGTCCAAAAGGATTGGCGAAATAAAGCGTTCCATTTACGTGATTATGGTTTTACTGAAGAGGAATATTGACACATATAAGGAACTTTGACAAATTTTATACAGTATGGTTAGAAGAGATGATGGGAAAATAATCTTATTCGGCTTTATCTTAGAGAAGACGAAAAATAATTGATCACTTGGAAAGGCGGGAATTTTAAAATGTATGAATTTACGTGGAAAGTTTTCAAAGAAACAGGTAATGTCAATACGTATCTGCTTCTAAAAGAACTTGAAAAAGAAGAGCATTTGAATATTCTGCCATGTAGGGAAAATACGGACGAAGCAGACTGCACACAAGTGACTTAAGCGTGTGAATTATCCCAAATGCTGTGAATGCAGTGAAAGGGGATAAAATCAATGGTAAATAAATTTGAAGGTATTGTCATTAGAACAACAGATTATGGGGAATCAAATAAAATTGTGACAATCTACACAAGAGAGGCTGGAAAAATCGCTGGAATGGCCAGGGGAGCTAAGAAACCAAGTAATCGGTTGTCCAGCGTTTCCCAGCTCTTTACATACGGATACTTTGTTATCAGCGGAACACGAGGATTAGGGACAATTCAGCAAGGAGAAATGATTTCATCCCTTCGATATATAAGGGAAGATATTTTTAAAACAGCTTATGCTTCCTATATTGTCGAATTGCTTGATAAGGGAACCGAAGAAAAAGAGAGTAATCCATTTTTATTTGAATTACTTTATCAAACATTGCTCTACATCAATGAAGGATACGATCCTGACATTATCACAAATATATTTGAAATGAAAATGCTCAATGTTTTTGGGTTATATCCTGAGATGAATCACTGTGCTCTTTGTGGAAACACTGAGGCATCCTTCGGTTTTTCGATTAAAGAAAATGGTCTAATCTGTCAAAATTGTTTCCAAAAGGATCCGCATTATTTTCCGGTCTCGCAAAATACGATTAAGTTGTTAAGATTATTTTATTTCTTTGATATCCATAGACTAGGATCAATATCAGTAAAAGAGGGAACGAAAAAGGAACTTCGAGACGTTATTTCCACTTATTACGATGAATTTTCTGGTTTGAATTTAAAGACGAAGCGTTTTTTAGATCAATTAGGGAAGTGGAAGAACCAATTAGGTGACTAATTTACTGACTGATATAACGGTAAATATTGACTTTTGCTCAAATTTCAGCTATTTTCTTCTTATAGAACATTTATTTAGACTGTGAAGAAGGAAAAGAGTAACAGAAAATCGTTTCATTTTAGCGAACCTGGAATGGTGAAAGCCAGGTATGAAGATTCTGTGAACGGCATTCCTGAACAGCAAATGGAAAAAGTTGGCTGCTAACAGTAGCAAATAGGGTGGAACCGCGGGTAAACTCTCGTCCCTATGCTAAAAGCATAGAGATGAGAGTTTTTTTGATGTTTAAATTGAATGGAGGATGAACAGAAGTGAATGTTCAAGAGATGATTTTGACCTTACAAAAGCATTGGTCTGACTATGGGTGCATTCTTATGCAGGCTTATGATGTAGAAAAAGGGGCAGGTACCATGAGTCCTTATACATTTTTAAGGGCCATTGGTCCAGAGCCTTGGAATGTGGCCTATATAGAGCCATCAAGAAGACCAGCAGATGGTCGTTATGGAGAAAATCCAAATCGTTTATATCAACATCATCAATTTCAGGTGATTATGAAACCATCTCCAGACAATATTCAAGAAATGTATTTAGAGTCTTTAAAAGCAATTGGCATTGATCCACTCGAGCATGATATTCGGTTTGTAGAAGATAATTGGGAAAATCCTTCTCTCGGTTGTGCGGGTCTTGGCTGGGAAGTTTGGCTTGATGGAATGGAAGTCACACAATTTACTTATTTTCAACAGGTGGGTGGATTGGAATGTAAACCTGTATCTGTTGAATTAACATATGGGATCGAAAGGTTGGCTTCTTATATTCAGGATAAAGAAAATGTATTTGATCTTGAATGGACGAATGGATTTACAATTCGTGACATTTTCTACCAACCAGAATTTGAACATTCGAAGTATGCATTTGAAACATCGAATCAGAAAATGTTATTCGATTTGTTTAACACATACGAAACAGAAGCAAAGGAACAGATGAAGTATGGTTTAGTTCATCCAGCTTATGATTATATCTTAAAATGTTCGCATGTTTTTAATTTACTTGATGCGAAAGGTGCTATTTCTGTAACCGAAAGAACCGGGTATATCGGGAGAATGAGAAGTATGGCTAGACAAGTTGCCAAAACATTTTATGAGGAACGGGAAAAACTTGGTTTTCCAATGCTAGAACAAAAGGAGGAAGCCAATTATGAGTAATCAAGATATATTGCTGGAAATTGGGCTTGAAGAAATTCCTGCTCGATTTGTATTAGATGCTGCCGATCAATTACAGAAAAAAACTAAAGAGTGGTTAAAGGAAAGAAAAATAGAATTTGGAGAAGTGCGCGCGTTTTCGACTCCGAGAAGGTTAGCGGTCCTTGTATCCAATGTAGCTGAATCCCAAGAAGATACGGAATTAGAAGTGAAGGGACCGACAAAGAAAATTGCATTGGATCAAGAAGGGAATTGGTCAAAAGCCGCAGTCGGTTTTTCGAAATCTCAGGGAGCAAAAGTAGGTGATATCTTTTTTAAAGAATTAAAAGGGGTAGAGTACGCTTTTGTTCAGAAATTTGAAAAGGGGCGTGCAACGGAAGAAATCTTATCGGATCTGAAAGAAATTATTACATCACTTCATTTTCCAAATAATATGCACTGGGGAAATTTAAACACACGTTATATCCGCCCCATTCGTTGGATTGTTGCTTTATTTGGGCAAAATATCATCCCATTCACCGTCGCCAATGTGGATTCAGGTAATCAAACGTATGGGCATCGTTTTCTAGGTGAGAGGATTCGCTTAACAGCGCCAAAAGAATATGAACAACTGTTACTTGGCCAGTATGTGATTGCAGATTATGAAAAAAGGAAAGCAGCGATCAAAGAACAAATAGCAAAACTAGCGGATGAACAAAACTGGATTATTCCCGTTGACCCGACATTATTAGAAGAGGTTACAAATCTTGTGGAATATCCAACTGTTTTTCAAGGTTCTTTCCAAAATAGCTTCCTTGAATTACCGAAAGAAGTCTTAATTACCTCCATGAAGGAGCACCAGCGATATTTTCCAGTCGAAGACCAAAACAATCAGCTCCTTCCTCATTTTATTGCTGTTCGAAACGGTGATCATCGACATTTGGAAACCGTCATGAGAGGAAATGAAAAAGTGCTCCGTGCCCGTTTGCAAGATGCGGATTTCTTCTATCATGAAGATCAAAAATTGTCCATTGACCAAGCACTAGAGAAGTTAAAAAATATTGTGTACCATGAAAAGCTTGGAACACTTGCAGAGAAAGTAAAGAGAGTAACATCGATCGCGGAAGAAATCGCACAGATGCTGGATGTTTCAGAGCTGGAAAAAGCCTCAATTAGCAGAGCGGCTGAAATTAGTAAGTTTGATTTAGTGACGAATATGGTGGATGAATTTCCAGAATTGCAGGGAATTATGGGGGAAAAGTATGCTTTGCTCCACGGTGAGAAACCTGAAGTAGCCCAAGCCATCAGAGAACATTACCAACCGATTCATCCAGAGGACCCGGCGCCAAGTTCGATTGTCGGCTCAGTGATCAGTATAGCTGATAAATTGGATTCGATCGTTTCTTCCTTTTCGATCGGCTTAGTGCCAACTGGTTCACAGGACCCTTATGCTCTCAGACGACAGGCTGCCGGAATCGTAAAGATATTGCAGGTGAAAAACTGGGATATAACCTTACCAGCCCTATTCAAATTAGTTTTAAAAGGAAATCATCAAGAAGGTAATCAAGAACTATACGAACAACTTAAAAAGTTTTTCAGACTAAGATTAAATTATTTATTAGAAGAAAAAGGAATTCGATATGATATTGTGGAAGCTATATTAGACAGTGAGTGGAATAGTATCCCAGAGCTCCTTCAAAGAGCTGAACTATTGGAACGAAATAGTCAACAACCAAACTTTAAGGCCATTGTCGAATCATTATCAAGAGTACTAAATATCGCAAGCAAAGCAGAGCAAACCGCAAACATTCATAAGGATCTTTTCGAAAATGAATATGAAAAGAAATTGTATGAAGAGTGGCAGCAAGTAGAAACCTTAATGACAAATGATCACTCTGTGGAAGCCCGTTATCAATCACTAGCCACCTTAGAACCAGTGATTTCAGCTTATTTCGATCATACTATGGTCATGACAGAAAACGAATCACTTAAAACAAATCGCTTGGCACAAATGAAAAAATTAGCTAAACTCATCTATCAATTCGCAGATATGAATAAAATACTCGTGAAGTAAACAAAAGCGCAAGCGCCTTGATCAGCCCCGACAAGCAAATGTTCCTGAAACTAGGAAGGGGGTTTTTCCCTTTCTAGATTCAGGGTTATTTGACCTCGAGGGGCTAGGCGCTGGAGCTGGATGAAACAAAAGCGCAAGCGCCTGTTCAGTGATGTAATGATTTGAAGACTTCTGACCTGCTGCGTGCGGGTCTGAAATTAAAGAGACTGGGTCATAAGTATTTGCACCAAAGAAAAAATCGAATTACTAGGGGGCATATACCCCTGCTTCGGAAATATGCTTCGCTTTCCTCGGGGCGTGTCAAGTTTCCTCAGGCTTTGCCGAACTCTCACTTCCCGCAGGTGTCTACGTATATTTCCTCCGCTAAAGGTAATGCATTGTTCGTCTTTGGAGCTTAACGTTGTAATTATGCCCCAGCCTCTTCCAAAAGGGGTTGTGTAGTTAGTGACTGAGCCTATTATTTATGTAGTATCAGACTCTGTAGGGGAGACTGCTGAACTTGTAACCATTGCAGCATTAAGGCAGTTTAATGGTTCAGATGCCTTAATTAATCGTTATCCCTATATCGAGAACAAGGAAGATATTGATCAAATCATAGCAAAAGCTATTAAGGATCAAGGAATGATTGTGTACACATTAGTGAAACCTGAGATAAGGGAATATATGCAAAGAATGACATACATGCATCAGATTAATGGGATTGATATCATGGGGCCATTAATGGATAAATTTGAAAAGAAATTTGAAAGAGCACCATTAAATGAACCTGGCTTAGTAAGAAAGTTAGATGAAGATTATTTTAAGCGAATTGAAGCAATTGAATTTGCAGTTAAATATGATGATGGACGTGACCCCCGGGGATTACTGCGAGCTGATATTATTTTGATTGGAGTTTCTAGAACCTCGAAAACACCTTTATCCCAACACTTGGCATTAAAAAGTATCAAAGTGGCCAATGTCCCAGTTCTTCCTGAGATAGACCCTCCCAAAGAGTTGTTTACTGTGGACCCTAAAAGATGTATTGGTTTGAAAATTAGTCCGGAAAAATTGAACCATATCCGCCGAGAGAGATTAATCGCCCTAGGATTAAATGATAATGCAAGTTATGCGAACATCGAAAGAATAAAAAGAGAATTGGAATATTTTGATTTCATTTCCGAAAAAATTGGTTGTACGATTATTGATGTTACGAATAAGGCGGTAGAGGAAACAGCTAATTTGATTATTAGTTATATGAATCACCGAAAAGGATAAATTATTCAGTTGTTAATCATGGCAAAACTATTAGAAATACGTTATAATATAGTTTTGTGTTCAATAAGTGCCTAAAAAAGGTTTAGTGCAAAACGTTTAGGAATACACTAGGGACAATGGAGAGTTACCGGAGACGGGAAAAAACGACATGTTTCCTTAATTACTTTTCATAATAAGAAGGAATCAGCGGAGTGATGTAGAATTATAGATAATAAACGCATATTTGTTGATGCAGATGCATGTCCTGTAAAAAAGGAAATAATGAAAGCCGCAGATCAATACGGCTGGCATGTTCGCTTTGTGGCTTCCTACGATCATAAACCTACTGATTTAAATGATCAGGAAGATTGGGTGTTTGTAGATCCTGGAAGGGATTCGGCAGATCTCTATATTTTAAATCATCTTCACCCGAACAATCTGTTAATTACACAGGATATAGGCTTAGCTAGCTTAGCGTTAGCGAGAAATGTCCATGTGTTATCACCACGTGGAGTGCCTTTTAAAGAAGACTCCATTCAAACAGCCCTTGATTTTCGATACTTATCTGCTATCGAAAGAAAAAAAGGGAACTACAGTAAGGGGCCTAAGACGTTCACTGATGGTGATCGAAATAGGTTTATAAAAACTCTTTGTGAATTGTTGTCGAATTTTGAAGGAGATTCAACATTTGCGTCGAATTAAAAATAAATGGCAAAAAATATGCTATTTTCATTGAATAAGGAGGATGTTTAACTAGTTAGATGAAAATAAAAAAATTCATCATCTCTTACATCTTCTTTAACGTGTTAATAAGTTTAACTTTAATAGATGGAGATGGACTGTGTGGCAAGGATTCCTGAGGATAAGATTGCCGAGATAAAACAATCGGTTGACATCGTTGATGTAATTAGTGAATACGTTCAGCTAAGAAAACAGGGCCGTAATTATTTTGGACTGTGTCCTTTTCATGGTGAAAATACTCCATCATTCTCTGTTTCACAGGAAAAGCAAATCTTTCATTGCTTTGGTTGTGGGATGGGAGGAAATGCCTTTTCTTTTATTATGGAAATGGAAGGAACCTCCTTTCAAGAAGCGGCTGAAAAGGTTGCTGCGAAAGGAAATGTTGAACTTCAAATAGACCCAAGCGCCTATAACGATAACCAGAGTTCATTACCTCCCGAGCAAGCTGAGATGATCAAGGCCCATGAATTGCTAACAAAATTCTACCATCATCTGCTCTTGAACACCAATGAAGGAGCCGATGCTCTTCAACATTTACTTAAAAGAGGTTTTACAAAGGAGAGTATTCAAAAATTTAATATCGGCTATTCTTTGCCGGAGTGGAATTTCGCGGTGAATTATTTAGAACAGCATGGCTTTTCTTTAGAAACCATGGATAAAGCCGGATTGCTAGCTCGTCGGAACAAAGATCAGGCTTTTGTTGATCGTTTCCGCAATCGCATTATGTTTCCACTTCTAAATGAAAAAGGGAAAGTTATCGCATTTTCAGCGAGATCCCTTTCAGACGAAGACCATCCAAAGTATTTAAATACTCCAGAAACATTGCTTTTTCATAAAAGCTCACTTTTGTACAATTACTACCAAGCAAGGAGTCATATACGCAGGGTTGGATATACAGTTTTATTTGAAGGCTTTGCGGATGTAATATCTGCCGATCGAGCTGGAGTTTCCAATAGTGTCGCTCTTATGGGGACAGCCCTAACGGAAAAACATATTCAGCTATTAAAAAGATTATCAAATACCATTGTCCTTTGTCTTGATTCAGATGATGCAGGGGTGGAGGCAGCTTTTAAATCAGGTTCTTTACTAGAAAGATTCGGGATGGATGTGACCGTAGCTCAATTGCCTGAGCAATTGGATCCCGATGACTACATTCAGCAATATGGAGAAGAAAAATTCCGTGCGGATGTAATAGGGAATGCTCAAACATGGATGGCTTTTAAGTTATTTTATTTTCGAAGAGGGAAAAACCTTCAACATGAGGGGGATTTACTCAGCTTTATCGATAGTGCCATCATAGAAATTGCCAAGTTAGGGAACGCTGTAGAACGGGATATGTATGTAAGACAGTTGTCTGAAGAATTTTCTCTGTCTCTTGAAGCTTTAATGTCGCAACTAAATGATCGGATTCAACCACCTGTCATTAAAGAAATCGAACAACAACAGACAGAGGTGCGACAATCAGAACATCCAATAGCAGATCTTCCGAAACAACAACGATTGCCAGCAATCGCATTAGCTGAACGACAATTAATTGCTAAAATGATGCAACAAGAGGAATTAGTTTACCGAATCATGGAAATGATGGGGGATGGAGCCTTCCATTATGATGAGCATCAAGCGATCGTTACGTATTTGCTTGGCTATTATGAGGAAGGAAATAAACCAGACTCAAGTTTATTTATGAATTATCTTCCAGATGTAAAATTACGAAAAATTGTTTCTGAAATAGAGATGTTGGCTGTTGATCATGAATATAGTGAAAAAGAGTTAAATGATTATGTGGGCCATGTGTTGAAATATCCTAAATTGTTAATGATAAAAGAAAAGCAAGCAGAACAAAAAGCAGCTGAACGAAAGAAGGAATTTGGGAAAGCAATAGAATTGGCTAAGGAAATAGTGGAATTGCGCCGATCTCTTTGATTGTATATAGCTTAATTCTTTTACTTCGATGAGCAAGAATACATGTGAAAAATGATATTTATGCTGTAGAAGCTAACCATTGTTTAAGGAGTTTTACGAAGCTTAATGGCATTAATACAGCCTAGCATACGTAAACAAGCATCGCGTTAGCTTAATGTTGGAAGGAGGAAAATGCATGGCTGAAAAATCAGCTCGTTCCAATGAAACTGATACTGAACTTACTGTAGATCAAGCGAGAGATCAATTGATTGAACAAGGTAAAAAAGTTGGAACTTTAACATACGAAAAAATTGGAGAAAAACTAGGTCATTTTGACTTGGATTCTGATCAACTGGATGAATTTTATGAGCATCTTACAGATCAAGGGGTAGAGTTAGTTGAAGATTCCGATGAGGAAGAGGTTCCAAATGTTAGTGATATTCAAAAAGAAAGTGAAGAAGAATTTGATTTAAATGACCTGAGTGTTCCCCCAGGTGTAAAAATTAATGATCCAGTGAGAATGTATTTGAAGGAAATAGGACGTGTAGACCTTTTATCAGCTCAAGAAGAGGTTGAATTGGCTAAGCGAATTGAACAAGGTGACGAGGAAGCCAAGAAACGATTAGCTGAAGCGAATCTGCGACTTGTTGTAAGTATTGCCAAGCGCTATGTAGGTCGCGGTATGCTGTTTTTAGACTTGATTCAAGAAGGCAATATGGGTCTCATTAAGGCAGTTGAAAAATTCGACTATGATAAAGGGTTCAAATTTAGTACGTATGCAACGTGGTGGATCCGTCAAGCTATTACAAGAGCAATTGCTGATCAGGCGAGAACCATCCGGATTCCCGTGCATATGGTCGAAACGATCAATAAATTGATCAGAGTACAACGTCAATTATTACAGGATTTAGGTCGTGAACCAACTCCAGAAGAAATTGCTGAAGAAATGGACATGACACCAGATAAAGTCCGTGAAATTTTGAAAATCGCGCAAGAGCCTGTGTCATTAGAAACACCCATTGGAGAAGAAGATGATTCCCATTTAGGTGATTTTATTGAAGACCAAGAAGCGACATCGCCATCAGAGCATGCTGCTTACGAACTTCTAAAAGAACAGCTAGAAGATGTATTAGACACATTGACAGATCGAGAAGAAAATGTGCTAAGACTTCGTTTTGGGCTTGATGATGGTCGTACACGCACGCTTGAGGAGGTAGGCAAAGTTTTCGGTGTCACAAGAGAGCGGATAAGACAGATTGAAGCGAAGGCCCTTAGAAAACTAAGACATCCTAGCAGAAGTAAGCGACTAAAAGACTTTTTAGAATAATCCGGAATACTTACAGTTTACTTCTGGTTTCGGAAGTAAACTTTTTCTTTACTGAGAGGGATGGCAGTTGTCTGCCCCCTCCCTCTTTCCTATTAACGATTTATAATAATGCTTTTTCAATAATATAAAAGAGAGGCAACTCCGAATGAAGGATGATAAAAAAACCGTCCTATTACATGAAATCAATTTCTGGAAGGAGCATAAAATTCTTCCAGAGCATTACTGTGATTACCTCATCGCCTTGTATACACAGGGAGATGAAAACCAACAGCCCAAAAAACGGAAAAGAAACAAGAATATGTTTCAATGGGAAGCTATTTTGTCATTACTGCTAGTAACATTTATCGTAGTAATGGCTGTAATAACATATATTACAGCTATTTCATTTGGAATGCAAACGCTTTTTCTGTCTATTTTTGTCGTCGTCCTTATTTTTTGTTGGTTTTATTTTCGTAAAAAAAAATCAAATCCTATGCTTGTCTATATTACGGCAGCTTTTTTACTACTCTTTTATACCGTTCAAATCAATGCGGCTTTTTTTGAAAATAAGACAGCTAGCTTATATTGGCTTCTACTATTAAATTGTATGATGTGGATTGTTGGTGGACTGATTGGGAAAAAGCTATTTTTCACGTTATCGGGTTTTATCGCCACACTATTATTGCTTCTCGTTATGATCATTTAGCAAGTCATTTTTGGCTAAATATTGAATAATACATGAATTTTACTGCAAAAGCTTTTACTTTTTTTGTATTTCGAGTAAAATAGAGTTGTTTGAAGCATAATTTATATTGTATACATAGTGATCTTACTAAGGAGGGCTTAAGTAGTGAAACGTAATCCACTCGTTCCCTATTTTCTAATTTTTGCAATGGGATTTGTCATCATTTTTTTCCTCGGGATTAAAGGGATTGGGGACGCTAAAGAAATAGCTAATGAAGGAGAAGAAGGTGGCGAAGAAGAAGTCGCTTTTGATCCTGAATCATACGCAACTCAAACTTGTATTTCCTGTCATGGTGAAAATCTAGAAGGCGGTGCTGGTCCTTCACTTCATGGAACAGGGCTTTCCCAAGAAGAAATTGCCGAGATTCTAACCAATGGAACAGATGGTGGAATGCCAGCTGGATTGGTAGAACCAGATAATATTGATGAAATGGCTGAGTATGTGGCAAATCTAAAATAACCAAGTATGTAAGAAGAGTTCTTTGCATTTTGCAAGGAACTCTTTTAACTTTAAAAGATAAGAAGTATAAATTTGGCTAATACTGGATCTAGCTCCAGCGCCTTGCCCCGAGAAGCTCACGGGATGTCGCGCCTTTAGTCGATGTTCTGCTTAATAAGCCTAAACCTATGAAGGGAAGGATCGTCCTTCCAAGGTTCAGCAATATTTGCTTGTCAGAGGGCAACAGGATGTTGGTCAGAAAGGCGTTGCGACATATAGGAAGTACGAGTGCAGACGAAGTGACAGGACGTCGCGAACATAGCCTTTCTTCTTACACCAAGGCGCTTACGCTTTTCCTAATAAGGGTGATGGAATGAATAGTGAAAAACTGTCGAAAAGATTGGAAACCGTTGTTTCATTTATTAAATCAAGTATGAGCATTGCTGATATTGGTTCAGACCACGCATACTTGCCATGTTACGCTGTAAAAAAGGGAATCGCCATCTCCGCCATTGCTGGAGAGGTTGTAGAAGGACCTTATCAATCAGCTCTTAAACAGGTTGAGGCGGCTCATTTAACAGACAAAATCTCGGTTCGAAAGGGAAATGGCTTGGAAGTGCTTCAATCCACGGATCAAGTAGACTGTATTATCATTGCTGGAATGGGAGGAAGTCTAATTACAGAAATATTATCGGCTCAGAAGCAAAAATTAGCCTCTGTAAGCCGTTTGATTCTTCAGCCCAATATAGCTGCTGAAAAAGTACGAAAGTGGCTCTATGAGCAAAACTGGCAGCTTATAGCTGAACAGTTGATAGAGGAAGAGGGGAAATATTATGAAGTTCTTGTAGCTGAACATGGTAATCCATCCCTTCCTTATACAGATGTAAGCAAGGAATTTTTATTAGGACCATTCTTATTGAAAAAAAAGGACGACCTTTTTAAGCAAAAGTGGCATGGTGAACTGCGAATATGGGAAAAAGTGTTACTAGAATTAAATAAGGCAGAGCGGAATCAAGTAATAGAGAAGAAAAAACAAGTGCTCATAAACAAAATAGCCATAGTAAGGGAGGAGATTATGTGAAGGAAGTAAAGGCAGGTCAAATCATTCAATTATTTGAACAGTTTGCACCAAAGAAGTATGCGTTTGAAGGAGATCCAATTGGTCTACAAGTAGGTTCATTTCAAAAGCCTGTAAAAAATATTATGATTGCCTTAGATGTATTAGAAAATGTTGTCGATGAGGCGATTGAAAAAGAGGTCGATTTGATTATTGCGCACCATCCGATGATTTTTCGGCCGATGAAAAAGATCCAAACAGACTTAGCCCAAGGTAGAATTGTGGCCAAGCTGCTAAAACATGATATAACTGTTTATGCTGCCCATACGAACCTAGATATAGCAAAAGGGGGCGTAAATGATATGTTAGCTGAAGCGCTCAAGCTTGAAAATACGTCTATTCTTGTTCCAACTTATGAACAGCAACTAAGAAAATTAGCTGTCTATGTTCCCGTAGAGGATGAGGAAAAGATACGCACTGCCTTAGGAGAAGTTGGTGCTGGAGCAATTGGGGATTATAGTCATTGTTCCTTCTCAGCAGAAGGGACTGGGCGGTTTTTACCAGGCGATCATACGGACCCATATATTGGGCGGTATGGAAAGCTTGAGGCCGTTCCAGAAGTGAAAGTGGAGACTGTTTACCCTGTTGAAATAGAGAAAAGGGTAATCAAAGCGATTTTGAAAGCACATCCTTATGAAGAGCCGGCATATGATCTCTATGATCTTGCTTTAAAAGGGGAAGAGCTTGGACTTGGAAAAATCGGGGAGTTATCAGAAGAAATGTCTCTAGGAGATTTTGCCCTTTTCACTAAGAAAGTATTGGATTCTCCTGGGATACGAGTTGTTGGTAATCTAGAGGACAAAGTGAAAAAAGTCGCTGTATTGGGCGGGGATGGCAATAAATACTTCTCTCAAGCTAAATTCAAAGGGGCTGATGTTTATGTCACAGGAGATTTCTATTATCATACAGCCCATGATGCAATGAATCTCGGGTTAAATATTGTCGATCCTGGCCATAATGTTGAAAAAATTATGAAGAAGGGTGTATCGGAGATCCTCAGGGATGAATGTAAAAGTAGTCGACTTGATGTGAATATATTTCCATCAGAGGAAGATACAAACCCGTTTATCTTTTTATGATAATATAGAAGAAAAGCACAAAATTCATAAAGAATTTTGTGCTTTTTCTATTGTTAAGGAAACTATAAAATTGACGCTTGTGGATAAGTTATAATTTTGATTTTTGTCGTCTAGATCCAGCGCCCAGCGACTAGCAAACTTTCAGCTTCTTCCTATGATAAGTCAACATCGGCTCATGCTTCGCCGTGTATCCTTTATCTCAGGCCTACAGGATGTAGGTCGGAACAGCGTTGCGCCAGGACGACGCGTTTTTAGCTGTTCATCCTTACTATGAAAGTTTGTACGTCGCTAAACGGGCGCTTGCGCTTTTGTTCTTGTTTAGCGTACTATGTCAAATACTTTTTTTCCCATTTTTAAGTATAGGAAATACACCTACCACCGTGAATTTCCAAAAAATGGTTTAGTAAGTAGCAACTAACAGTGAACTCTATGTTCATTCACCA